>JAJZIP010000217.1 GCA_021810525.1 Actinomycetes bacterium | reverse complement strand
CTACTGGTTGGTTGCAAAAGACGGTGGAGTCTTCTCCTTCGGTGATGCTAGCTTCTATGGTTCAATGGGTGGTAAGCCACTAGCTCAACCAATAGTTGGTATGGGCGGTTAGTTCAAGACTCCAACAACTTGTTGTAACGAGCGTAACATGTGGTCCTCCTTGGTACACAGATAGGAGGACCACATTGGCATATCCTTTATGCTTAGCGCTGGAAAACTTCAGAGACTGTCGCAAGTGAGGGTTAGCTCAAGAATAAACGACTTTCTCAATTGCCAAATTGAGCAGGACCCCTGATGGTTGGGTTGTCCGATTGTTGCTGACTTTTCTGCAGAACCAACCATAATTATCTGTGCGGTTGATTTCTGGTCTACTACCGCATTTATTTACAAACGTAGCTATCACCGGCACACTTGGATGGCCAGGTTGTTGACTGCTTTCGGCAGTCCCTCCAAAACTATCTGGCAGTAATGGTAAAATCTTGTTTACATTTACTTGACATTTGCTGAATCCCAAAAAGAAGTGACTGCAAAACAGATCTACAGAATGCTTTGAAGACGATAGTTCAACGTCTATTTAGTACCATCTTCCACCCCGGAGGAGCAATTGTCACTGTGACTGGTCCGGCATTGCTTTGATAAATCACAGATTGGGATGAAGCTAGACTAGGTTCCACAAATGGCGGATACGACCAGTCTAGGGGAATGCCAATAGTTGCAAGTATCAGAAACTGTACTGAAATAATTGCTATGACGATTCCGTATCGCCACCTGGCAAAGTTTCTCAGTCCAAACCCACTTCGTTGTTGCCACTCGGCTAAGGCATGTCCAAATAGCCATGTCAAAGAGACAAGAAAAGCCAGCAATGGCAAATAGAAATAGCGATTTCCTGCTCCAGGAGCAAGCATCTGAGGCCATTGGGCTTTGGTGGTGCTGTCTTTAGGGTCTATAAGAGAAGCTGCAAAGATTAGTAGGGCATAGATTTGAAATAATCGCACTTCCATTCTGCCACGCACGATTACGTATGCGGTAAAAATGATATAGAACAGTCCAGCCAGGATAATGGCTGCATTACCCCAGGAAAACAACAGTAAGTGCGAATAGCCATTCATGCCAGCTAGTGCACCTGCAACAATCTGACCTCCAACGAGATGGATAAACACATTGAGATTCGCACCAAGTGGTGCAAGTAAATGGCTGCCATGCGGAGTAAGAGTTTGCCTAGAGGAGTAAGTCAACAAGAAAGTCAAGCCATCGACGATGGCACAAGCGGTAACTACTCCAAGACGAATCTGATAGCGTATATCGTTTCGCCTTTTCCAATACAACCAGACTCCAACCGGAAACAAGACAACCGCGAATGGTCCGGTCAGTCCCGACAATGCTAAGAAAAAGATATCAAATATAGTCTGTCTGGTTTTCGTAGGAGGTGCACTCACGAGGATGCAAAAGGCAATAACAGCTAGCTGCCACTGACCGCTGATTAGATGCAGATTGACTTCGTAAGAATTGGGAAGACATACATATATTCCGGCCAGCATAAGCCGAACCCCTAGTGATTTGGTAATGTTATCAAAGCGCTTAGAGAAGATGATTATCAATGGCACCATTTGGACTAAAAGCGAAATAACAACAAACACCAATGGTCCATATGTCAAGGGAAACAAAACTGCTACTGCAGCGGCAAGCCGAGGAAAAAGCACTGGATAGCCTGCAAAAGAGTGAAATATGGCTGATAATCCATGATTCCAGGCGTCCGCGTAAAATACCGTTCCGCTCTCAGCCCAAAAATATGGATGAAATACTGAAGCCGTAGAGCGAGAAATAATCAAAGTGGTTCCCGCCACCACCAAGGCAAGCGATTTCTGCCAAGACTTTGGAATAAAGGATGTTACATCGGTGCTGCTTGGCCTTTCCTCTACGTACGACGTGGATCTAGACTCCGTTGTTTGTCCAGGTCTATGAGCCAACGACTGGTACCCCCCATAATTTATAAGTCGACTAGTTAATTGAAAGCGATCAAAAGCATAAACCAAAATCTCAGATGTAACCCTGCCTTGGTGTTTATTTAGGAGAGCATCTCGCTATAGGTTCTTGTCCTAAATGCTGCTCTTAGGTTCGATTAAGGATCGTGTCATCTTAAATGGAAGAGCCATTTTCTGATCCTGCGAAGGTTCTTCATAGTTCTCGTAATCGCCTTGAATACCACTAGATAGTGTGCGCAGTCCATTGCTGACATCTTTTTTGAAGTCCATTATTCTTATGTCACCTACCTTTGCCAGATTGTTTGAACCTTTCAAGAAAACCGCAACAAAATCATTCCATGCGAACTGACCATCCTGGCTATCCTGATTAGAGACAAAGGACTCAAGAGGGACGACATCGTGACCGTTGTAGTGGCACCATCTGGCTAAAGCATTGCCACTGTCGGGATAGAATCTCCAGCAATCTACGGGATATCGATGAAATAATCCGTTTGATGGTACGTTTAGATAGATAATTCCGCCGTCCCTGAGTATTCTTACCATCTCAAGAAATGACAGCCAGAAAAACTCAGAGTGCTCAAAACAGGAACTGGAAACAATACAGTCGATAGAGCCTGAATCAAATGGATATTCATATGGGTCAGTCAATACAACGTCGACCCCGTTGCCGCTAGCAAAATCTACGCCTATATAGCGATGTTGCGGAGGCGAGACATTTTTTAGCGAGCCATTTACATCCTGTGAGCCGATATCAACAATAGTTAGTTCTTCTCGATCAGCTAAGTAAACTTGGAAAAACAACGCAGCAGTATTCAAAGCGCTCTTATGCATTACACCTGCCCAATTCCTTAACTAGATCGGTATTTCTGGGCGCCGATTCTTCATAGTCAAGGAGGGCGCCTAATTTCCCTAATATATCAGAAAGATTTCATTTCATTTCATTGCACTGGAATTGAAGAGGGTGATTTTTATGCTGTTGCTGTATGAATGATTGCGAGGAAGCTGACAATCATGCCGGTTCTACGAATCAAGATTCACAGAAATTTGCTGGCTTACCGAAACTTTCTGGCTCACCGAAACTTTCTGGCTTAGCGAAACCTTCTGAGCCATTTCTTTACATCCGAAGGTGATCTTCCCCACAACCCAAGGCCGGCTGGAACGAGTCGGTCAAGTAGTGACTTCCGGAATTCAGGCCGATCTTCAAATGTCCAGTTGTCATTGATGTCAATTGCAAGTTCGTTATATCCAATCTCTGCTGTGACTTCCCAACCCATTGGAATTTGAATCAGCAGAGGAGTCGAGTCTGGAGCATCCTTACGCAATGTGACACTTACGTCGCTCCTAATGGTGAAGGTAGTCATCCATTCTTTCCAATGCAGTTCAGCAATTCCCGTCGTCACATCTTTGTTTCTTGCACTAAATCTGAGCGAAACCGGACCAACCCAGTGCGGGGGAAAGCTTACAGAGGCATTTCTGTGGCCTTGGATTTGTACCGGCACTGTCTGTCGAAATGAGTGTCCACCGGCACCATATATCATGTCTAGACACGATACGAGAAGCTCTACCGTAACGTTTCTGCCCTCTTCTAAGTGTGCAATTTGATCTTCACTCACATCTAAATTCGCCGACAAGGAACTGACCGCCCTTGAAACCTCTGATCGAGACAAACTTCTATGTTCCCTGAGTCTTCGGAACTCTTCAGGGGTGAACAGATGTTCTTTGTCTTTCTTGTCTGGAGGCTCGTTTCCAACGAGATCTAACAAATTACCAGCAGTACTGTCCTTATTCAAAAGGTCGCGTAAAAGGCCTGGTTTCGCACTGAGAAATCTTGGCACTTCCCTCAGTGCCGCCTCACGACGAGAGAGGGGACCTATGAGGGTATCCAAGTAGTGGTGCCACAGCTTCTTGAATGCCCCTGCAGTTTCGACAACAGTCAAAAGTTCTAGAGCGCTCACGATATCAACTCCAAGTGATGGAGGTATTTGTCCGTGACCAAAGTCAACCCATCCCGGTGCGTAATTCCAGTTGATGAACGCAGCTGGGTGATCAGTCGACACTGGAGAGGTCAAGAATAGTCCCCCCGGTCCACAATGTCGAGATACCTTGACTCTGAATATGCCCCATCGCACATCAGCATCGATCCAGCCAGCCATTTCGTTTCCTGGCCGTAGCCATGCCCATACGGGTCCGCCATGTTGAGAATGGTTCGCAGCCTGTACATACGTGTCACTGTAATTCAGAAAAGTGTGTACCCACTGCCAACGTGGTTTCAAGGCTCTTGGTGTGGACAGAGCACGGGCGATGCCTACTAGCGCCCCATCTGCGCTGTAGGTAGCATCCAAGATCCTGAGTCCATAGTCGGGAATGTGATTAGGTCTGACCTGTTTGGTTTCCCAGTGAGCAATCTTTGTATGTCCGAAAGAGACTTCATTATCTCCGGACTTTTTGGCGATTTGTTGAGCACGTTCTGAGGTCTGACGAAGACTGAGATGTGCAACATCAATTCGCCATGTTTGTAATAGCTCCGGAATTCCCTCCCACATTCCATGACCATATCAAATGTTATATCCCTTAGTCGAGGGGATTGCGAGATTGCTGTCCAACTTTTGCGGGACAAATTTGTGTTCTAAATAACTCTGGGATACGGTAGCTCCTGGCGGAAGATGTCGCGTGCAAGACAATGGTTTCATAACCAGCGACAATGTAGATCCGATTGGTAAGACGGGATAAACAGTACGGGGGTTTCAATGAGGAAAAATGTGCGATCCGTTGCGACTCGCTTGCTTCTGGCTCTCGTCACACTTGGATTGTCTCTCTCGGCACTTTTGGGTGGTGGCATCACACCGGCCTATGCATCGACAGGTTCCACAGCTTCCTCAAGCCAAAGTAATGGCGTCTGTGCAGCGCCTAACTGTAGCTTCCACGGGCCATCCCGTAAGATTAGTTTCTCCGCACCAGCTACTTCTCATATAGTTTCTGCTCTTGGTGGCTATCACTTAATCGCAGCTGACGGTGGAGTCTTCTCCTTCGGTGATGCCAGCTTCTACGGCTCTATGGGTGGTAAGCCACTAGCTCAACCAATAGTTGGGATGGCAGCTACACCTGATGGTAAGGGAT
>JAJZIP010000216.1 GCA_021810525.1 Actinomycetes bacterium | reverse complement strand
ACCTCAAATGCGGGTTCTGTCCAAGAGAGATGGTACGAAATAGTGAAAGGTATTTGTCACACTCCAATTGAGCCTGGTTGGATACCCGGCAAAAGAGCTGGTTATCACCTGACATCCGGCATGACGATGCTTGGGGAGATTGTAAGAAAGATTGATGGCAGGTTTTTTGATGCCTACGTGAGAGAGGAGATATTCTTGCCCCTTGGAATGGATGACTGCTATGTAGGCATGCCGAAGAAGGCTTACGAAAGCATGAGCAATCGTATAGGAAGCATGCACGACACTTCAAAAGGGGTCGCAATTCTCCTAGACACCTACGACTCCCAGGAGACCTTGGAGTCTATATCTCCGGGAGCAGGTGGCATAGGCCCAATGAACCAACTTAACTACTTTTGGCAGATGTTGTGCGGTAAGGGAACGAGAGGTAATGTTCAGATTCTGCGACCACCTACTGTCGAGGCACTTACTGCTCCTCAAAGGATAGATCTGATTGACGAAACCTCAGGAACACTAACTAGATGGAGTCTAGGGTTCAATGTTGACTCAGTAGCGATGGGCGGCCATTGTTCCAGACGTACTTATGGCCATGGTGGTTCTCAGTCATCAATGAGCTTTTGTGATCCAGAGATCGGCTTGGTGGTCAATTTACTCACCAACGGAATGCCCGGAAATAACCGTCATTACATGAGATTCAACGAACTCTCGAGTTTGATTTATGAGGATCTTGGCTTTGCGGTCGGCAATGCCAGGGAGAAGCCGTTCCCGAAGTGATCTCTCCGTTGGTTAACCGACGGTCGTCATTGATCTGCACGAGTTTTTGCACATATTGTGATGGTCCGATTTAGATTTAACTGCTATTGGCAATATACGTTCGAAATGGTTTGTTTGTAGCTCATAGAGCGCAGCAGCGGAGATGAAAGGCAATCTAGATGGACAGGACCAGTTGCTGCTCAAGGAGAGGAGATTTTTGTTGAAGGAACCTCAGTTTGATGGGTGCATAAAGGTGAAATCCCTGAAGGGAGCCATGGTTGCGTTGGTGACGCCACTAGATGATCGCGGCCAACTTGATGAAGAGGGACTTCATCGCTTACTTGACCATGTCTTGGCCTATTCCCTTACTGGAGTATGTCCCGCGGGTTCTACGGGCGAGGGTCCACTGTTGAGTAGGCAAGTTCGCGCCAGGTTGGCAACAGTAGTGTCAGAACGAGTTCCTAATAATGTTTGGAATATTCCTGCAGTTGTAGCAACGACGATCACAGAGGTTTCAGAGGACTTGTCTGCTTATGCAGATGCTGGGGCAGATGCTGTTTTGGTTACCACTCCGTTTTATTATCAACTTGGGTCGGACGCGGTTACACAATGGTTTGAAGCCGTTGTTAGCCATTCCCCACTGCCTGTACTTCTGTATAACATTCCAGCGCTAACCAAGATAAACATACCACCAGAAGTGGTTCGGGAGTTGGCGAGAGACGAGCTAGTTATTGGGATGAAAGATTCGAGCCGAGATATGGAATACTTCGAAAGAGTGCTCGCTGTCACTAGGGAAACGTCGTTTTCTGTCTTTACTGGGAGCGACACCCTATTGACAGGGAGTTGTCTCCTCGGCGGAGCTGGTACAATTGCTGCTTCGGCCAACCTGGTACCAGAAATAGTGAGTTTGCTCTGGTCCGCGATGCAAGCTGAAGACTGGTCGAAAGCCGGAGATTTGCAACTCCAATTGCTCAAGATAGTAGATATTTGTCGTAAATTCGGGTTCCCTGTTTGCTGGAAGGCTGCCTTACATTTATTGGGGGTTTGTTCTTCACATCCAGCTTTCCCCCTTGCCTCACTGACCGCTCCGATGCTTAGGCAATTTGCCAAAGACCTGGTTGAAGTTGGCATGACAGTCTAGGAGGAATGATTTTGACATTTAAACCTTCGGTGGAGGTGGCTCTTAGAGCAGGAGCCTTGTTAGGTGAAGGCCCGGTTTGGGATGAAACCTGTGAGCGCCTACTCTGGGTAGATATTCAACGGAGAGAACTACATCGTTTCGACCCTAGTACTTGCATTGATGAGGTTGACTATATGTCATCTCAGGTTAGTGCGGTAGCTCCACGTATAAATGGCGGCTTAGTAATGGCGATGGAGGATAACATTGCTGTAAAGGACACTTGGATGGGTGAACTGGAAGTCATTGCTCGACCTTCTGCTATGCCAAAAGGAGGTCGTTTCAATGACGGAGCTTGTGATCCGCTAGGACGTTTTTGGGTGGGAACCCTTACCAAAGGTCGATCCAAGGGCGCTTCTTCTCTGTACCGCCTTGAGCCCAGTGGACAGTTGACGGAGATGCTAAGCGGTGTAACCGTTTCAAACGGCCTTGGCTGGAGTCCTGATGGGCGTACTTTGTATTATGTGGACACTCCAACGCTTGGCGTGGATGCCTTTGATTTCCAGCCGGACAGTGGTGAATTGTCCAATCGTCGCCGTATCGTGACTATTGAAGCCGAAAGCGGACGACCCGATGGCCTTTGTGTTGACATCGATGGTGGCATTTGGGTTTGTCTAATTTTTGGTGGGGCTATTCACCGTTATCGGCCAGACGGGTGTTTGGACCGACGTATTGAACTACCTGTCACCAGGGTTACGAGTTGTGCATTTGGTGGCCCGAAGCTGGATATTCTTTTTCTAACTTCCGCAGCAGCAGGTTTGTCTCCTGAAGAGCTAAGTGATCAACCGCATGCAGGGGATATTTTGTGTTTTGCTCCTGGAGTAGGTGGACTTCCGTCTACGCCGTTCTACGGATAATTCAGGTTTATCCTCAATTAGTGCTGGTGTCACTCCACTTGCGTAGTCATTTACAATGTTGTCGTTGCTTGTCAAGAGGTTAGCCTTCGAGATACCCATCCAACGATGAAGAAGTTCCTTGAGGCAAAGTGAGCACTATTTCGTGGACTTTGAAAGGTATGAGGAATTGGTAAAAAGGAAGTAAAAAAGGAAGTAAAAAAGGAAGTAAAAAAGAGCCGTTGGCGAAAGACAGCGCTTTGACGGCACGGTCATGTATTTGGATTTTCGTGGTTATGGCTCTCTTAAGGGTACTGGGCTCATGAGGTATTGATTGATAGTTGTGTCAGTGAACGGAGAAGTTGGTGTCGTATCATTTTCTACCTTCGTCGCTCCTTCCCAGGAAACTCGATTCCCCAACTTCCGGTTACTCGTTCACCCGGCTTGAGCAACAGCAGACTTTCTCCCGTCCGCAAAGCATTTGGTGGACAGGTCATTGGCTCGATTGCCACAGCACAACGCTGAAGGTCTCCTTCAAATGTGTCTCCTGTAAAACACATTATGTAACCAAAGCTATCGTCGGCCCAAACGACAACTGGGTTACCAGGTAAGTCGTCTGGCTCGAAGAACACACGCCACTTACCATCGTCGTCGAAACTGAGATCAGTAAAGCAGTCGCTGAGGTGCAACTCTTGAAGAGTTTGGTTAGGCGGATTTTGCCTGTTGCTTCTTGAGCCTGAGCCCGAGCGTAGGTCATAGGGTGATCCAGCAACGGACTCACTGCCATAAGGAAGACCTCTAGCATTTAGCAAGAGGCGACGACTAGCCGGAATCTGAAGATGCGCTGCGTCAATACCTCCCGCCCCGGCCGCAAGGTAGGGATGGAAACCAATACCGAATGGCACGAGGTTAGAGCTGCCATTGTAAGCAGCGAACTGTACTGTTAGCCCTTCATCGTCGAGGGTGTAAGTGACTTCAAGATTGAGGGAGAAGGGATAGCCTGGTTGCGGTGCGAGCATGCATCCAAGCCGCACGCTAGTCACGCTTAATTCTTGGATTTCCCAAGGAATCCATCGGACGAGTCCATGAATTGCGCATTGCCGTCCATGGTCGTCTAAGGCGGCAACACATTTAATGCCAGCAAACTCGTAACGACCATCTTCAAGTCGATTTGGCCAAGGTGCCAATACTTGCCCGCGTCCTCCACTGCACATTTCGTTCTCACCAAAGCCCCAAATAATTGATCGTCCCGCTACTTCAAATAATCGAAGTGTTGCACCCACCTGAGCTACTACAACGCGGGTGGCACCTTTGGTCAGTGTGAGTTGTCGGCCAGAAGGGAAGAACATTTTGAAATTATACTATTAGGTGACAATTTATATTTCCACTATTGCTGCCACCAAAGCCCTCATTTTAACTATTGAATATTACCAAAGACGAAGACAGCCACCTCACAGGTGGACTGTGATTTTCCTGTTCGCCCTCGTCTACTTTTACTGGGTAACCTCAGCTTTGTACAGAGGCGTTCGCGTAAATGCAATAGCCCCCGGGTGGTTTCCATCTGAGATGACATCGGAAATGTTTTCAAGTCAAAGGGGAATTGATTGGATCGGGCGTCACACTCCAATAGGTCGCCCAGGGCGGCTCTCTGAACTAGATGGGCCGACGGCTCTCCTTGCTTCCGATGCGGGCAGCTATATGACAGCAGAGACGATCGTGGTAGATGGAGGATGGTCGATCACATAGCGAGTCATGGAATCTAAAAACTAAAAAGTCAACAAAATCTTTCCTAACTTACCCGGAGTGGAAAAACGTTCGTAGGCCTTTGCAGCTTCCTTGAAATCGAATCGACCAGCAACTGTCATTGGCAATTTTCCCTGATCTAAGAGTGGGATAAGTTTGGTCCTCGCGTCGTGCACCAGTGCAGCTTTTGACTGGGTGCTTCTGGCTCTTAGGGTAGATCCAAAAATTCGGGCTCGTTTTGACATAACAAGTCTCAGGTCGATTTCACATTTTGCTCCAGCACCTACTCCGATTACAGAGATTCTTCCGTCATCATTTAAATTACTGACGTTTTGCTCCATATTGATTCCCCCTACTAATTCCAGAATGACATCATATGGACCATTTTCCGAGACCTTCTCGGGTAGTACAGGAGTGGCTCCCAGGGTTTTTAGATACTGGTGATGTTCAGGGTGTCGCGCTGAAGCTGTGACCCGTGCATTTAGCAATGTGGCGATAGTCACGGCACTCAAGCCAACTCCACCTGCCGCCTTTACAAATACAGGGAAGCCTATTTCTTCAGCTGCAATTGCAAGTGCTTTGGGATCTGAGCTAGATG
>JAJZIP010000215.1 GCA_021810525.1 Actinomycetes bacterium | reverse complement strand
TTGACTGCTGAGGGGGCCTATCGATCCGTGCATGCCATCGTCCCGCACGCGATTATACGACATGATTCAGTCCAGGCTCTCGCAGGCACATTGTAAGAAATCGAGTAGAAGCGGCGGAGACGGTGATCTTGTGGCTGGTGTATTGTATCGCCAGTACCGCAACTTGTTTTGATCATGGCGGAAGCACGCGTTGTGTGGGAGGTTCCCTGAGATGAGAAGAAACGAATCTTGGCTGACCCCTCTGCCGAACTCTTCTTATTCGCGGGGAAGCCACTTTCGAAAATCGAGTTCGTCCATTGCCGGATTCTCGAAAATCATTCCGGTCATATTGATTCTGTTGGTGGCACTTGCTTCCGTGGTCCAAATACTTAGGTCTGTTCCATTACCTCAGGCACGGGCAACGCTGACCAATGCATCGGTTCCAGGCGCCAAGCCTGTTCTCCCTTGGCCGTCTCAGGGCGGCGGTGAGCTAGAGATTCAAAATGTCGGCGCCATGAGCAGCATCAAACCCAACACCGAGCTGCCATTGGGCTCAGTTGCCAAGATCATCACAGCACTGGTGGTCGTCAAAGATCACCCTCTGAGCCTTGGTGGCACGGGACCGACTATTACCGTAGCTCCCAGCGACGTCACTCTTTATCAGACTATGTTGAGTCAGCAGGACTCAGTCATCCCGGTGGCTTCAGGCGAGAAGTTGAATGAATATCAGCTCCTCGAAGCGTTGCTTATCCCCTCTGCCAACAACATTGCTTACATGCTGGCCAACTGGGATGCGGGGTCGGTTGCGGCTTTTGTGGCAAAGATGAACGCCTTGGCGAAGTCTCTAGGGGTGCACAGCATGGCGTTCACCGGCCCGTCGGGACTCAACCCGCACACGATGGGCAGTGCTCATGATTTAGTCATTTCAGCGCAGGCACTCTTGAAGAATCCCGTGCTCAGTGAGATAGTGGCGAAGCCGCAGGTAAGCTTGCCCATAGTCGGTGTCACTTATAACATCGACTACAACGTCGGTCATAACGGCTTTGTCGGCATCGAAACGGGATCGATGGCAAATGGTGGCAATCTTGTCTTCGCTGCTGCCGGACCGTCTGGATCCAAGGACCTCATTGTAGGTGCAGTTTTGGGCCAGCCTGGGGCGCAGCCATTGATTGCAGCTCTTAGTGAAGGCAGCAAGCTCGTTGATGCAGCACGAAAGATTCCAGCCACTGTCAGAGTGCTGAGCGCTGGTCAGACCGTGGCTCTCATCTCGGCTCCAGGGATTTCACCTGTTCCCGTTAGAGCAGCCCAGAGTGTCTCTCTGCTTGCGTGGCCCGGCCTAGGCGTGACATACAGCACGAAGTTCTCTAAGCTTGGACATACCGTTGGCAAGGGCACAAAGGTGGGTACGATGAGAGTGTCGATCGGCAATCAAGCCCAAACCGTGTCGCTTGTGGCAACACGGGCCATCTACAGTCCGTCCTTGACCTGGCGGTTGACAAGAATCTGAGAATTCCGGTCTTTGCGACCATAGCAAAACTCCGCTCCTGGGCAGCCAGTGAAGAACGCCGTACCGGGACTTATTCGAATGCATCCTCAATCCCACGTGGTCTCGACCTGAGCGTCGCAGATCGTGGTGGACGGTGTCAGCTGGGGCTCATCCTGAAGGATTCCCGATACTATGCAGATTGGACCACCAAAGATCCCCGGTGAGCAGTCCAGCACGGATCAGCAGCTTACGTCAAAATGGTAGCTCCTGTAGTCAGGGGGAGGCTTCGGAGTTCTGTCGGTGCCAGAGTATTTGCTGAGGTGACCCGTATACGAAATCCACAATCCACCATCAGGATCGATCCCCCGCGCAGAACTTCTCTCGGCCCGCCTCTTGTTCTGCAACGCAATTCGCTCGACCGGATCCAATCGAGTGAGAGGAGATAGAATCAGCCTTGGGCTAGCTAAGGCAAAAGCTTTCTCGCCAGATTCACTCCTTACAACTACCGTGCTCTCACCTTCACTGCTCCCAACGTTTCCAACCGAAATGTCAGCATTCAAACCGGAAAAGTCAGAGCACTCGTCGCAACCTGAAAGTGCTGCCGATGAGAATTCCCTTACCGGTCTACGCAGCAACACATTCGACGTCGCACCTTGAACAATGAGTTCGCCTGCTCTGATATCGATGCGTTTCATTGAGTTGGTATCGACACCTTCTCCAGCCACCGACGACTCAAGCAGGTCCGGGTCAAATGACCTGGTGCAAAATAGCGCGACTGTGAGGATAACGGCGCTTGCTAGGGTCTTTCGATACTTCCACGGATAGCGTTGCAGTGCTCTCAGAACGCTGATCTGACATGGCGTCCCCACAAATGCAAGGCGGGTGACACCTGCCGGCAAAGGCAAGTTCAGCATTGCAAGAGGATGGGACTGGTGGTAGACGCTGCCTGCAGCATCATTGACATCCGTAGTGTTTGTTACCAAGACAGCAGCACCATGGAACGCATCCACCTTTTTCGTCAGGATGGCCCCATCTATTTCACCAGCCTCCAGTAAAGCCGCCACCAAAGTCGTAACCGCTCCGCCGTCTTGGGCACCCTGCACCTTTGTCGCAGCCTTGACTGAGTATGACGCTCTCAGCTGGCCCAAGATCACCGAATCATCTGTCGTGTGGGACTGGGAAGTTTCCTCATGACGCTGATTGGCTTCGTCTGTGAGGATCTTCGAAAGCCTCTCGACCCGCAGTCCGGCCAGAGGGCAGTAGTCCCAACACGCCGAACACCCAGTGCACATCTTGACCAAAGTTGGCTTTCCGTCCTCTGCAACGCCTATAGAGCGAGACGGGCATGCCGCTATGCAACCACCACAGCCAATGCACCGGTTGGCATCTATAACCGCGGCAGCCGTCTTGTGGAACCAAATCTTGTCTGAAAGTTCAGGCATTCCACTTTCTTGAGCTATCTCATCTCGAATATTTACTGATGGATCGCTAACTGTAACTGTCATGGGATCAATCCCCCAAATGCTAAGTGAACCTGCCCTCTTACGAACTGGCTCATTCCGTAACCACGGTAGAGACTGGTTTGGTTCCACCTGTCCAGTTCCAAGATTCGCTGGAGAGGTTCGAAATTTCTGCTTCGCCATTGGCGATCTTGGTCAACAGACTTGTAATATCATCAAACGCATTTGCGGCCGGCACCTCACCCCTTACCCACCTGGCAAGCCGCCCTGCACCTGCATCGCCTCCAAGCGCCACATCAAACGCGTCAAATGCTGACCTCTCGTCCTTACCCATAGTCGCGCGCAACCCCACATGGCCCAGCGCCACCTGTGCACAGGAGGCTTTGCATCCAGACATGTGGATACGAAGCCCTTCAAGACGGTTCCACCGCTGTTCGGGAACATTATTTCTCAGGTGGTCTATGAGCTTGGCCCCATATGGCTTCATTGCCAAGATGGCGAATTTGCAAAAGGGCGCACTTGTGCAGGCAATCACCCCGCGCTCGAAAGGATCCGGATACGGCTTAAGACGTGACAGGAGTGGCTCGCCAATGAGACCGTCAACATCTTTTACCCCGGTTAGTATCACGTTCTGCCGCAACGTCAACCGGAGCTGTGAATCTCCGTATCTTTCCGATAGAACCGCCAGTTCCTCTAGCTCATCACCCGTCAGCCTTCCCAAAGGCACACAGAGACCCACGTAGTGACTCCCGTCTTTAGCTCTATGGACTCCTAGATGATCTTCGCTAGTCCAGCTTGAAAGATCCTCTCCGGCTGGCTCGGGATCGAAGTGCAGCCGCCGACGGATTTCCTCTTCCACCCGGACCGCTCCAAGCTCATGGACCATAGCACGGAAACGATTTATCGAGGAGTTTTGGAAATCCCCGAATTCCACAAACACCTCAAGTGCCGCCTTCACCGTCGGAACAACGTTTCTCGGCTCGACAAAAAGATCCGTGGATGATGCGAGTCGCGGATAGTCTGACAGGCCACCGCCTATATGAACGTTGAACCCCAGGGAATCCTTCAAACGTGCCGGGGTAAAGGCTATGCAGTTGACTCGCGCAACTATGCAATCGCTATGGCAGGCAGTGACACCTACCTTGAATTTCCGAGGCAGAAATCCGGTCAAGCACTGGTTATCGAAAGCAAACGCATTCAACTCTTCAAGCACTGGACCAACGCTAAATAATCCCGCTTCATCAATGCCATCTACAGGACATGCGGTAATATTTCTCATAGAATTTCCACAGGCTTCAATTGAAGAAAGCCCTGCCTGCGAAAATCGTCTCCAGATCTCTGGAAGATTCTCGAAGCGGATCCAATGAATCTGAAAATTCTGCCTTGTGGTTATCTCTGCAAATCGCTCAGGTTCCGTCGACCCCGGTAATCTCACAGACATATCGTTTACAACGCCCGCAATCACCTTGAGCTGTCTAGCCGTCAGGCGTCCACCTGCTATTCGCGTCCGTAGCATGAAGGTGCCAGGAAAACCATCATCGTATACTCCGACTAGCCGGAGCTTCCCGACCCCTAGCGAGCCTTGGTCGCTTGGGTGCAGGTCATCCCAGAGCGTCGGACCCCGATCGAGGATGGCCGACATAATCTGGGAGGGGGTTTGGTCTTTTTTGAATAGCGGCAGAGAAGGCACACCAACAATATAGCCTAACCATGACTAAGTTGATCAACATTTAGCCCTTTTATCCAGATTTCATGTTCAGTGCATCGACGTGCTACGCTCGCACGCTCGAGAGGAGTATGATGTGCGCCGGAACAAGGTAGCTGCGCTGCATAATCTGCCTTGAGGTGACCCGACACCAGATTTCTGAGCTATTCCTCAACCAGCTTTCTGGTACCGTGTACTGTCCCAATGTTTGATCTGGAGGCACCCTGATTGTACGGCAATCCGTGGTCCAAACGAACAGATGTACTCTCCAGGTTTTGGCACCTTTGCTTATTTCCTGTATGATTGCGAGTTTGAAGATCTTAAGGAGCCGCTTACATGGCCAAGAATTCTCACCTTCATAACTTTCCAGCCCGTCTCGCCGTCGGAGCGTACTTGCTGGACTCTGGTTTGAGCAAGTTAGAGGCGGATAAAGCTGCTTTGGAACATATTCACCATGTGGCCGTAAATGCCTATCCGTTCTTGGAAGAAGTTGAATCGACCAAGTTCGCCAAGTATTTTGCACAGGGTGAAATCTTGTTGGCT
>JAJZIP010000214.1 GCA_021810525.1 Actinomycetes bacterium | reverse complement strand
CCGCCGTAGCTGCAGGGACCGTCGACCCAGCGCCATATGACTACGTGACAGTGACAAAGGCGCTCCCAGAGCATGTTACCGTCTACAGCAATGGAGCGTCCGTCTTTGTAACTTTGGCCAACACCGGTGTCGCAGCCGCTCCGACGATCAACGGCACCTACCCCGTCTACCTACGCTATCAGTCGACAACTATGAAAGGGACCAATCCCAACGGCACTCACTACGACGACCATAATGTTCCCTGGGTCAGCTACTTCAATGGCGGCCAGGGACTCCATGGCTTCGTTCGAGCTGGATACGGGTATCCCCAGAGTGTCGGCTGCGTTGAGATGCCCATCGCGTCCGCGGCAAAGGTTTGGCCTCTGACTCCGATAGGCACTTTGGTGACGGTAGAGTAAGGGACTTTCTGCGCTCTGACAGCCCAACGCTCGAGGACGACTGCGCCCTCACGGCTAGGAAGGGCTCTTGGGTCCCATCTCTTTCTCGATCCCACAGGTGAGCCTTTTGATCAGCTCTACCAGCGTTTTCACATCCGACTTGGGCCACTCGGAGACTACCTCTGAGATGGTTCGCTGCCTCAGTTTGATGATCTCGTCAAGCACTTGTTCACCAGCCTCGGAGATCATTATCAGATAGGCTCTGGCATCCTGCTCGTGCACCTTGCGCGTGACAAGGCCGTTGATCTCCAGTTGCTTCAGCTGGCGCGAGACGGTCGAGATATCCAGCGACAAGATGTTGGCAAGGTCGCTCGGCCTGAGCGGCCCGTGCTCCTGGAGGAGCGCGAGTTCCCAGAATCCGGCCCCGTCGATCGCCGCCGCTTCATTGGTGTAGTGCGGATAGGTGATCCTGCGCAATGCACGGCCAAGCCTTAAGAGCTGCTGCTCCAGCTCAGGGCTGTTTGCCACGGAGCCGCTGGTCTTGGCTGGTCTCGCCTTTCCGGTCAAATGTTCAATCATGAGGTCTGTCTCGTGTGCTCCTGCGAGCATCTTGCGCTCAAGCCGGTTTATGTCACAACCGGCTGCATTTAATTCTTTAGACAGCTTTCATCATAAGGCCTACTTGTGGCAAAAGTGAGCGATTGGATCTTTGGAACCGCATTCCCCAGCTTTTGGGGATGGGGTCTCGGTGGCTGCTCGCCACTGTTGGTAGTCTGGGTTGGATTCGGATTAAGGAGCATAGTTGCGTTCAGACTCCAAATTGGGAATAGTGGTTTCGACGACCGACCTGCTCAAGTACCTCTCTTGCGAGGAGCTTAGCGTTCTCGACCTTCTCGCCTCGCAGGGGAGGGCCGCTCCGCTGCCGGTGTCCGACACGCTTCAGTTGGCGGCAAAGCTGGGATTGGCCAGCGAATCAGATGTGCTCGGTCTGCTCGAGGAGCGCTACGGCAAGGCCATCAGGATAACAGGCAGAGACCTCATGGCCTTCGAGGAGACCGTGAGTGCGATGAAATCCGGTGCGGACCTGATCTACCAGGGGCTGATCCTGAGGGAGATGGACGGGCTATCCTATGAAAGCCGGCCTGACTTTTTGATCAAGGTGGACCAACCCTCCAAGCTTGGCGCCCACTCCTATGAGCCGGTTGACTCGAAGCTCTCGAAGAGTACCAAACTCGAGGATCTGTTCCAGGTCCTCGACTATGCCGACGCTCTCGCCATGGTGCAGGATATTCTGCCCAGGCGCGTCCATCTTTTCCTGGCAGGAATCGAGCAGCTCTCCTACAAGACTGAGGCGTATATCGAGGAGGTGCGGCTCCAGAGAGAGAGGTTTCTGAGCCACGTCCTACGCTCGGGGTCGGAAGCTGCGGGCGACGATCTTTTCTCGAGGCTTGATCCCAAGCCAAATCGGCGCTGCGTGATCTGCGACTGGGCGGCCAGCTGCGAAGCCTACTGGGAGAGGAGTGATTCGCTGTTTCGGGTGGCCAACATAACCAAGTCGCAGGTGGCAAGGCTGAATGCCGCTGGCGTCACCTCGCTGAGCGGGCTGGCGAACTCCGCGCCAACTGAGATCGAAGCGGGAATATCCTCCGAAGTCTTGCAAGAATTGATTTCACAGGCCAGGGTTCAGGCGACGACCATGGCGAGCGGCCAGGCTGTTCCTTACTTCGAGGTACGTGCGGATGCATTCGCCCTGGCTAATGACGAAAGGGGGCTCGGCCTGCTCCCGAAGCCGAGTGAAGGAGACATCTTCTTCGACATCGAAGGAGATCCGTTTTACAAGCCTGACGGCCTTGAGTACCTCTTCGGGATCGCGTTCAAAGAGGGGGAAACCGTTGAGTTCAAGGCCTTCTGGGGCACCGATCCAGACGAGGAGAAGAAGGCTTTCGGCGAGCTTGTCGATTTCATAATGGAGAGGTGGAGGCGATTCGGAGATCTCCATGTCTACCACTACGCGGATTACGAGAGGAGCGCTCTTTCAAGGTTGGCTTCGCGCTGCAACTTCAAGGTCTTCGAGGTGGACACCATTCTTCGAAATGAACTTCTCGTGGATCTGTTCCCGGCGGTGAGAGGTGCGCTCTTTTTGGGAGCCGACTCCTACTCGCTCAAAAAGGTGGAGAAGCTCTACCTTAGCGAAGGCCGCCAAGAAGCGGTGACAACCGCGCTGGGCTCGGTCGAGAGCTTCGAGGCCTGGCTCAATAGTGGTGACCCGGAGATCCTTTCAGAGATCGAACGTTACAACGAGACAGATGTCCGCTCTACCTTTCAGCTCAGGGAGTTTCTTCTCTCAGTGAGGAGCGAGATCGTTGCGCGCGAGGGTGAGTTCCCATTCAGAGGCGAGGGGAGCAAGCCCGAAGAGGTGCGGGAGCCCAGCGACCGGGAGCAGGAGCTTCAAAAGTTCGAAACCGAGCTCTCCGAGATGGCTCTCCTCGCCCAAGACATGGAGGAGCGCCGCAGCCTCAAACTTTGTGGGGACCTCATAAGCTTTCATGCCAGGGAGGAGAAGCCGAACTGGTGGAGGTACTTCAACCTCATCTCCCCAGAGAGAAGCCGCCAGGACTTTCTCTCCGAGTCCGGATGCATCGGTGGTCTGAAGCGGGTTACCGAATCTAGTGCTCAGAGCGGCGAGGTCTTGGTTACCTACAGCTTCGAACCGCACCAGCCCTTCAAGATCGGCGGCGAGACGCTTTTGGATCCCGAATTGCAGCGCGAGATCCAAAATGATCACGCGGCAGCCAAAGCCTTCGTTCCGTTCGGCAAGGTGCAAAAGGTGGACTTCGTCGTTGGCCTGATCGAGATCAAAAGGGACAAGAACTATCCGAAGGAGCGGGATCCCAAGAATCTGATCGCGTGGAGCTATGTCCCTACCGGCGTTGTGGAAAAGGCGGTGCAGCGCTTTGCTGGCCGGGTCGTCGCCAATGGTGGACTATGCAATCTCCATGATGTCGGTGCCGAGATTCTCCTTAGAAACAGACCCCGATTCAATCTCAGTGGTCAGAGCTTTAGCGGAATCGACAACGTCAAAGGGCTCCTTGGCGGAGCGGAAACAGATGATGCAACAGCCTTGGCGATCAGTGCCGCGGAGTTATTGGACCACTCATATCTTTTGATCCAGGGTCCGCCAGGGGCCGGAAAGACCTTTCTCAGCGCGCAGGTGGCTGCCAAGCTGGTTAGCCAGGGCAAGAAGGTCTTCGTGACCGCGCTGAGCCACTCCGCGATCGACAACCTCATCGAAGCCCTTCTCCCGATGATGAGTGATGGCGCTCGGATCCTTAGGGTCAACGGGGGCAAGGCGAAGAGGCAGCCTGGCGTGCGCTTCATAAAAGCCGCCGATATAGAGCCCAGTCTCAGAAAGGAAGGAGGCTTGCTTGTAGGCGGTACGATTTGGAACGCCTCCAGGGCGGAGCTTGAAAAAGGCTTCGACTACGGCTTTGTCGACGAGGCTGGCCAGTTCTCGATGGCGGATGCCATAGCTCTTACCTCGAGCTGTCAAAATCTCGTCCTCACTGGCGATCCCCAGCAGCTCTCGCAACCGGTGACGGGATCTCATCCCGATGGAGCCGCGAGTTCGGTTCTCGAGCATCTGGTAGGGGATCGGGATCTCGTCGATCCGGACTACGGCCTCTTTCTTAGAAAGACGTTCCGCATGCATCCGCGCCTCACCGAAGTTGTCTCTGCGATCTCCTACGACTCCCAGCTCTCGTCCATCGGTGAGCTGGAGAGGCTGGAACTCTTGGACAGCCATCCGTTTCCCAGACATGGGATCGCCTACCTTCCGGTCGAGCACGAGAACAACACATACCGTTCGCCGGAGGAGGTCGAGGTGGCCAAAAGGGTGGCCGAGTTCCTTCTCGAGCGGAGCTGGATCGACAGGCATGGCAACCGCCTTTTGATCACGCCTGAGGACATAATGGTCGTAGCTCCGTACAACGCACAGACGAATGCGTTGACGGCTGCGCTCGGCGGCTTAGCAAGCGTGGGAACGGTGGACAAATTTCAAGGCAGAGAAGCACCTTTCGTTATCGTCTCGCTATCTGCCTCTGACGGGCAGTCGTCGAGCCGGGGGGTGGACTTCCTTTTTTCCACCAACCGGTTGAACGTCGCGATCTCGAGGGCGAAGGTGATGAGCATCATCCTTGCGAGTCCCACGCTCATCGAGACCAAGCCGGAGACTGTCGATCAGCTCGAGCTTCTCGGTGCAGTGACCAAGGTTATCAAGGTCTCCACAAGGGTCGATCCCACTCTCCTTCCTTAGGAGATTGGGGGTCGGAAGGTCCCGAGTCTTTCCTCGATGAACTGGGCGGCCGAAAGAACTCTGAGGTCTCCTAGATGCGGCCCGACGATCTGAAGGCCTACCGGCAGCCCGGACCGGCTGATTCCAGCACAGACCGATGCCGCTGGTGACCGGGTCATGTTGAATGGATAGGTGAGCTGGACCCAGTCCCTCACCTCTGCGCCTGCTATCAGCTGGGCTCCGCCCACAGAAGGCGGAAGTCCCGCCGTAGTCGGAGAGATCAAGATGTCCACCTCCTGGAAGAGTCTGTAAAGTGTCTGGTTGAGATAGAAGGAGAGGTCGGATGCTCTGAGAAACTCCACTGCGCTCGTGCGCAGCCCCTTTTTGACCTGCTCTCTTATTCCTTCATCGACCTTGTTCCAACGCGGGTCCGCATTCAGCGGCTCCATGGTCTTGGCGTAGTAGGAGTTTGTCAGGGTGAAGAACTCGTCCAGGGGATCTTTGTTGAACAGG
>JAJZIP010000213.1 GCA_021810525.1 Actinomycetes bacterium | reverse complement strand
GTGTCTCAGTCCCAGTGTGGCTGGTCGTCCTCTCAGACCAGCTACCCGTCGAAGCCTTGGTGAGCCGTTACCTCACCAACAAGCTGATAGGCCGCGAGCCCCTCCAAGAGCGAAAAACATTTCCTCATTCCATCATGCGATGGTATGGGGGTATCCGGTATTAGCACCGGTTTCCCGGTGTTATCCCAGTCTCTAGGGTAGGTTGCTCACGTGTTACGCACCCGTTCGCCACTAACTTTCGTCGGTGTTACCACCGGCTAGGTCCGTTCGACTTGCATGTGTTAAGCACGCCGCCAGCGTTCGTCCTGAGCCAGGATCAAACTCTCCATCAAAATCGTCATTGCCAAGGTTGCACATGTGCAGTTGACAAAAACTATTTAGTTTTGAGCTACCTAGTTGTTAGCTAGGGCCTGACATCTAATACAAGACATTTATGACGTTGTCCATCATTGCCATTGTTTTAGTGCTTTTTATAACTGAATATAAGGGGCCATCCAGACTTGATGTCTGGATGTGCCTCGCACTGGCTTTTTGCTGTCTCTATTCCGTTTTCAAGGAGCTGATGGTCCTGTTGCGACTAGGAGATGGATCTAGCACTAGAGCTTTCACCCTAGGGTTAGATCCAAGGGGCACCTCAGCCTAAGGCATCATGGCGCCTGGTCGCATTGCAGGATCCAGTTCTCAAGTATATCCCTGACCTAGGTGATCTCTCACTTTCAGCTCAAAGCTCCACTTGGGATCTACCAATCTAATACTTAACTAAACAGGAGGTGTCACTTGGGGAAGAAAAGTTGGGATTTCTTTGAAATCCCAACTTTTCCACACTCTCACCCTCTGCGAAACATCGATTCGCAATTATTCCACTGTACAGACAAATCTGTCAGCTTCTCAAACGCAACGGTCGTCGCAAGAACTAATGTGAAGTCCTTTCCACTCACGACGAGCCGCCAGGTTTTTAAAACCCGGAAGGCGATTCAAGACACGAAATTTCCTCAACGCCCGAGAGCATCAAGCCGTGGACCCATCCAACAACCATCATCCAACGTAGCACCGAGCCATTCGCCCTTGAGATTCACGCCCGTCTCATTCTGCAGACACGGTTTCCCTTCGATCGCCAGCGTCAGTAGCCAATGGCTGATAACTAGGAAGGTCTACCCTGAAGCAAGACCCCTCACCCACTACTGAGTTAACGGTGACGCTTCCGCCATGCGCTTTTACTACGGACTCGACTACGGACAGCCCCAGACCAAATCCTCCATGCTCGAAGCCACGGTTGTCGTCGACCCTGTAGAACCGCTCGAAGAGGTGTTCCAAAGCTTCGGGTTTGATCCCAGGACCGTTGTCTTGAACCTCGATTACAACTCGCTCCGGTCCCGAAGCGTCTTCTGAAAGATTGATCGTGCCCACCCTGACTACGATCTTCGATGTATTGGGGGTGTGAAAGATCGCATTGTTGACAAGATTGCTTACGACCTGCCTGAGATAGTCCTCATCTCCAAACGCATATACCGGTTGCAGCCAACTCCCATGCTCAGAAGCACCGAGCGGCTCCAAACGGATTTCTCGCTCCGGTTGAATTACCCTTGCATCCTGAACGTTGTCCGCCACGAGAGATAGCACGTCAACCCGTTCAAACTTCATCGGTTTGCGCTGGTCTAGATTCGCCAGAAGTAGGAGCTCTTCCACCAGCCCCGACATCCGCTTTGACTCTTGTTGGATTCGCCGCGCTGACCGCTCCGCCAGACTTCGATCTGCCTCGATTCCCCTTTGAAGAAGCTCAGAGTAGCCCAGGATAGAGGTGAGAGGAGTTCTGAGTTCGTGGCCGGCATCGGCAACAAACCGACGTAATTGCTCCTGCGAGCTGACCGACTGTCTCTCACTCGCCTGAACCTGCGCAAAGGCCTGCTGGATTTTTTCCAGCATCTCGTTGAATGCCGTGCCAAGTTTGCGGATTTCGGTCGCAGCGGAATCCGTGTTGATCCTGAGCGATAGATCTCCCTGCGCAATCGCATCCGCTGCACTCTCCATTTCGTCCAGTGGCCGCATTCCGAATCTGACCACCAGGTATGTCATCGCCACCAAAATCGAAAGCACAATCAGGCCCACCACCAAGTCCAAGAATTTGAGATGCGACATCGTGGAGTTGAACTCATCAAGTGAGACGGCCGCAAGGACTGTGCCCCCGTTGCCAGGCAGATTAGCAAGTCCGGCACGAAAACCTGCGACACCTCCTTTGGAGGGCAGAGCAAAGTAACTCCTGCCCGCGGCGAGAGCCTGTGCGGTTGCTAGTGATGGAATTGCCGGTTCCTTCACGGAACCAAGCTGGCTATAACGCACAAATTCAACCTGATCTGTGGGTCCGTAGACAACTAGAAGGATGGGTGAGGGTGCCTGAATACCTGATTGCGCCTGACGCGAAAGCCGTCCACCGGAACCTGGAAACCTCTCCTGGCGAGTGGCAACACGCGAGGTAGTCGCCAAGACGCTGCTGATCTGACGGTCGATCCGAGCAGACAGAAACGACTGCATCCTAACAATTCCGATTACGTCAGAGACCGTCAGGCCGACTATAACCAGGATGGACACTCCCAGTATTATCCGTCCTTTTAGCGACCAGAAGAGCGCTGAACGCAGCTTCGCTTTTCTCGGCAACTTCGACACAGGATCTTTCACCGCTGAGCTCTTGACTACTTGGGTAATCTCAGGCTATAGCCAATCCCACGCACGGTGTGCAGTAGCTGGGGTTCGATGCAGTCAATCTTCCTTCTCAAAAAGCTCACGTAGGACTCGACTACTCCGTCACTGCCTTCAAAATCGTATCCCCAGACCTTTGATAGGATTTGAGCCTTACTCACCACCACGTTCGAATTTTCCATAAGATAAGCCAGCAGGTTGAATTCGGTTGGAGTGAGATCTATCTCAACGTCACCACGCCTGACCAGATGCATGGACTCATCCAAGACCAGGTCACCAAACTGAAGCATCGTGCCTGTCGCGGCTGTCGCCGACCCTTTATACCGCCTCAGGATCGCCTTCACCCTCTCAGCAAGCTCCTCCAAGGAAAAGGGCTTCGTTATGTAATCGTCGGCCCCCAGCGAGAGACCCTTGATCTTGTCCTGCGTTTCATTTCGAGCGGTCAAAAACAGTACCGGCACGTCCCGTCCCGATTTCCGAAGCCTGTCAATCACTTGGAATCCATCGAGATCTGGCATCATCAAATCGAGTACGACCAGACTGTAGTTCGAGGTCGTGGCTTTGAAGAGACCTTCTGCTCCATTCGAAGCGACATCAACGTGATAGCCGATCAGTGACAGCCCCTGCTGAATCAGCTCAGTGATTGCTGGATTGTCATCGACCGCCAGGATCAATTCCTTCTCAGTAGAAACACTCAACGGAGTTCCCCGATGTCTAAACCAAAAGTCCTGAACTCTCTAGCACAGCATTGTCCGAACAATCTGGTCCTCTTCCCTTGGCCCAGTATATGCCCGTACGTAAAAGAGATGGTCAAGGCCCAGGCTAAAGCCACTTCCTGTAACTTAGCTTGAAAAATCCTTGAGAAATCTGGAGTCACCCGAAAGCCTGGCCACGTCTTTGACATTCACGAGCGAGACCCGAACCCTGGCAGCACTCACTGGTCCAGCTCGAATCTCCACTGAGCCTCTCTCCCCTTAGAGATACCTACCCTTGTTGACCTGGCAATTCGAGCATCGTCAATCGAGACAAACGGTCGCGTATCCAAGAGTCTCCAGGACCGCGCCTTCAACAAGTCGACACCGTCATCACCCAGCTGAGCACCAATTGTTCGCCCAACCCTGCCCGGACCACGCACCGCCGCTCCTAAACACTCGCCTGCGCCCGGTTCGTTCGACCTCCTGACAAAAAGACCCGACCGCACCAGGACTGCCTGACCGACACCATTTTCCCCTGTCACAATATTGATGCACCTGTGAATCCCATAGCTGAGATAAACATAGAGTGTTCCCCCATCCTCGAACATCGATGCGTTCCTGTGCGTACGGCCTCTAAAGGCATGTGAAGCTTCATCATCCGAGCCGCCATAGGCCTCCACCTCGGTAATGATCAGGCCCAAGCCGTCCTTCTCTATGAGCATGCCAAGGAGCTTTGGAGCCACCTCAAACGACTCCTCTCGTAGCAGGTCTCGTGGAGGTATGCTACAGCTCCACCCCTCGCATGGCATCTTGAACACTTCGTTGGCCCCCGACCCAAACACTATGGCAGATCGCCGTCGATCTTCAGTTACAAACTACCAACCGATCACCGGGTGAGAGTCTCCCCTACGCACAGCGGCACGCCATCTTTAACGAAGCCTGCCGCCACAGAAATCAACTCAGCGGTTCACCGTATCCGTAAACTGGATCGCCGTTGTATTCAACTGAGTGTGAGACCAAGAACGGGCCGTTGACCGTCACGCCCAGGTATCCTGGGTCACCTGGACCGGAGTCTCCTTCGATCGTGAGCAGACTGCCATCGCCCCACGTCTGAACCACAATCCCCATATGAACCGAAGTTGAAGCTGACTGCGGCCCTGTTCCGTAGAACACGAAGTCTCCCGCCGCAGGCATGTCCGAGGGAGCAAGGCGCCTCTCGTTTCTTACGACCCAGTCGTAGAGACTGCCGGTAAATCCAAGTGACGGAGCTGCAATACCGGCCCTGTTCCAGGTCCAAGCGGCAAACAAGGAGCACCACTCCTCGCACGGGCCGTACGGATTGCAAAATGAGCCAGGGGAGGACGCTGGCCCGATCTGTGACTCCGCTGCCGCGACTATCCCGCTCGATTCCGCCACAAGGCGTTCACCCTGATTCGGCATGAAACTGTACTGAAAGGAGTCCGGAGAGAGAAGGTAGTAGCCGTTTCCAGCCGGAGCAGCCACTATGGCCGCAATGGGAACCGACGGTACCTTCCCGCCCATAGAGCCATAGAAGGTGGCGTCTCCGAAGGTGAAGATTCCTCCATCAGCTCCGACGAGCCAGTATCCTCTGCCGTCAGGCGTTGAGGCCATCCCGACAACGGGGCCGTTTAGAGACTTCCCGCCCATAGAGCCATAGAAGGTGGCGTCTCCGAAGGTGAAGATTCCTCCATCAGCTCCGACGAGCCAGTATCCTCTGCCGTCAGGCGTTGAGGCCATCCCGACAACTGCACCTGCTAAATACTTTCCACCCATAGAGCCATAGAAGGTGGCGTCTCCGAAGGTGA
>JAJZIP010000212.1 GCA_021810525.1 Actinomycetes bacterium | reverse complement strand
TTGGCAAAACGGTAAGGCTCATCAACATTCCCACACTTGGAACATGCAAACCCCTCCGGCCATCGCAGGCGCTCAAGATATCTTGCGCATGCCGCGTTATCGGGGAATATCTGCTGAAACTCTGGGAGCGTCGTCGGGAAACCACGGGGATCCCTGGCCAAAATTTAGCACTGGAATACCTCATTGGCAACAAACCGGATAGGCAAGGTTGATTGCACCAAACTTCCTAGAGGAGTTACTTTGCGGAGGTGGTCGCGTTGACAAATCCGCGGATCAACCATGGTTCAACCTTCTTTCCCGCCTCCTTACAGATTGCTCGGCGCTTCTGACTCGGCTGCATATATCTCCGGCAGCGCAGATGCGCATGACGAAAACGGAGGTTGGCAATGAATACGCCAAAGCTTTACCTTGAGAAACTGGAATGGCAGCTCGATCTGATAGCGGATCTCGGACCTGAGATAGTGGGCAAAACCATACAAGAGTATTACTCCCATCTCTCAGCAGACCAGGCCGAATGGGCCGGTGATATCATAAAGCACTTCGTGTATAGGTGCTTCGAGGGCTTCGGTTCATTCTTGGGGAAGATCGAGCAGGAATTTAGGACGGCCAAGAGCTCCCTCGGAGCTGTGGAGGAGGAGATATTCAGGGAGTGGAGGGAATTCTCAGCTCAAAGCGATGATGAGCTTCTTTTATCTGCGATGGACACCGGCTTGTTCGTTGAGTTCTCCCCGAAAGACAAGTCTGTGAACATCAACAGTCTTCACAGGAAAGAAGGGCGCCGAAAGCTCTTCGATCACTTCGACCTCTACGACCTAGGGCAGAAGGACGCAACCAATCCAGAGAGGGAGTACTCCCTGATAAGGCTTGCAAGACAGCTCACAAGATCAGGGCCGTACCGCAGGTATACCTTTGATCAAGAAGCGATCAAACGGCTTGCCGAGTTAGGGGAGACCTCACCGAACTTCATGGAGGTGACGGGAAGGGTGATAGATTCAGTAAGCCTTGCGATTACCTATTCGAGGCCGATCAGGATCACCCCGATCCTTCTTGTAGGAGAACCTGGGATCGGAAAGTCCCACTACACAGAGCAGCTGTCCCGCTGCCTCGGTGTCCCGATCGTAAGGGTTGCAGTAGACAACCTCCAAGAAGGGGCGGGCATTGCAGGATCATCCTTTATTTACTCGAACTCACAGCCAGGAGTTGTATTCAAGGTCTTGACGGAAAAGGATCACGTGAGTCCGCTCGTGATCTTAGATGAGCTGGACAAGGCTGAGTACTCCATGCGTGGAGATCCTCTGAGCCCGCTTCACAACCTCCTAGAGCCTGTCTCTGCCAAGCAGTTCGGGGATGGATCCGTAGAGCTACCCATCGATGCCAGCCACATTATCTGGATAGCAACGGCAAACTATATAGCCAGGATCCCTCTGACGCTGAGAAGCAGGTTCGAGATATTCGAGATCTCACCCCAGAGCAAAAGCACGAAAGAGGCGATACTGAGAGGGCTTTGCGAAGAGCTTGAGGACGAGTACACCGACATCGAATTCTCGGACAAGGCCTTGGATGCCTTGGTGGACAAAACCCCGAGGGAACAGCGCCAGCTATTACAGCGGGCGCTTGCACGGGCTGTTCGCCTAGGAGAGGCAATAGTCACATTGGACCACTTGAAACAGGTGGCTCCGGACATCAGGCCCCAACCACCAAAGACGGGGCTTGGCTATCTGTGAGCTGGTAGCAATGCTAGGGGCCAGAATCCACATGAATTCGTCATATTCTCCGTTTTCAAAAGCCCGAGCCAATCTTCGAAGTCAGACTGTTATGGTTTGGACCGGAGCTGCGGAACTTTAGGATCACAAGTTCAGCTGCCACCCAGTAGAAGGGTGGCTTCTGAACGTCGGAAAGACGATCGTAAATTGTTTGAAAAGCTATCAGGGATCCAGGTGACGTGCAATAGAAAATCCCCGAGAGGAACTCAGCTTGATTTCCAGGTGCCACTTATTGGCAGCGTATGGGGAATCCGGTTTTGTGCACAGAATTGTGAGGTGACGTTCATGACGCCGCGTCACCTTTTGGCAGAAAATCGAGGACAAATGTCCTGGTAGTGATACATCATTATGTATGAGTCAGGAGCGGACGCTCTCGATTACGAAGAGATTACGGCGGCTTCCGGCGGATACAGCGGCGCGGAGATCAGCCACATAGCGAACAAGGTGGCGATGGCGAGCCTCAAGGCGGCGATCGGTGGAGAAGGCGGCAAAAAGCTGCTCACCGAGGAAGTCTTGTCCGCCATTTCGTCCACGCCATCCCAAGTCACGCCTGAGCAGGTGGCAGCGTACGAGTCGATAGCGGCGAGGCTCAGCCGGTGAGGTTTGCGCTATGACGGGAGAAACAGTAGAGATCGTCATCCGCGACCTGAAACCCCTGCCGAAAGCCAGGCCGAGGTTCTCGCGGGGAGGCAACGTCTATCCCCCGAAAAAAAATCAAGCCTACGAGAAGGCGCTGGCCGGATACTACAGGCTTGCATGCAGCGAATCTCTGGACTGCCAGGTTAGAGTCTAGATCTTTTTCGCGACCAAGAGCACTGCTGACGTGGACAACCTCGCCAAGAGCTGCCTGGACGCTGGCAACGGGATTCTGTACCGCGACGACCGGCAAGTGGCAGAGCTCGCTGTGCGCAAGGCGTGCGGCGACAGGGAAGAGATCCACATGACTGTCCGTGGGGTCTCGACCGAGTAAGGCAACTTGCGAAATCTCGCGCATATATATGGAGCGGAGATAATCACGCGGGATGTGAAAAGGAGATTGCGCTAATGGCCGAGTGGACCGAAGGACAGATTTTGGGTTTCGATCTCGAAACGACCGGGGTAAATCCCCAGGAGGATTTGCCGGTGAGCTTCTCGCTGGTCTACTACAACCAGTGGGCAAGGCAAAAGGCAGTTAGCGGACTGATCAACCCGGGTGTGCCGATTCCCGAGCAGGCGATTGCGGTCCATGGGATCACGGACGAAATGGCCCAGTCGAAGGGAAGACCGCTATTCGACTCGATCTCGGCGATAGCGAACGGGCTTGTGATGGCGTCGGAGCGGGGGATTCCGGTTGTGGGGATGAACGTCGGCTACGATCTCCAAATGATCGACGCGCAGGCGCAAAAACTCCTCGGACAGTCGCTATTCGCAACTGAATGGACCGGTCCCGCGATCGACATACTCGTCATAGACCGGCATGCGGACCGCTACCGCAAAGGCGGGAGGAAGCTCGTGGACCTGTGCAACTATTACGGAGTGCCGGGCGAAACTCTCCATGACGCGTCCAGCGACGTGGAAGCCACCGTTGCAGTCCTGTCGCGTCAGGTTCAGCGCTACCCTGAGCTGGCCAAGTTGACACTTCGAGAGCTGCATCAGAGGCAGAGGGAGTGGCATCGCGAGTGGGCCGAGAACTTTTCGCGATACCTGGTGTCGCAGGGCAAGGAGCCGCTGGACAAGTCCGAGTTCTCCTGGCCGCTGCGGTCGGTTTGAGAGTGGAAAGTCCCGCGTTAAACGGGAATTAGCGAACATGCCAGCCAAGCCCGGTGTATAATCTATGCATGGCAACTCCACCTCAGATAACAAAAGAGCAGCGGCAAGCGGCGCTGGTCAGGGCGCAGGAAGTGCGCGGGCAACGAGCCGAGATCAAAGCGCAGATGAAAAAGGGTGATTTGAGACTCTCAGCTCTATTGGAGCGTGCTGGCACGGAGGATCTCGTAGGAAAGATAAGAGTTCTCAATGCGCTCGAATCCCTTCCTGGCTTCGGCAGGGTCAAGGCACGAGCGTTGATGGATCAGATCGGCATCAAAGACACGCGCAGGCTTCAGGGACTGGGTGATCGGCAGAAGGCGGAACTTCTTAGCCGCATCGGATAAAGTTCGCCCACTCGCTTAGAAAAAAAATACCCCAGGGATCCCCTAGAGTTCCACCTCGACGGTGGGGCTTTTTTTTACGCTAGACGTCGAGTCCCGACATGCGATTTCCCGCGCATACTAACCCGAGCTTAAGTTCCTGGACATTCTGGTGATAATGGATTAGAACTGTTTGCGTGAATGGCAAGCGGGCAAAGAAGCTGAAAGCTGACGAGCAGATCAGGGTAAGACGCTATGCAGTAGAGCAGATAACCGAAAGAGGAGCCAGGGTAGAAGATATTGCAGCAGCACTTGGCTATGGACGTTCGACGGTCTTTGGCTGGGTTCAGAAGTACTCACAAGGCGGCCTTGGCGAACTCGAAACCAAGCTGCGCAGTGGACGTCCACCAAAGCTAGACAAAAGGCAAAGAAAGAAACTGGTGAAACTCATCATTGGCCGTGATCCCCGCCAGCTCCGCTTCGCCTTTGCGCTCTGGACTCGCGAGATGGTCGCAGAGCTTATTGAGCGTGAGTTTGGTGTTGTAATGAGTATCTCTGCTGTAGGAAGGACGCTGCATAGATTGGGCCTATCACCACAACGCTCGCTATGGCGGGCTTATCAGGCCAACCCTACAGCCATAGAGGCCTGGAAGACCCAAGAGTTCCCGTCAATTCGCGAACAAGCTGCCAGAGCTGGTGCAATAGTGTTCTTTCAAGACGAGGCGTCGGTGCGGAGCGACTTTCACGCCGGAACTACCTGGGGCATAGTCGGTGAGACCCCAGTTGTAAAGACCACCGGTGCCCGCTACAGCGTGAATATGATCTCTGCGATCTCTTCTCAGGGCAAGTTGCATTTCCGCCTCGTAGAGGGCACGGTAGGTTCTGATGCCTTCATCGAGTACTGCAAGGCACTCCTTAGCGACAATCCCGACCGCCCAGTGTTCCTTATTGTCGATGGTCACCCTTCTCATCGTTCCAAAAAGACCAAGGAATGGGTCCTTTCCACCAATGGGCGACTTCGGCTTTTCTACCTGCCTGGCTATTCTCCGCAATTGAACCCGGACGAATGGGTCTAAAAGAACGTAAAGGCAGACCGTATCGGAAGAGCTAGGGTCGCAAGTGTTGAGGATCTGCGGAACAAAGCGGAGCAGGCGCTCATGCGCCTGGCGTCATTACATGAGTTGCTGATGGGGTTCTTCCGTGATCCGAACCTCCGTTACATACTCACTTAGTCCGATAACTTACGCTCTCCTTAGTATGATCGCACTCTGAACAGGTTCCATGGCAGCTAGCCGATCAAAAGCCGAGCCCCATGGCCGTCTCCGGATTCAACATTGAAGGATCCCATGGGGGATCCCATACGACCT
>JAJZIP010000211.1 GCA_021810525.1 Actinomycetes bacterium | reverse complement strand
TATTCCCATGGTGAAGCGCTCCATCAGCTCCCTGGCAAAATTTTCATTGGGGTCCGGCAGCCTGTCAGTACCCGCATCCAGCCATATGAGCATCGCCGGATCCGTAGAGACGGCCGTGGTCAGCTTTGCAAAATCGCCGCTCCCCTGGGCTCGAAAAATCTGGTTTTGCCGGTACATATAGACCGGAAACCTCACCTTGGAGATTGCGGTGGGGAAATGGCAGTGCAGAAAGAAGGTGAGCTTCTCCCGAATGGGATTCACGGTCGCAACCATCCGGCTCAGCCACCAGTATGTCAGCGCAATCCGCTCTTCGGAGAGGGTCACATTAAACTGCTTTATAGCGGCGGGTGTACTAAGAGACTTTGGCTTGTAGAAGGGTGGCTGCAGCATCGCAGGAGGTGCAATGGCGTCGGCAGGTGGGTCCGGCTGCCCCAGGCCGTTGATGAGCTTTGAAACAGATTCACTGTACCCAAGCGCCGTAGCTGCGGAGAGTTCGGACGAGGTCGCGCCGAACCCTGCCCTCCGGTACAGCAATGCTAACGCCGATCTTTCGTCCATTCGAATTGTGTATCCTTGCTCTCACAAAGGAGCAGCAGTACGCCCCATTCGAAATGATAGGGCAACAGAAATTCGAATCAGCCTAAGAATTCATGAGGATTTCTTGAGAAAACCGAGTCGTAGCGGGCGGAACCATCCCAGCTAAACTATGTTTGCTGCCGCAATACAGAAACTTCGAGAAGTACTTTCCTCCTGAAAAGACCGACATCTCCAAGACTGGATTGAAAGCCTTTCAGATTCTTCTCAGCTTTGAGGGGCCGGTTAGCCTGGAAATATCTGCAGAAAGGAGTCACATGCTCGGGCTGGAGTGCGTTTCCGGATCGAATTCTTCTTCTTCCTCGATATCTTCGACACCGGCTAAGCACCACGACGCATGACCACGCTTGGAATCACCACCGCATTCAACACACTTTTCCACTGGATAGTTAAATGCTCGCTTGGCTTGTCTTGCTTCTTCGTATCGCCTATGACGTCCCTTTTTCACGAGCTGCTCCTAGGTGGCAAACCGCTAACGATCCACCCAAACATATAGGGTCACCGATCTTGCTGATTTACAAAACGGTTAGTCGATGACTTGACTATTGGTTGCTACAGATCCATTGTAGTGCAACAGGGCACAACTTTACCCTGCACTGACAAGGTATTCCCATTCGAAAGAGCAAATCTCGATCAGTGCACAAAGGAATCGAGATTTTGAGAGGATGCTCCAAGCTCGATCGAACAAAGCGCGCGTCGAGTTCCAACCTGTAAAAATAAGCGCGGTCGAGAGCTAGCAGACGCGCACTGTACCATCTGGCTGTCCGAGGCGACCCCTGGAAAAGCCTTCCCAAGGTTCTAAACTGTATTGCCATGACAACTCAATTCGATCCACAGGCAATGATTTCACGTTTTCAAGAGCGTGCAAAGGCGGTGCAGAATCGCGGGATACCTCCAGTAGAGGGCCCGGAAAGAAGGGCTTTCGTGGAACGAGCCAAGATCGACTACATGGACTACGCGATGTTAGGAGATGCAAAAGCGCAGCTCGTCGATGGAATTCTTACCCTGACGATTGACCTGAGAAGCGAGAGTTCCAAGGACTAAGGCTTGTACGGCAGAAACGAGCGCTGTTCAAGCTCGAGTTCACCGTTCGCGCTCACTGCAAGGGCCAGCTCACCTTTACTAAGTTTGGTTATCGGCTCACCCAAAATTTCATTCCGCCATCCACTCGAGAGCCTGGAGTCCTCTTCGCCATTCAGGTACCCTACGATATCCGCCCTGGTAGCCAGGAGCAGCGGATCGATCTTGAGCGACTGTGCAAGCTGGGCGACCCAGGTAATGGCGAGACCCGCTACAGGTTTCATCCTCTTGTCGGACTCAACGACCTTTGGAAGGCAAAGCTCGCCTTCAGCCATTGATCGACCCCGACTTACAACCTCGATTATCTCTCGGTCCATGCCCTGCACCAGAAATCTGGACTCCACACCCCTCAAAACCGATAGGCCCTCGGCTGACCTGGGAATCTCCTGTGCTATCACAGCCACTGCAAGATCGGAAAGCACGTATCTTACCGGCACATCCAAAGTGGAGGCCCTGGTTTCACGCCATGCTGCAAGAGCTTGCGCAACCTTTCTGGAGTCGCCCTTGAGATGCCGGCATTCCTTGATCTTCCACCAAGCCTGCTCGACAGGGACTCCCCTTCTATCCTTCTCTAGGAGAATCTTTGACTCGTCCCAGGCCCATTCGAGCCGTCCCATCGCAGACAAGCGACGCTCGATCTCCGCCTTGAGTGCCACCAGATGCACCACGTCTGACGACGCGTAGCGGAGTTGGCTCTCTGTCAGAGGCCTCTTGGTCCAGTCGGTCAGACGATCCCCCTTGGGAAGTGATATCCCAAGGAGTCTCTCGCTCAGAAGGGCCAGCGAAGGGTTGGAGAAGCCCACGAAACCCGCCGCAAGCTGCGTATCGAAGATCGACTGCGGCAGAATTCCCACCGCCCTCGACAGAATCTCGAGATCCTGGGTTCCTGCATGAAGTATCACTGTTATCGGTCGTGAGAATACGGCCTCTAAGGAGTTCAGATCCAGAGGAAAAGGATCTATCAGCGCAACCTTGTCCTTCCAGCCGATCTGAACCAGAGCGAGCTTCGCGTAGTAGGTCCGCTCCCTATGAAACTCGGTATCCAATGCGATCTCAGTTACATTGCAGAGCTCTATGACGAGTTCATCCAGACCCTTTTGAGTATCTACCCAGGTCCACTCCTTGACCATGTCTCTTGTTCTCAGCACTTATGTTCGACCATCCAATTCCCCCGACAGCAGCTTTGCCATCCAGGAGAAGATAGAACCAACGACAACCACTGCCACTGCGAAAAGCTCTGGTGGTCCGGCTTGCCACTGACAATGGGCGGCAGATACGCGGCAGCACTTCCACTGTTGCCCACCAATCAGTCTAACCATCAGGTTTTTCTCCTGGACGCATCGCCGTGAAGAGCCTCAGCTATCTTGTTGCACGGACAACTACATAGTCTTTCTTGCCACGCCGCAAAAGAACTACCCCACCGGCCAGTACATCGTCTGAGGTGACTTCTGCTTCCACGTCGCTCACGCGCGCATTGTTCAGGTACGCTCCTCCCTGTTCGATGACTTTGCGTGCTTCAGATCTGGACTTGGTCAGTCCAGCGCCGCAGAACAGCTCCACAAGACCTACCCCTTGGGCCAATGAGCCGGCACTGACCGAGATCATCGGAGCATCTGCTATCGCAATTTCGATTACCTCCGGATCCAACCCTAATATGTCCTCTGAGAAAAGCGCCTGAGCTGCTAATCTGACCTTCCTGGTCGCCTCGGGCCCGTGGACGAGCTCCGTCACTGCGGCTGCAAGGGCATTTTGAGCCCTCCGCTTGCTTGGTTCGTTGGCCACCGCCAGATCCAATTCGGCCAGCTCGTCCTCGTCGATCCAGGTAAAAGCTCTCAGATACGAGCCCACAACTTCGTCCTCCGCCCGCAAGAAGAACTGGTAGAACTGGTAGGGTGAGGTCTTCTCCGGATCGATCCACACAGTCCCGGACTCACTCTTACCGAACTTTGTACCGTCAGCCTTGAGAACCAGCGGTGTCGTCAATCCGTAAGCGGCCTTTTGACGCATCCTTCGAATCAGCTCGATACCCGCGGTGATATTTCCCCACTGATCGGAGGCGCCAAGCTGCAGAACACACTCGTAGTGGTCAAACAGATGGAGATAATCGTACGACTGGAGCAACATGTACGAAAACTCGGTGTAAGAGATTCCATGCTCCCTTGTGGCAATGCGTGACTTGACTGACTCCTTGGCCACCATTTGGTTGACGCTGAAGTGCTTTCCAATGTCTCTCAGAAAATCAACGAGTGAGATCTTCCCCAACCAATCTCCGTTGTTCACTAATAGCGCGCGATTCGGTCCATTCTCGAAATCCAGAAAACGTGAGAGCTGCGCCTCGATCTTCACTAGATTCCGCGAGAGCACGTCCGGATCCAACAGGTTCCGCTCTTCGGATTTCCCCGAAGGGTCGCCGATCAACCCTGTTGCACCACCCGCAACTGCAATGGGTCTGTGGCCGTGCTGCTGGAGCCGTTTGAGATTGAAGATCTGAACCAGGTGACCGACATGGAGCGAGTCTGCAGTCGGGTCGAATCCTATATATGCGGTTATCGAAGACTCGTTCAAGAGCTCCGCGATACCAACATCGGTCACCTGAGCTATCAACCCACGGCTCCTCATCTCCTCGAATAAACCCACGCCATCTCCCGCAATTCGAATTCTAAAATTCCATCCCGTCGACCTCGAGTTCCGCCCGCCGCTTTCCTTCTTCGAACGCCTGCTCATGTAGAGCGACGTTCTCGTAACGGTCGGACCGGATGATCAGCAACCGGACTCCTCCATTTCGGTCAAACTCTCTTAGCTCGCCGTGGAAAGACAAAATTTCGTCGACCACTTGAGTGTACAACCCGAAGCCCCTGCCTATTGCGGCCAGATCCCCTGGTTGTGGAGCGGCAAACAAGCGCTCGAATTGATCTCGTGCCAACGACGCAGACCTTGGCACGAACGAAAAGATTCCCCCACCGGAGTTATCGGTCACACAGATCAACAGGTCCAGTCCGCTATTTGAAATATCTGCCAAGGCGCCTATGTCATGGCGAAAGGCGAGATCGCCTATCAACAAGTAGGACCTCCCGCCAGGGTTCGCCCTCTGGTGGACTCTTGCGGCGCCGTGAAAGCTTGACAGTACTCCGTCTATTCCGTTCACTCCCCTGTTGGAGTAGACGGACGGTGGCGTTTGAGTCAAAGGTGCAAACCACTCGAGATCCCGTATCGGCATTGAAGAAGATACAAAAACCATATCGGACGAACCTGCAAAGCTGTAGATCTCGGCTGAGACCAGCGGGTCGCTGATCTTTTTCCCAAGCGCCTGCACTATGCCGTCATGAGCTGCGCCATCAATGGTGGAGAGAAGTTCGTGGTACTCCGTTCGGCTCCCGGCCTCGGGAAAAGCGGCAAAAAATGATCTCACGGATCCGAAGTAGAAATCAGTTACGACGTTCTGAGAATCCCGCCAATACCAGCTTGGCGACACTCTGACTACTCGAGCCGCGTTCTTCCCGGTTTGAGAGATGAAGCCGTTAACGGTCCGAGAGGCCAGATCGCCACCAAGAAGAACCAGCACATCGGGCCGAACAAGATCCCTTATCTTCTCCGAACGAAGAAATGC
>JAJZIP010000210.1 GCA_021810525.1 Actinomycetes bacterium | reverse complement strand
GGTCCGCCAGGGCAAGCTGGCGGACCTCGCATTCTGTCCTGCCGAATCCATCGACATCGCCTTCAGCGTAATCGCACTAGCTGGCACGGCTGATCTTGCCAGGGTATTTCGTCAACTTCAGAGAGTCTTGCGAGTCCAAGGTGCTTTAATCTTCGGGCTGATACATCCCTTGGCATTTTTGAAATACCAGCTTCTCTCTGCGGACGAGCCAATTCGTTACCGGTCGAAAGCATTGGTTGATGCGAACAAGTTGACCTGTTCCTTCCCGGTGCCACTCCCGGAGAAGGTCAGATCCGTGTCATTCGGGGAAGCCTTTTCCCAGCTGAAGCGGACCGGATTCAGCATCGATCAAATGCTGGAGATCCCACGAGAGAGCAGTGATGCAGGCCCGGACCCTACGATCCTCTTGTTCAGAGCGCGCAAGTAGTCACTTGGCCCGGGACTCCCACCAGGCCATCAGACGCTGCTTGGCTTGATTCTTTCCAATGAGGCCTTCCTCTAGCCGTATCTCCATTAGAAAGTCGAGCGCTTCGCCAACAAGTCGAGACGGATTAATATTCAGCATCCTCATCACCTCGTCGCCATTGATCTCCGGGCGGATAGCGTCGAGTTCCTCCTTTTGGCGAAGCTGTTCGATCCGAACCTTCAAATCCGCCATCCTTTGCTGAAGGGCTAGGACCTTGCTCTGATTTCGAGTGGTGCTGTCACAGAGCGTCAGCTCGTTCAATCTGTCCAGGAGCAGTCCTGCATCGCGGACGTATCTGCGCACCGCGCTGTCGGTCCATCCAGCCTGATAGGTGTGGAAACGAAGATGCAAAAAAACAAGTCTGGAGACGTCAGCCATGTCTTGGACCGGGTATTTCAGCACCCGCATCCGCTCCCTGGTCAACTTTGCTCCAACCACGTCGTGGTGGTAGAACGTCACTCCCTGCGGGGCTATCTGCTTTGTCTTTGGCTTTCCGATGTCGTGGAAAAGGGCCGCCAGGCGCAGAATACGGTCTGGAGAGGTCTTGTCCACCACAGCAATTGTGTGAGCCAGCACGTCTTTGTGCCTATGTATTGGGTCCTGCTCAAGCGCCAGGGCGGGCAGTTCGGGAATGAACTCCGCGGCAAGCCCGGTCTTCACGACAAACTCGATCCCAGGGCTGGGTTTGGCGGTCGTCAAGAGCTTGTCGAATTCGTCGCGAATTCTCTCGACCGAGACGATCGAAAGGCGCTCGTGCATTGCCACTACGGCGGCTACGAGTTCCGATGCAGGTTCCAGGTTCATCTTTGCAATGAACCTGGCGGCGCGCAGCATCCGCAACGGATCTTCCGAAAAGGAGATCTCGGGCGACAAAGGCGTTGCCAATCTATGATTTGCCAGGTCATCGAGACCCCCAAAAGGATCGACCATCTCCGGCTTCGCGCCGTGAAGTGAGAGCGCCATAGCATTGATCGTGAAATCTCTCCGAGACAGATCCTCCTCGATCTCTTGACTGTAGGTCACCCTGGGCTTGCGGGACTCAGAATGGTAAACTTCCGCCCGATGGGTGGTGATCTCGAACTTGTAACCGCCCATCTCGACCCCGACCGTTCCAAATCGCTTGCCTTGCAGCCACATGGCATCGGCATGGCCGACGACAATCTTCTCGATCTCGTCAGGCAATGCGTCAGTGGTGAAATCAAGATCGTAGGTGGGACTCTCCAACTCATCGACAATGGACGGAGTCTCGCCGGCGACCTCCGACTCGAGGAACAGGTCTCTGACTGCTCCCCCTACGAGGTAGAGCTTTCTGTCTCTCGCGATGAATAGTTCGGCTAGCGGCCGAGTTATGTTGATTACCTTCTCAAAACGATCTGCTGTCACCTTGATTCCCAGGCTAGCGCAGCAGATCCGGGTTGCCCGTTGCCGCATTCTGATATAAGGCGGGTAGAAAAACTCTCTGCTTATAGGCGCTCACCGACCGCCCTTCTCCGATTTCCAACCGACTACAGGCAGTGATCCGCGCACGTCCAGCTCTACTCACCTGGCTAGCTCAGGTTCTATCTGCGCTCTGACCTTGCTTCGAAGCATCCAGCCGGTTTAGATCTTCCGAATGGCCCAAGCCAGCGCCGAGAACCTTAGCGGCATTTGGGGCTTGGAGTAGATCTCAGGGTGATGCTAGCATCACCAATTTTGGGTAATTGGAGTGAAACCAGCTATTTTCCATGGCACGAGCTGACCAAAGTGGATAAGCTGAAAATGCCGGCACGGGCACCCAATGAATGTGCCGGGCTCTGCGTGTGAATTCAGAACGGCGACTGTTGCGGCTGTAACGCCACGCTGAGCATTTCGAAATTTTTCAGGGGGTTAGCCAAAGTTTCGAGGGGTCACCTTCGCTTTGGCGTAACAGAGAAACGGGTAGCTTGCATGAGTTCTGATTCGGAAAAAACAATGGATCCAGGTGGATCTGAGCAGTTGGCAAAGGAAGAGGACTCGGATGCAGCCAATACCGCTCCTGCACAGACACAAGGGAAAGGGTGGAATCCCGGAGACCGGCTGCAGGTTGCGGTGGTTTCATTCTCCCACACGATCCAACATGGATACGTTGCCGCTCTCGGTGTCGCTTATCCCTTCGTTTTAGCCGACTTTCACGTCTCATACGCAGTACTAGGGGTTATTCTCGGTGCAGCAGGTGTCGTGGGCGGACTGCTGCAAGGACTTGCCGGATTTGTCAAGAAGTACTCTACCAAGGTTCTGCTGGGAAGCCAGAACATTGGGATGGCAATCTCGCTTCTCATAGCTGCGATCTCCCCGGGAATATTCCTATTCGGAGCCGCGAGGATATTCGGGACCTTGGTCAGCTGGCCCCAGCACCCGGTTGGAAGCGCGCACCTGACCGATCGAGTTCCCCACAGAAGAGGTCTGGTGTTGGCTATGCATACGACCGGTGGCAACCTGGGAACCCTGTTGGCACCGCTTGTCACCTCGATAATCATCGCCTACTACGGCTGGAGGCCTGCGCTTGTGACGATGGCGGCGCTGACGGCGCTTGCCTCGCTTCTGACTTGGACCTCGGTTCACAGTCCGGATCACGTCTCAAAACGCCAAAACCGCGCCGACAAAGGCCAGGCCACCAAGCCGGCACCCGCGGTCAAGGCGGATGGCTCTTTAATTGAAGCACTCAAGCGCAGGGAGGCAAAGGCGGTACTAAGCGCAGGGATGATCTCTGGAGCAGGCCGCGGACTGGGTGTCTTGGCAGTCTACATTCCGGCGTATTTGAGGACTGGTCTTCACATGTCGCCGCTGACCATTGGTGTTCTGGTAACCATGGTTTCAATCGGAGCCTTGGCGGGACCCGGCATTGGAGGACAACTCTCCGACCGATACGGTCGTAGACCGGTGCTTCTCACCCTCTATCTGTTCGGAGCGGCAGCCTTGGTCGGCTTCGTAGTGGTAGGTTCCAGCCCGACCGTCATAGGCGCCATGGGCTTTCTTGTTGGAGTCTTCAGCTATTCTGAACAGCCAATCCGACAAGCCCTTTTCTCCGATATCATGCGTGGTGTGGATGCGAGAAAGGCTTTCGGAGCCTACTTTGCCATCTCACAGTCGGTAGGTTCGGTGTGGATCGCTGCACTTGGAATCGTAATCACCTCTGTGGGATTCCGTGCCGCTTTCATCACCATGGCAGCTTCATTCATTGTCGCTGGCACGATCATCGGTATCTATGCAAAAGAGGACTCAAAACTCGCCCACTCTGCATCACACTAGCGCCCAAACCGGTTCGCCCGCCCCTAGGACGCTAAGAGCTTGGGCTAGGTGACCGCCCTGAGAGCTGAGACAGCGTTTGAATCTGCGATCCGCACTAAGACGAAGCCCTGGCAACCAAAGTATTTTGGTGAACGAGAGACCGCGTCATGCCCTTTGCCCGGAAGGCTAGCTCGCCGCGATTACCGAACTTAGCTCGTCAGAGACTTCCACCAAGAAGTCATCGGAGATCCTGCCTGCAAGTAGGCCCAACTGCATCTGTAACGAGTTCAATGTTTCAGGGTCGAAGGTCGCCGCACCGGTCGGATTCACAAGGTTGAACTCGAAACGTCCGTTGACTTCGCAGATTGTCCCACCATTCTCATCAGAGACCAACGAAAGGTTGCCGACGAAGCGAGGCACTTCCAGGCGCGACTTTGAAGCTTCAATTGTGATTGGAACGTTAATGTAGGGACCCTGTTCATGCACATAGCCGAGGTTCACCACCAGCGATGCGTTCTGGAGTGCGCCGGCGGAGAAGTACCCCTCGAGACTCTCCTTCGAGATCGCTTCTCTAATTGCAGCCAGCATCGGCACAGAAAGCCACTCCCCGTCCTTGGACTGCAGTCTCGCCAGCACTTGGAGCCTCGGTGCCTCGATAATCGTTGAGCTCTTGGCCGCAAATTCCCTCATCCGGTCCTTTCTGTTATGGGGGTCGGCAGGCGCCGCAAGCTCACCTCGCTCGAGAAGGAAATCGCGGCTTGCCAATTCACTAAGGGACTCATTCCCCATGGTAGCTCGAAATCCATTCACTGCCGTGGACATCACCTCGTGCATGGGGCATACGCCGTCCCATCGGCACGGTCCGTCAGAGAGAGCACAGTTCTCCGGCTTAAGAGGACCCTCACCCGCCTCCAACAGCTCGAGCACAGTTATCGATTTAGGATGCCTTGTCAGCCGGTAACCTCCGGTCTTGCCAGCACGAGATTCCACGAGATTGCGCTGGATCAATGCGTCGAGGATCTGCGGCGTGTAGCTTCGAGGAATCGCCATCTCGGCCGCAATCTCACGCACCTTGATGTAACTATCCCCGTCATATGAACGCGCCAGCGCAATTCCTGCCTTGATCACGTAGTCGGCTCTTTTACTGAGTGAAAGATTCATTTCCAAAGACCTATCTATGCACTAACAAGCCTGATCATTCCAAAGTTCTGCCATCCCCTACCCGAGAGCTTTCAAATGCATGGAGCTGCACTCAAGCGTTGCCACTCGCGAAAATCATGGATTACCCACAAAGGCCACTAATCGGCCCATATGATCACAGAACCCACGCAACCGAAAACCTTGTCCTCTTCACAGCTATAGAACAATCGTTGTCACAATTTTGTTATTAGAATTATAGTCCCAAAACGCCCCTGCTTAACGATAAATAATCTGCTAGTCAATTAGGACTATTCCAACCATCTATCGAATCTTGACCCTAGCGATGGTTCGGCTCTGTCAACCGAGAGCCCCTTTGATGAGCTCAGCTAAATATCTCCAGTGGCGTGCGTATGGAATTCGAGTCCTTCCGATGCCCAGGCCTCGATTATTCAAGGCCTCCGAC
>JAJZIP010000209.1 GCA_021810525.1 Actinomycetes bacterium | reverse complement strand
TTCAGAGTGATGGAATGCACGTTGCACAGGGAAAAGCGGGCTCCATGGTTATAGTGACTGCATGCTCAGCCTCGGACTATGACTCGAAAGGTCCGAGCCTCAGAACGGCGTAGATTAGGCGCGCTCGGAGGGACTCGAACCCCCAACCCTCTGATCCGAAGATAGATAATAAACCTCGTATCAAATGGCGTCTTTTAGTGTCAGATTATTGTATATAGGCAGTACACGACATAGTTTACAAAGGGAAGCTGCAACAACGTGTAACAATTGGGCATAGCTGAAGCGGCTTTGTTGGGTTTCTGTTGGGTTTTCAAAGTGGCAAAGACCCTGTGGAGTTATCCCCAGAAATCGTCAGCCAAGAACGACAACGTAAGTCCTGAGGAATCAAACTAAGCAGGACAATTCGGTAGAAACCACTTTAGTCATGTTGAAAATCTCCAATGAATAGATGTCACAATATCCTCGTCGACCATCGCAATCAATCTACAAATCATCTACACTTAAATCATGACATCATCAGATACCACAACCGTTCGGGTTCGGCGCCCCGACTCTGAACGACTGCAATCCTTAGCAAAAAGCAGGCAGACTACTGTTGTTGAGATTGTTCACACTGCAATTGAGGCTTTGGAACGTCAAGAGTTCCTAAGTGGTCTGAATGACGACTACCGACACTTACGTGAGGATCCAGAACTCTGGAAGGAGTACTGGGCAGATCGTGGTGAATGGGACTCACTGGCTTGATTTGGCGTGGTGAGATTTACGATATCGACTTAGGGCAACCGATAGGTCACGAGCCGGGATTCACTCGACCAGCAGTTGTCGTGTCCGTGGACGTTATCAATAACGGCCCAGGAGAACTCGTCTCAGTGGTTCCCATATCGTCGAAATTCTACGGTCTGCGGAGTCATGTGGAGTTGGAACCTGGAACCTCGGGTCTCGATCATGTTTCATATGCCCGTTGTGACCAAATCCGTACAATATCAACACGCCGCCTTTCCGCTCGCCGTGGAGAGGCATCCCAAGATGAACTTCACGACATCAGTCAGGTGCTTAGATTTATTCTGGACTTATAAAAAGATCAGACCTACCACTGAAATATCTTTCATCAGCTTCACCAGAACGCTAATTCTTCCACCAATTGTTATCGGTCGACTTGAATGTTTGATAGAACACTCATCTAGCGCGCTCGGAGGGACTCGAACCCCCAACCCTCTGATCCGAAGATAGATCGAGTTCGCTCCACGGCGCTTCTGCTAGTATCAAAGGGTTGCATATTAGCTGCTACAATCTGATTTTTCGAATATTATTGCGACTACCCGAAACAAGATGGTGCATGATGAAACCGCTTTGTTGGGTTTTTGTTGGGTTTTCCCAGATCCATTAGAGTAGTTTGTGGAGTTTGTATTTGAAGGCTACCGAGTGCAGACTCAAGGATCTAGCGAAGTAAAAGGTCAACGGTTCTTTAGATAATCGCGAGGCAGCTGGCACCTGACTTCAGACCTGCACTATGGTCGCTACAACCACACCAAGAAAATTCTTATTATTGGTAGAGTCTCAAACGTAGATACACGTCGGATTCCGGGATTCTGGACTTTTAGATGCACCACGCTTCGGACTCGTTACCCTATAACTAGGAGCGTGTTTTAGTGTATTTTGTTGCGCCTGACTCTGATATATCGTTGTAAGATTGCGAGCATGACCCTTCCTAACGATTACATGTCTTATGAAGTTCTCTGGACGCCGAATGGAGACGATCTCGTCGTCAAGGGTGACAATTTGGAATTCCTGCGGACACTACCAGATGAAAGTTTTCGTCTCATCTATATAGATCCACCCTTCAATACGGGAAAAGTACAAACGCGTCAGACGATGAAGACCACACGCTCTGCTACCGGTAGTCGTATCGGATTCAAGGGCCAGACGTACGAAACGGTGAAAGGTGTTGCTTTCGGATATAACGATGCCTTCGGTGACTACTGGGAGTTTCTAGAGCCACGTCTTGAGGAAGCATGGAGGCTCCTCACTGACGATGGTACATTATACCTGCACCTCGATTATCGAGAAGTACACTATGCGAAAGTTCTTCTCGATGCATTATTTGGTCGTGAGTCGTTTCTAAATGAAATCATTTGGGCATACGACTATGGGGCTCGCTCGACGAAAAAGTGGCCTGCGAAACATGACAACATACTCGTATATGTGAAGGACCCAAATAAGTACTACTTCAACAACGCTGAAGTTGACCGAGAGCCATATATGGCCCCAGGTCTTGTGACACCGGAGAAGGCCGCATTAGGAAAGCTTCCAACAGATGTTTGGTGGCACACGATTGTTTCTCCAATGGGAAAGGAGAAGACCGGCTACCCGACGCAAAAGCCCGAAGGTATTTTACGTCGGATAATCCATGCGAGCAGCGAACCAGGTGACTGGGTATTGGATTTCTTTGCAGGAAGTGGCACCACTGGCGTAGTTGCACAAAATCTCAATCGTCGATTTATTATGGTCGATCAGAACCAAGAGGCGATCAACGTAATTACTAAACGCCTAGGGAGCAACCTTTTAGGTCCATCTGTTGCTTTCATAGACTTCCCTGAAATCAGTGCAGTCGAATAATGATTCAGGCAATTACAGACCCTGATGTGCAGATTCTTGCAAGTCTCTCTGCATCTCTTGCTCCAGACTATGCGTCTGCTGCAGACAATCCGTGGATCGGAAGTCCCTTCGAATGGATTCTCCGGGTTCCTTCCCGCACCAAAGGTGCAATTGGCGAGGCATTGGTGGCAGGTTGGGCAGCCGCCAAAGGCTTTGATGTTGTGCGATCTCGCAGTAGCAATGCAGACCGGATAATCAATGGTCACCGGATTGAGATAAAAATGTCAACTCTTTGGAAAAGTGGCGGATTCACATTTCAGCAGATTCGGGATCAAGAGTACGACTATTGCTTATGTATAGGTTTCTCACCATTTGATGTTCAGGCTTGGCTACTTCCCAAGACAGTCTTGAACGAATTTGTGATTGGTCATATGGGTCAGCACACAGGTGCAACGGGCAGGGACACCTCCTGGCTTAGCTTTCAAGCGGATTTAGCATTAACTTGGATGGGTCCCTATGGAGATAGACTTTCAGACGTTGGGCGATTGCTTATGACAAACGGGCCAGGTCATTTCTAACTTCCTGGGCTAATCTGGAAATATTGATTTTCGAAAAGCCCCACGCCAGTAGGACTCTTTTATCTGACTTGGTCACAAGACACGATGGCTCGTGCTTCAATTTCGTAGACATCAATTACCGGCTATCATGAGTCGGCGAAAATCAGCCGGACATGCCGCCTCAAGACAACTTTCTAAGCCAGTCCTACTTTCAGCAGAGATAGAATTCAGTTGGCTGAAGGATAAATTCGAGCGTCGGCATCCCCATCTGTAATATTTATTGTGGGGTGTTCTGACACTTGAGCGATAAGCACCAGGATCTTCATCGAAGATACCTGCAGTCCAAGACGCACAACCTTATAAGTTTTTGAGAATGGCATCCGACTGTACGAAGTAGCTCAAATCTTGAGTGATTATTGAGAGAATTACTAATAAAATTAACTCTTGGTCTGCTCGTTCTATCGTTAGTCAAATTCACCGGTAATAACACAATTCTTACCGGACCTGATAGACATTAAGACAAGTGAAATCGACGACGAATCCGTTAATCTTGCTCTGTCAATCAGCACTAAAGAAATTACTCGATTGAGTCGGTACGAACTGATAAAGTCTTCAGGTGGACGAGTTATTCAGTCAGATCCTTGCCTCCTCAAGTTCGGGAGTATATTATCTTGCACTCATTGGGTCACTGATTATTCCCGACGTATGCGCAGGCTTAGAATCAAGCGACGGCCTGACAACCGGGAAACGGTATAAAGAATGGTTCGACAAGTGGGTAGCATTTAAATACTTAGTCGGCAACAATGGTGAACCATCATTCAGTGGCGAAGATGCCTACTACTTCCGGTGCTCGATGCTACACCAGGGAATTACACAGTACTCAAAAAGCAACTACAGCCGATTAATCTTCGTTCAGCCTGAAGCTGCTAAAAATTTCTACCTCCACAATAACCGATTAGACGATGCCCTCAACCTTGACATACCTACCTTCTGTAAAGATGTCGTTGATTCTGCATTTAGCTGGCGCACTGCTGTTGAGCACACCGAAACTTATAAACGCAATATCGAAAAGTTTGTTCGAGTACACCCGAACGGACTTCCACCGTACATAGTAGGAATGCCAGTTATTTCATGATCAAGCTTTTCACGAAAGTTGCCTGGGCGGAAAATGTCGAGGATCACTCAAATATACGAGTATTGGGGTCTTCTTGCAAGCTTCAGCCGGAACTAAAACCCGGAGCCTAGACAGAGATTGCGACGAGAAGATATGCCTTAAATACTCTTGGTCAAAGACCTAGCTTCAAAGGAAAGAGCATGGCGGGGGGAAGTTCATCAACAGTATGGGAGATATTGGCTGCGATCGGCGCCATCACGGGAGTCCCGTCTCTTGGCTGGCAGGTTTATATTTGGAGCGCCTCCGGCCCCAGGGTCCGCGTAGAAATAGCAAACGCATTTCCTGTTTACGGCTCCACTATGGGCGAACATTGTTTTAGCGTTAAGGCAATCAATGACGGTAGAGCGCCGGCAGTAATACAGGGCTGGGGCTTACGCGCGCCTAATGGACAAGATTTGGTGGTCATAAATCCGCTACCGTTTTCAGAAAAATTACCCTCAACTTTGGATCCCGGATCATCAACAACGTATTTTATAGAGGCCAGTGACGTCTCAAAGATGTGCAAGGAACTTAATGTTGCGGTAGCAGATATGGCGCCCTGGGTACGACTCGCTACCGGTAAAGAGATATTCGGGAAACGTCTTCCATATAAGGTATAAATTGCATGACCAGTCTGTCTCGTTGACATCTTGAAATGCAGCTGTGGCTGTGAGTTCATCGCTTTTTTGAGGCTCCAAGATAGCGCAGGTTAAGGGGATCAGACAAAACCTTCAGCCAATTTAGATAAGGAATGAACGCAATCTCCGACGGCAAATTGCCATTGTGGTACATCAAGAGGGTTTCATCCCGCCTCTCTTGGTCCGTGTTTCCTCCCCCAAATCGATGATTAGCCTGAACTTACTTCTGTAAAACAAAGCCTTCATGCCTTTGACCTCGATAAATAGGGCAGTTCGATAAAGTAGGTACTGGCTACAGGGGTATCTTTGCTCCAATTAGCTCATATGCCCTGCGCTGTTTTGGTGTGGCTAGCGTTGTTTTTTGGAATACGACCT
>JAJZIP010000208.1 GCA_021810525.1 Actinomycetes bacterium | reverse complement strand
CGATCTAGAAGTTGTGGCGAGCCACGGTTACTTGCCATCTCAGTTCCTGAATCCCTTGGCTAACGTGCGTACTGATCACTATGGCGGGTCTGACGAGAATCGGTTGCGTTTCTTGAAGGAGACCCTTCAGATCGTACGGGAGACTATTGGAAGCGAGCCCACAATCAGGCTCCGAATCTCCATCGATGAACGTGATCCCAACGGCATCCCCGAGGAGGCGGCACTAGAGGCCATCAATCAACTAGCTTCATTTCAACTCGTCGACTATGTAAGCATCACAACAGGGACATCTGCCAGCCTGGGCGGATCAGACCACATTGTACCGGATATGAGCTGGCCAAACGCCTATGTTGCCCCGCTTGCGCGGCGCGTCAAAGAGCGTGTAGCGATTCCTGTCATGGTGGCCGGCCGTATCAACCAGCCCCAGGAAGCTGAGCGGCTTATCGCATCCGGTGACACTGATGCGACGATCATGACTCGCGCTCTCATTTGTGATCCCGAAATGCCAAATCGCGCGTTTAACGGAGAACTAGAAGATATCCGCGCCTGTATTGCCTGCAACCAAGCATGCATCGGTCACTTTCATGCTGGATATCCAATCTCATGTATTCAACATCCGGAAACAGGTAGGGAGTTGGCGTTCGGGAAGCGCCAGATCAGTCGCAACCGGAAGAAGGTGTTGGTGATCGGTGGTGGGCCAGCAGGACTAAAGGCGTCCTCGGTTGCGGCAGAGTCTGGGCACTTTGTGACCCTTGTAGAGTCGTCACCACACCTTGGAGGGCAGATCCTCCTGGCCCAGGCGTTGCCAGGGCGTGCCGAATTTGGAGGTGCGGCTCAAAACTTGACTCGTGAGGCCATCCGGGCCGGAGTGGAAATCAAGACCCGCACCAAAGCAGACCTTGCGCTCGTGGCGTCGATGGAACCAGATGAGATCATCGTGGCAACAGGGGCAGTACCATACCGGCCATCGCTTGAGATCATGGGGGAACCGGTCATTACTGACGCCTGGAACGTCATAAAAAGTGAACGATCTGTTGCTGGGAATGTGGTGGTGCTCGACTGGCGCGGAGACTGGACTGGCATTGGAACTGCTCGACTGCTCGTGGAGCAAGGTTGTCGCGTCACACTCGCGACCATTGGTTATGCTGCCGGAGAGGCGCTGCAGCAATATGTACGCGATGCATTGTTGGCCGAATTGCTCCGCAAAGGGATCTCAGTCGTTCCACTGGTACGTCCGTATGGTATTGACAACGACACAGTGTATTTCCAGCATGTTCTGACCGACGAGCCAATCTTGCTTGAGGGTGTGGATGCAACCGTTCTAGCCTGTGGACATACCCCAGATAACCGTCTGCTTAGTGAGCTTGCAAAAGTCGGATATGTGGTGCGAGGTGTTGGAGACTGCCTATCTCCCCGTACTGTTGAAGAGGCGGTTCTAGATGGCTTATTGGCTGCCAGTGAACTCTGAGAGCTGTTAACAGCTGCTGGTGACCCTTCCGCCCGGTCAGTCTTTGGCAGTGTGACACTCTATATCACCAATCTCGTAACGTTAGCTTGATTTCTCTCCTATCTTCGGTAACCCTCAAACTTAACTACTGAAACCGGCGAACTCTAACTGGACTGACCCGCCTTTGCTGGCGACCTGAGAGTGCCTATGTGCTAAGGTTTGCCACAGTGAGAAACTCTCAACTAGACAATGAAGATTCGACACTGCGTCAGGCCATGTTTGACCATCTGAACCGTCTCTTGCTGGCGACACAGGCTGAGTTTCTACCCTTTCGCGTTATCAATACCTTTGAGTTCCACGGTCAACGCATCTCACTCATTGTACAAAGCGGAATTCGAAAAGTTGCTGGTTTCAGTGGAGCATTGACTATCAGAACTACCTTCACACCCCCATCGGCAGTTCCTCCTTATGTGGATGATGTTGGCTCCGATGGCTTGGTCCATTATAAATACCGAGGAGAGGACGAAGGGCACTCAGACAACAGGGCATTGCGTTATGCAATGGAGATGGGATTGCCCCTGGCCTATTTTGTAGGCATAGCGCGTGGCACCTACCTGCCCATCTACCCGGTCTATGTCGAAGCCGAAGACCGATCACGTCATGAGTTCGCCATAGCGGTGGACGAACACCTCCATGGACTTGACCTTGGTTCGATTGATGACTTTCAACGTGAGTACCGCACAGGGATGACCAAGATCCGATTGCACCAGCCATCCTTTCGATCACGAGTCCTACATGCCTATAACTCGACCTGCGCGATTTGTCGGCTCCATCACTCAGAACTACTCGACGCTGCCCATATTCTTCCAGATGGTCATCCGCGAGGAGCACCAATCGTGCCCAACGGAATTACATTGTGCAAACTTCATCATGCCGCCTTTGACCGCAACCTTTTAGGCATTCGACCCGACTTCATTGTAGAGGTAAGGTCAGAACTTCTTCGCGAGATCGATGGCCCAATGCTCCAACATGGCCTCAAGGAGATGAACGGCACTGAGCTAGTGCTTCCGAGGGAGCGTGCTTCGCATCCGGACAAAGACCGTCTTGAAGAGCGGTATGAGGAGTTTCAGAGCGGCAAGTGACTCTTCTATTGGTCCTCAACAACTACGACCGCCGATGTGCTCGGGAGGCATGGCACTTGTTGGCGGGCAACGTGTATGCCCCGCAAGTTGTGTTGACCGACAGGAGGTAGCAATGAAGGAGCGCGCAACTGCAAATCCACCATCTTCTCAGACTGTCCGAAAACTCCGTATTCGGCGCCTGAAATGAGCAAACAGCTCTCCCTTGCAATGACAGCGTTTAATACACTGACCTGGTGTTGTGATGATAGGCCTTCATTGCCCTTACATCCGAGAGATGAATCCATTGATCAACTGGAGTTAGAAGAGATCCGACTTCCTTATTGCCGGAAGATTCGAGGACGAAGGCGAAGCTTTAGAGCGCTTTGTACAGGCCTTGATGAGGTATTTATGAATTCGCAAGAGGCGCATAAATTAGATGCGGCTCGCAATACAAAATAGTCGTCGAAAAGGGAAGAATACACCAAAGTCATATTGGAGGTATGTTGCGGAAAGTAGATCCATGTATTCTGATAAAAATCTTGCCTGAGCGGCCTCATTTAGAAGGTTTAGAATAGGGAGTAGCGTAGTTCCCTTCATCCATTCAACAATTGCGTTGGGACTGTTAAGGATATGGAGGTAGGTCGTTTCCCATGCGATGACATGTAACCCTAGGTGTAGCAGGTGCTCTGCATAGGACTCAAGACTCAGTGGTACGCTGGGATGGCTCTCTAGCTTCCTGAGCTGAGCATGCCATTGAGGTGATTCTATGAGCGAGTCAATGAGGCGATGTGAAGCTGCGGTTGAATTGTCGGGCACTTGAAAGGCAATAGTTCCAGCATCACTTAGGTGACTGGTTAAGCGTTCTATGATCGATAGGTGATCGGGGATCCACTGAAAAACAGCGTTCGAAACGATGAGATCGACTGGTTCCGCAGGAGCAAAGTCGGTTATATCGGCACGTCGGAAAGAAAGACGCGAATCGTGGTCGATGCTGTTAGCCTGTTCGATCATTTCCGCTGAAAGGTCAATGCCAGTAACGTGAGCATCTGGCCAGTAGGTAAGTAATTCTTTGGTGAGCCTACCATCCCCACATCCAAGATCGTAAATGGTTTTAGGATCACCACCGACACGAGTTAGAAGGTCGAAGAATGGTTGACTCCTCTCATTATGAAATTTTGCGTATTGCTGTGGATTCCATCGCATCAATGTGACTCCTGTGACGGGCTGTTGCGCTCTTTGGGGGGTGCAAAGAACTAGTCTGTGTTGACAAGCTACGATCATTCCTATTTGTTGTGGATGTAGCAACTGTTCTGTTGTGTAGATCGGTCCTGAGAAGCTTCAGCCCGATGCGCTAGGTTGTCGTGACGATATAACTATCCTGACAGATCACCGACAGCTGCTCCCATTTGCTTGACGATACGTGTGAGGATGGCAGAAGATGTTGCAAAATTAAGTCGAACAAATCCCATTCCGAGGTGTCCGAAAGTCTGCCCATCATTTACTGCGACGTGAGCCCTTTCGAGGAAGAATTCCATTGGGTTTTCAACCTTCAACGAGGTGCAGTCTAGCCAGGCGAGATAAGTACCTTCGGGGATCCAGTATTTGACGTTTGGGAGATGTTCTGAAAGTAAGTCTCGTAGCAGTAACCTGTTTTGGTCCAGACGGTTGATGATGTTGTCGAGCCATGGTTGTCCATCTGTCAGTGCCGTTGTGTTTGCGATGATGCCCAGAATGCTAGCGCCATGTGTCTTGAGCCTGCTGAGATTGTCCCAAGATTCGATGTCATCTGGATTGGTAATTAGCGCAGATGCGCATTTTAATCCAGGAATATTCCACCCTTTGGAGGCCGAAAAAAGGGTTATAGAGTGTGCGAAGGATTCTTCGGAGATTTTGGCGTACGGAGTGAAGTCGTATCCAGGGTAAACCAATGGAGAATGGACCTCATCGGCGATTACACGACCTCGGTGCATCTCGACTACGTTCGCCACTTCCTGCAATTCATCTTTAGAGAATACTCTGCCTAAAGGGTTGTATGGATTGCATAGTATCAGAGTCTTTGCACCAGCGGAAAACGCTTGGTCCAAAGCATTGATATCATAACGTGCTCGTCCTGATTCGTCAAAAAGCATCGGCACGTCTATCATTGGCCTATTTACGGCACGTAAAACTTCGAAAAATGGAGGATACGAGGGTGTTGTGACGATAACCGGGCTGCCAGGCGGAGAAAATGCTTCTATACCGGCCATCATTCCGTGAAGGATGTCGGGTATGATGCGGACTTGGTCAGGTGCAATCGTTAAGTTATGTTGCTTGGCGATCCAAGCCTGGATGGCTGCTGGTAGTTGAGTGCCGATGTCAGGCACTGGATAGCCTGTCGCATTTCGGTCGATGGCCTCGACTAGGGCTGCTTTGATCCGGGCGTCGAGTGGAAAATCCATTTCGGCTACCCACGCACCCAGTACTTCGTGGGAGTAGCGGCTCCACTTTGCGGTACCGCGCGCTCTCAGGCTGGCGATGTCCATCGCAGCTTCGTCATCGGTCATCTTCTGTCCTCCGTTCTTGTTCGGATCGCGTTTGTACGCGATCCCTAGTACCTGATCTCAATAAACCCTAACATAACGGATGCCTGAGAGTATTGCAAAAACTCATTGACAGTATCAACTGGGTGTGGTAGGCTGCAACTGTTAGTGGATGTCTGCAACAAATGTACAATCCGCTCTCCTGGGACTAGGCAGTTTGATGGAATGCGAGGTTCAGCGTGGCGACGACTGAGAGG
>JAJZIP010000207.1 GCA_021810525.1 Actinomycetes bacterium | reverse complement strand
GGTCGTCGGCGGCATCGGATGTTCGGGACGCACGCCTTTCTATGTGGCGACAAACGCGATGCATACTACTCACGGGCGCGCTCTTGGCTATGCGACGGGTCTGAAGATGGCGCAGCCGAATCTGACTGTGGTCGTCACTATGGGAGACGGCGACGCGCTGGCGATCGGTGGCAATCATTTCATTCACGCCGCCCGCCGCAATATAGATCTGACCGTACTCGTATACAACAACGGAATCTATGGAATGACCGGGGGCCAAGAAGCACCTACGACTCCCTTTGGCTCGAGAACCACCACCTCGCTGACCGGGAGCATCGAGAGGGCATTCGACACCGTCGAGATCGCCGTCGCGGCAGGCGCGACCTACGTAGCCCGCACGACCACCTTCGACATGCAGGAGATCCCCCTCAGGATCGAAGAGGCGATCTTACACCCAGGTTTTGCCGTGGTAGAGATCCTGAGCCAGTGCCCGACCTACTACGGGAGGTTGAACCAGATAGGCGATAGCAGCGACATGCTGGTCTGGGAGAGGGATAGAACCGAAGGTCTGCCGGTGAAGATGCTCAACCGGGAAGAGCTGCTTGGACCGCTCGAGACCGGAGTCTTCAAGAATGAGAGGATAACGGAGTTCACCAAGGCCTATTCAGACCTTTGCGCCCGAGTTGGAGGAAGCTATGGCCGTAGTTGATCGGGATCAGATACGAATAAGGCTTGCCGGCAAGGGCGGCCAGGGAATAATGCTCGGTGGTGCCATTCTCGCCGAGGCGGCGATGCTCGATGGCAAGAACGTGGCTGAGACGCAGGAGTACGGCCCTGAAGCCCGGCTGGGAGCGACCAAGGCGGACCTGATCATCTCCAAGCGACAGATCGCTTTCCCCGAGGTTCACAAAGCCGACTTCCTTCTCTGCCTGTCGCGGCCGGCATATCTCCGCTATTCCAAGACGCTGGCGGAGGATGGGACCATGATTGCCGAAGAGGCCCTTCGAGAGGAGATGGGCGACTCGTCACAGGTGGTCTATTTGCCTCTGCGCGCAACTGCGCTAGGCCTTGGAAACGAGCTGTACACCAATATCATCGGTCTCGGTGCTCTTGCCGCTCTCAGTGGAGCCGTGACGAAGGAGTCGCTCGAAAACTCGGTTCGTTCCAGAGTCAAGGCAGAGACTGTGACAGCCAACTTTGCCGCCTTGGATCTTGGATACAAACTTTCGAGCGAAGTCGATTCCGTCGGCCTTGCCGTCTCAGCTAACAGAACTTGAAGACTGCTGTCTGGCTGGATCAAACTCCGGAACCCAAATTCTCGACTGTCTCTAGATAAGGTCTTCCGGGACAGCCCGGGGGTCAAAGGACGGATGGTCCTTGAAAAGATTCCCGCTTGCAAGCGGAATAGACGCCCTGACGATCGTCCCGCCATCCATCGACGACCGGAGATCGAGACTCCCGCCGAGAAGCCTTGCCCTCTCCCTCATGCCGACGACTCCCAGATACTCACCGGCGTGTTCGTCGATCTCATCAGGCTCGAACCCCCTCCCATTGTCGGCAATCTCCACCTCCAAAAAGTCTGGTTCGAAATGGACTCCGACCGATATTGCCGATGCCTGGGCGTGACGGGCGACATTGCTCGTGGACTCTTGGACAATACGGAACGCCCCCAGTTCGACCTCTGACGGAAGTCGGAACGCAGTTCCTGTCACGTCGAGCGTAACGAGCATCCCTGTTTGGTCTTCAAGGTCTGCACAGAGGCTCTTCAATGCAGGGACCAGACCCAGCTGGTCCAGCGCAGGAGGCCTGAGCCCGGTGGCGATAGCCCTCAGGCCGGTTGCGGCATCGAGTACGTGTTGGCGTAGCTCCAGCAAGATATCATCAAGGTTGTCGGGCGGGTACTCCTCTTCTGCCAGGGTCGCCAGCCGCCGAGCCAGGTGCATGAGAACCTGAAGCGGCTCGTCGTGCAACTCTCGCGAAAGTCGAAGCCGCTGCTCCTCTTCGGCCCGCACTACCAGCTCGGCGTAGTGCCGGATTCTGCGCCCCTCGCTTCGCTCACGGGTGATGTCCTCGAGCACGACCTGAATAGCCCGGTCGCCGCTACCCGTAGTCAGCCGAACTAGGTCAACCCTGTAGTCGTGCCCATCTGGCATGCTGATCACCCGACCGGAGTGGTCTTCGGAGAGGATGTCTATTCCCAACACGCCCCTGTCAGAGCGACCCCGCACCTCCGGGCCCAACGCAATCTGGGAAGCAGAGTTGGCGTCTATTATTGATCCGACTTCGTCAAATAAAAGGATCGGAGCGCTGTTCGCGTTGAACAGCTGCCGGTAGCGCTCTTCTGCTGCGGCGAGTTCCACTGCCGCGCTCTCGACTCGTGCCCTGGCCATCCTCTCCGCCTCGACGCGCTGACCCACGAAGAAGGCGACCGCGTCCACGAGCATCAGACTGATCAGATCACTGCCGCTATGTCCCCTGTCATTCGCAAGAAGGAGGTCGGGAAGCCAGAGAATGCTAGCCCAAATGCCCGTAGCAGCAGAACCCGAAAGGCCGTATCTCAGCGCCGCGTAGCCAACCGGAACGATCAAGAGCGCAACAGGAAGGCCATCGGGAAAGGCTGAACTTTCGCCATATCTAATATCTACCACTAAGTGAAGAGCGGCAATAAGAATGACCGAGGCCTGCAACAGCCAAAACTGCAGCTCATATAAGGGAGGGTGAGCGGCGCGCCGCAACACCGTCATGTAGTCAGCGCGTGTCGGTCTGCTCATCGTGCTCATCAAGGGGGATCAGGTGTCGGCTTAGCGCGTAAAGAGCTGCTTCCGTTCGGGATGCGGCGCCAAGTTTGGCGAGGACGTTTGAGACATATCCCTCAACTGTCCGAAGGGTCAATCCAAGGTTGTTGGCTATGCCTTTGTTGGTCAGCCCCTTACCCAAAAGACGCAGGACGTCTACCTCCCTTGGAGTCAGCTTGGCCTCGTTCACGTCATGATTCGCCTGACGGCGGTGAGCCAACCGCAACGAGATGGAGCCACTCAACACGAAATCTCCACCAGCTACCGTGCGCACGGCATCTACCAGCTCCCTGCCGGTTGCCGTCTTCAAGAGATAGCCGGCGACGCCGAGGTCAAGCGCCTCGGCTACGTAGGCATAGTCGTCATAGGCGCTGACCACCAAGACCCTGATCGTCGGGTGCTTGAGTGCGACCAACCGTGCTACCTCGAGACCGCTCATATCCGGAAGGTTCACATCCAGAAGCGCGACATCGACAGCAAGGCGATCGAATAGCAGATTCGCCTGCGCACCTGTCGACGCCTGCCCAACGACTACCATGTCGGGCTCGCGCTCCAGCAACTGAACGGTACCTTCACGCACCAACGCATGGTCATCAACGATCAGTACCCTGATCTGACCATGCTCTCGCATCTCGGTGGTGCGTGAAGTAGTATTAGTAATCGAATCCACAGAACGATCCAAGAGAGACATTAGAGCTCCACCAGCTTTTCAGGCACATCAAGTACCCCTTTAAAGTTCTAGCCATGTGGATAAATCACACTTCGATATTACCCACATCTGTTCTCCGACACCAACTTCACGAGTTCTACGAGCGAGCGAGCCTTCTAAACATGGTCCGGGCCTCTTTGACGTTGGAGAAGTTGGAAGCCCAACGTACAAAGAGAGCGACTCTTCTTGACTTTCAGAACTTGCCTTTTAGGCGATCTGACGTCACGCTCCTTCTTTTGACCGCGGCCGAGCGGATGAGAACGCCTGTTCAGCCTTGGGCAAAGACCTCTTCAAGTCCTGCCTGAACCAATTTCGGCGAGCTACACCGAGATCATTCTACCGAGAAATTCTCGCTAGGGACTTGCCATCGTACGAAGACCAGGGAATACGGGTGTCACCACCGTGGAATTTCGCACGAGTCAGCGTGAATATCGTGTCCCGGATCGAAGATGGGAAACTTACTATGAAGGTATGTTCAAAACGCTGGCTGCAGGGTTGGAAAAAGGGCCGATGGGACCTAGCGCTCACTCGATCACAGCCCTGCCAGCCTCCGTATCTTGGGCATCAAGGGATGGGGGGCAGGACGATCCCGCAACTTATGAGTTAGATAGAGTTCTCACGAATATCCTTGCCTCAGCCGAAGCCTCTGAAGCAGTAATTTCCACCGTCGACCAGAACGAACATGGGACAGCGTTGCCGCAAGCTGGCGCCGCCGCCCGTGCATCCCTGGAAAAAGGTGGCGAATCAGGGCGTGTCGGCTGGGAAAATGACAGGAAAGAAGGCCGAAATGAGACGCAAGACTTTTGATACTCTTGTAAGCCTTACTGGAATGCTCTTGGTCGTGATATTGATCGTGGCTGGCGCCCTCCTTACCTGGGGTCACAGCTACATCAATGATCAGGTACATAGCCAGCTGGCTGAGCAGCAGATCTACTTCCCAGCCAAGTCTGCATTTGCTAACCCGAAGGCTGGCACGGAGATCACTCCGAGCATGATACCCTCAGTATCTCAGTACGCCGGCCAGCAACTGCTGAGCGGAAAGCAGGCAGAGGTGTATGCGAACGACTTCATTGGAGTGCACCTCTACAACATGCCATACCACGGCGTGTACTCTCAGATAAGCACTGCAGCAAGGGCCGCAAAGCCGGGTAGCACTCAAGCTACCAGCCTGGCCGCTCTCGAGACAACCTCGTTCCAGGGCACAACCCTGCGCGGAATGTTGCTGAATGCTTATGCTTTCGGGACCGTTGCAGGCATCATGGGCTGGGCGGCACTGGCAGCCTTCATAGCCGCAGGACTACTGCTGATACTTTCGATACTCGGTCTCTACCACGCTCGCCGGGCTGATCCATCTGAGGAGATTCTCACCGGCCAGCCGCGGGTCGAGCGGCGCGAGCCAGTAGGAACGAGCGCGAGCTAGCGCGGAAGGAGCTGCAAAGCTCAGAGATTTTAACTCCAACTCATCCTGGTCGTCATATCAAAGGGCAAGCCCGGAGATCCGTACACCGACCAGGATGAGTTGGCGTAGTAGCCAAGGAGTTACGGATGGCACGCATATGGCAGGAGTCAAACATAGAGGCTCCGCCAGAACGTCTCAAGGCCTATTCAGCAGGTGCACACAGTCCTAGCGCCCCAGTTCCCGTGTACCCCTCCTGAATAACTAGACCTGTGGCTGCCACTGAGATTGCGACAGCCACAGGTCTTACATATACCGGTGTCCATACGCAAGCGGTCCTGCATACTGCAGGACCATTTCTATTGAACTCCCAGCTGACAGGCTTTTCCAAATCATTACCAAAAAAGTCGGATTTTAACTTTTCAACTTCTTTATTCCTGACTATAATGATAAGAATTATGGGAATTAGAAC
>JAJZIP010000023.1 GCA_021810525.1 Actinomycetes bacterium | reverse complement strand
GTACTTAGGGCCTCAGACCCGACGAACCCGCTGGTCACAGGGTCACGCACGCACCTGCGCAGGGCAGCTGCCCTGCTCAATAGCGCGGTGCGCCAGCGACGCCCGAAAAACTCCCCGCGACGCTGGCGACGAAGGTGCTGTCGGTGCCTACGTTGTCGACCCGCTCTACACGGAGCGCTGGAACACGGCCTGTTCGAGCCGACGGAGGCGCTCCGCCACGCTTGATTCGCTACCCTCGTTCTCGTCACGGAGCCGATCGAGTGCCCAGATGCGGATCAGCGTGGAGACGGGCAGATTCGCCTTCTGCGCGGCCCGCTGCGGCCAGGCGTGCTCGTCAGCGGACAACCGGACCGACATTACGGTGGGTCGACCGAGGTTGGGCCTAGTGACCACGACACCCTTGGGCAGGGTGTATTCGATGTCGTAGTTCTCTGCCGCTGCTCCCTCTTCGGCCGGCACGTCGTCGATCTTCTTGCTCATCAGTCCTCCTTTGCGTAGAGGCGTCCATCTCGTGGGCTTGCGACCCAGGGCGTTGGCGCCTCACCACTCCCCGGCAGGTTGCTCCGTCTCGTCGACGTCAGCTGCTACGAAGATGACGAAGAGGATGTCCATGGAGGACTTCATTGCGTACCGTCTCTTTTCCGATGCCTACTCTGGGCCGAGTTGCAGCGTCGTGTTAACTCCTGTTGCCGGTCGTAACCGCGTTGTTGACTGGGCAGTCGCCTTCGCTTCCTCCGCACGCGGCGAAGTCGCAGAGGCGACACAGCCAAGGTTGTGGACGGTCGTTGGTGCGAACGGAGCGTTCCTCGGCTCTGGCGAGGACCACTGTGGTCAGCATCCTGTCCAGCGCTGCCGCAAGATTGAAGTATCCGTGCGGCCATGCGACGGCCAGTTCGGGTCAAGACGATGGACACGGCCTGTCCGTCCTGCCCTCCAACACGCTCGACGAGGCCCTCGACTCCGAGGCAGACGACGAGGCGGATGGTGCCCGAGTCGGTCAGGCCCAGCACGGAACAACTGGGTGACCGATCCGCCGTCGAGGAACTCGTACAACGCGGCCAGCGCGGCCAGCGCCGACGGGCCGGGCCCCGCGATCGCTTCGACGGCTGAACTCATCCGGTCGGCGACCACGAGGCTCAACGCGCCTGGGCGTTGGCTGCGTGCTGGCGGCTTGACGGTATTTGCGACACCGTTCTAGGTTATATGTATGGGTCACACACAGTCTAGATCGGAGCGCTGGGAGTCGACGGCGGCTCTGTCGATGCTGAACATCGATAGCGCGGACCCAGCGAGGCTGGCGCGCTTCTATGCGGCCGCGCTGGGTTGTGAGGTCACCTACTGCGACGAAGGTCACGGGATGGTCGAAGGCGACAGCATCAAGATCGGCTTCGGCAAGGTCGAGGGATTCCGGCCCGCACAGTGGCCTGATGAGGCTTGCGCCAAACGCATCCACCTCGACCTGCAGGTGGACGACTTCGGCGAGGCGGTCGAGAACATGTGCGCGATCGGAGCCAGTCAACCTGACTTCCAACCCGGAGCTGGGCGCTGGCGGGTGCTGCTCGATCCCGACGGCCAACCATTTTGTCTGAGTCCCCGTCCTTTGGCTGTGCCGTAGCGCCCGTCGTGACAGAACTCGCGGAGCTGCTCGTCCAGGACGCTGAGGCATGGCACGCCTGGCTCGACAACCACCATGCCGACCATCCCGGGGTCTGGCTGGTGCTGCACAAGAAGGGCGGTCAGACGACGGCCCTGACCTACGCGCAAGCGCTTGACGAGGCGCTGTGCTTCGGCTGGATCGACGGGCAGATCGCACGACGTGACGACGACAGCTATCGCCAGCGCTTCACGCCGCGCCGACCAGGCAGCCCCTGGTCCGCCAGGAACGTCGAGCACGTCGCCCGCCTTACCGAAGCTGGACGGATGCAACCGGCCGGAATCGCTGCCATCGAGGCGGCCAAGGCGCAAGGACGATGGCAAGCGGCCTACCGCGGGCAGGCCGACATGCAGATCCCGCCCGATCTGGCCCAGGCGCTGGCGGCCAATCCCGCCGCAGCCGCGACGTTCGACCAGTTGGACGGAGCCAACCGCTACGCCATCGCCTACCGACTCAACGCCGTCAAACGCGCGGCGACTCGGGACCGCAAGCTGGCCGAGTACGTCGACATGCTAGCTCGCGGCGAATCCCTCCATCCCCACAAAACCCGGAAGGATCAACAGTGAGCGGCCCCTCTCGGCCTGACGCCGAAAGCACACTGTGGCCGGGCGGTTTTGATGTCGTACGGATTGATCGCCTGCTTCACTACCAAGCCGGGCCGTAGTCCTCCATCGATCTCTGCCTGGCTTACCCAACGTCTCAGGGTTTCAACTCCAATGCCGAGTTGGTGGGCTACCCGTCCTTTGACACCGTGACGCTCTCCATTTTGTTCTTTGATGATCTCAAGTACCATCCTTATCGCCCGTTCTTTTAGCTCGGGTAAATACCTCTTTTGACTCGGGTGATCTGACATGACTCCATTATCCCTTCGAAGCGATGGAGTCTCCACCTTTTCCAGGGCGGTTCAGTTGACCGTCAACGGAAACTATGGATACTTTTTTGAGAGGTGAAGGACAATGAAACTATTTACAAAATTGGCAGTTGGTATCGGACTAGTACTTGCATCGGCGACTGGAGTGGAAATGGGCATAAGTGGTGCAGCCCATGCGGGAGTTTCTCATAGGTCAGGAACACCACTAACATCTCCAGCGCAGAAGTCACCCCCACCTGCTTCTTCGTCTGAGCCACCATCTGGCACCGTTGCTAATACGGCGTCACAGGCATTCGGGCTTTCATTGGGATACTTCTTTGGCCACGGGGGTACACTCGTGGTGCATAAGGTCAGCGAAATTCGTTACGTCGAGACTACAGTGTCGACAGCTATGCGTATCGTCCGTCCAAACGGTAACCCCAGCAGTTACGAGAACACAAGTCCCGCTTGGTTGATTTTAGCGAACGGAGCCTTTCAACCGGGATCAATCGGTTGTCAGTGTACCCCCCCGACTTACAAAGAAATGGCAATGATCGTTGTCAAAGGGCAACCGGGAGTAGTTTCTGGTTACTCCAATTCATTCAACCTGAGCAGGTTGGCATCCTTGGTGTCGTTGCCGTCCTCCCAGTGGCCACAGTACCAGTGACATCGGGAGTTCAGCTGATTCGGCAGATCGAGATCAGCGAACGTTCAGAATCCAGCCTGATGATTTGGTGAGGTTGCCGCTTGACTACGTAAAGAAAGTTCTCACACGCACCCAAATAATTGACTCATGCGTTCGACGGGAGTCGAAGTCGCCCAGTCGCCTGCTATCGCTCCAATGCATGGGTGACTCTGCAGTCGAAACAACGAACTACGATTTCAGCTGAGCATGAAAGGAGCTAGTCAGTTAATATGGTGCTGCATCGTGTGTACCCGCCAATCTGGGGTAACATCCCTTTGCCTCCATCACGTCCCACGTAGGCCCGTAGCTCCCTGACTCCTTTACGCCGCTTGCGTTGGTTCCCTTCATAAAAACAGTCATACACCGTTGTAGGGATGAAAGTAGGAATGGCTATTTGAGAAACAGAAGAGCCGGCCCCGAAAGACCGACTCTGACCTGCATACTCTTTGGTGGCGGGGATAGGATTTGAACCTATGACCTTCGGGTTATGAGCCCGACGAGCTACCAGACTGCTCCACCCCGCGATGATCTATTCCCACTGTAGCCGATTTCAAATCGACATCGGACGTTTCGTCCCAATTAGGCAGCGCCGGCACCAGCCGGAACGGTAGTTGTAGTAGTACTTGTAGTGGGAGTCGTAGTCGATGTCGAGGAGCCTGAGGAAGAACCTGAAGCCAGCGCCTGAGCCTGGGCCAGAAGCGACGCCATCTGGTTGATCGCAGACTGGTACAAACCAAGATTGCCCGCCTTCAGATCCGCTTGAGCCTGATTGTACAGTGTCTGAGCCTGACTCAAAAGAGAGGAGATCGTGGCCGTCGTTGAACTGGCTGGCGGCGCACTGGTCGAAGACGAAGAGGTGGACTCGTTAGCACCCCACGTACCGGGGACGGTGACTCCGAAAATATCGTTCAGCGCGGCTGCAAAAGTCGGCTCCATTGCAGCCTGAGTTCCATAGACCACAATGACCTGCTTCAACTCAGGCAAGGGGTTTTGCGAAGACTGGACGTATAGTGGCCTGATGTACAAAAGTGCCTTGTGTACGGGAACCATTAGCATCTGACCGAATTCCACCTGCGACCCATGCTGATCAAGAAGCGATATGGCCTGTGAGATAGCGGGAGAGGCGCTGATCGCGGCATTCACAAGCAGCGGACCATCCACCTGTTGTGCCCGCGGAGAGACATAGGCCGTCAGACTCCCGTAAGAACCCGGATCCGAACTCGCCGCCAGAAATCCAGACAAGGTCTGCAGCTGGTTGTTCTGTGAAACCGGCACGAAGGGCTCTGTAAGAACAAAGCTCAATCCGGTTTCACCCGGCAATCTCAAGAGCTGATATGACGGCTGCATTCGCGCAACCTGGGTGTTTATGACCGGTAGACCCTGCGCGTTTGTTGTCTGGGTCTGAGTCAGCGCCTGGCTCGGCGAAGTCCCAGGGTCCTGCGCCAAAGACCAAGCATCGCCGGCGTTGTAGAAACCTGTCGGATCGGTGATGTGATACCGCCCATACATGGTTGCCTGGACAGTGAACCCGTCGACGGGGTAGCGGAAATGTGCGACAATCCCTGGAGGCGCCTTAGACACCGGAGTGAAGATATTTGGAAAGGCCTTTTCGTAAACCTGGATGATTGGGTCGGACTGATCGACTACGTAGAACTTCATTGCACCGGAATAGGCATTTATGACTACTTTCACAGAGTTGCGGAAGTAGTTGAACTGCGAGTTGAGTCCGGAGGAGCTGTTGACACTCGAGACATCAGCCAACTGCGCATACGGGAACTGCGAAGTGGTCGTATATGCGTCCATTATCCAGTAGATCTGACCGTTGTAGATAACTGGGTATGGCTGGGAGTCATACTTGAGAAATGGTGCCGCCTTCTCAACGCGTTGAACAATGTCGCGATTGAACATCACGCGCGAGTTCGATGTGATCTGTCCAGAGATGAGGGGGTTTATATCGCCGAACCTGAGGGCAAACGCGGCTCTGAGCACGAAGGAGGAGAGCTGAACCCCTCCAGTCCCTTTGTAATGGGTCTCCACGGTAGCTCCGGAGTTGGTTTGATAGTCGATCTCAGGCTGCTTGCTGTTGACTATCACATATCCAGGATTGTTGGTGCCGTAGTAGACCTGTGGCTGGGTAATTTTGGGAGCCCCATTTGCTGAAACAGGTGGCAGGTCTTGGATCACAAAGGCTGGATTTCCATTGGAGGTTGCGGTGTTGGCGGAGGCCATGACCGCCCCATAGCCATGAGTGTATTGGAGATGAAGATTGATCCACGACTGGGCCGGTAGATCTGAAGCGTTGATCTGCCTGACTCCCACAATCATCGGAGTCATAGTTCCATTTATGCTATACCGGTCGACCGCCAAGCCATTGAAATTGTAGTAGGAGCGGATGTCCTGGAGCTTGTTGAAAGTCTGCACCGGGGTCGTCGGATCCCAAAGTCTGGCCGCAGCCAGCGTAGGGGCGTCGGTCACCAGCGTGGCGCCGGTAATGGTGCTGGAGTAATCGAAAGGTTGCTGACTAATTTTGTTGATTCCCAAGGCAAAACGGGTAGCCGTAATATTCCGCTGGATGTACGGGGACTCCTTGGTAATCTGCGAAGGCTGAACAACGAACTTCTGGACTATGGCCGGATAAATTCCGCCCAGGATTATAGAGATTAGACCCCACAAGCCGACAGCTACCACAGGAAGGACCCATCCCTGACGCCTTATATTGATCAGCAGGATTATCGCAGAAACCACCGAGATGAAAAGCAGTAGCGTAAGCGCGGGCAGGACAGCGTGAACATCTGTGTATCCAGCTCCATTAACGTAAGCATCGGTGGCATTTACCAGCTTGTATCTCTGCAAGTAGTATCCGACGGCCTTTACGAGTGCCATCAGTGCCAAAATGAAGGAGAGGTGAGCCTTCACCGCCGGTGAAACTCGCGGTCCCTTGCCCTGAAGCCGGATCCCACCGTTGAAATAGTTCATAATGGCGATTACCAAGAACACTACGACTAGGGCGAGAAAGCTCCACGAAACCAAGAAGGACAGAAAGGGCAACTGGAACACGTAGAACGAGGCGTCTTTATGAAACTGGGGGTCCTTCCACCCAAAAGGGACTGAATTGGAAAAGAGTATCCAGTTCTGCCACTGGCCGGAAGCAGATGTTCCAACGATGATCGCCAGAAAGGCAGCGGCAATCACTCTGGTGAGCCGGGGATACCTGCTGGTAGTCGATCTGAAGCGAACGACCAGTTCGTCTTCTCCTGAACTCAGAGACGACATGGGAGGACTGACCCTTGCAGCAACAACAAGATTCCCGAGCATGAATAAGAAGAAGATCAGGTCGAAGACGATTGCGAGACCGACTTTGTCGATAAGGATCGACTTCCACACCTCTGTGAAATGCACACTTGAGAACCACAAGAAGTCGGTATAGAAAACGGCGACGCTTCGAAGTGACAAGATAATGACAATGACGACTACCACCGCGATGAAGAAAAGTAACTGCCTCTTTGTTACCCTTCTCCGCTGTGGAGGTAGATCAGCTGGAATCCTCATGCAAAGAGATTAGGCGATAATCGGGACCAAGAGACATCTGCAACCTGAATGAATTCCCGGATGACTGTGTCCGGTCGGAAATTCTTCTCCGCAGATTGTGGCTCCTGCTAGGGAATTGTCAAGACAGTCAGCACACGGCGTGTCCTGTGGATCGGTGACCCAAACAAAAGATTCGTATCCCGACTCGTGCATAATCGTTGCACAAAAGACCGTATTCACGTACTGCGAGATCAGCGGCTCCAGCCTGTTAGACCTTACATCTCTATATATCGCTCCGACGGCGGCCGCCGTGGCTTGATCTTCAGCGGTAGTGTCGAGGGCCAGCGCCTCCTCAATACGGCGGCGCATCGGCAGGACGACCTCTTTGGCGAACTCCTCGGAGTATTGCACGGCGTGCTTTGAGATCTCGCGCCTCGCAGCACTGCCGTTGTTCTCCGAAAAGAGCTCTGCGACTCCGAGCCTAACCTGTTCAAAGAAGTCGAGCGCTGCAAGAGCCAAAGCATCGATCTGCTCCTTCTCGTCAAGGAGCTTCTCGAGGACAACCTCGGAACCCGAACTCCTGCGCACCTTGTCCAAGAGATCGTTCTGCTCGTCCGAGAGAAGCCTTTTTACTTTCTTGAAAAGCATGGTGGCAGTCGGTGCAAGAATCTCCTCTCGAGCGTCCAGCAGCTCGACGGTGGCTGCATCCAGCTCAGACGGAGGTCTGATATCAACTTCTTGCAAGTAATCGGCTCCACTACCAAGCTCATCCGGTTCGTCATCAGGATCGATCTGAGCGCCATAGCCAAATTCCGGTGAGACCCCAATAACCGGTTCGGCCTTCCCTGACTGATGCCCGGGCTCATCAGCCGCGCCTGCTCCATGCGAACCAGAGAGAGACGCTGAACCATCAGCGGCCTCACCCATTCGCAATGACCTGATACGCTTGAGTATCTCGTCAGCTCTGCGGCCTATCTGGATCTCCGGCTCTCTCCGGGGTACCGGCGCTGCAACAGAGGTTTCAATCCGCTCGACATGCTCGGCCGATTTAGGCTGCGAGTCTACCTTTCCGGTTGCCCCTGGCACGTCACCGCCTTCTTTGTGAACTGCACTTTTCTCGATGACATGGGTGTCCATAGGCTCGGATAAGCTGGAGCTGTCAACACCCAGCACCAGCAGTTCCTGCTCCTCACCAGCCGGATTGTCGACGACCTTGGGACCCATGTTTTCCGCCGCCGCTTGCACGAACTCGTCCTTTCGGTCGGATTGATCCACACCCGAATTGCCGTGGTCGATATCGACTTGAGACGTCGTCAACACCGATTCTTCCACAGCGTTGGTTCCATCGACTAGCTCTTTCTCTTCCACAGCGTTGGTTCCATCGACTGGCTCTTGCTCTTCCACAGGGTTGGTTCCAGCGACTAGCTCTTTCTCTTCCACAGCGTTGGTTCCATCGACTAGCTCTTTCTCTTCCACAGCGTTGGTTCCATCGACTGGCTCTTTCTCTTCCACAGCGTTGGTTCCATCGACTGGCTCTTGCTCTTCGACAGCGTTGGTTCCATCGACTGGCTCTTGCTCTTCCACAGAGTTGGCGCTTATTGCCTGGTCGGCTACCACCTCGTCGGCGCTTATCCTGCCGTCGCTTTCCTTTAAGAAGACCCTCACAATGCCCTCTTCGAGATGGCCGCCGATTTCAACCTGTGAATCGGCCAACTTCGCTTGGAAGCCCTGATAACTAGATAAAACAGGCTTGGCCTTTTCGGCCTCTGGTTCGCGAACCAAAGCCTCATCTTCGGCATCCGGACTTGCAGAGATGCCCAATGTCTCCTGCCCCTCCGGGCGGATAGGACTTTGCGCTTCGGGTTCTTGGAAAACTTCAGTCTCGCTGGAAACTATGATCATGCCAGCCTCACTGATCAGTTGAACCGCTCTCGCCAAGCTCTGGTAAGCCTCAATCCTCCTAGTGGCAAGATCGGCAATCTCACTGTCAAGCACCGCCCTTTTGTGTCTTAGATCTGCCAGTATCTCATTCCTCAGATCCCTGGCCTGGTCGATCATTGCTCGACCCTCGGCCTTCGACCGTTCGATGATCTCAGCAGCCTTGCTCCTCGCCTGGTCGAGTTCCCTTTTCGTCGACACTTCCGTCTGAGATCCGAACTGCCCTTCGGAGACCTGTGCCAAAAGGCCGCGCGACTCATCCCGTGCACCCTTCATGATCTGCCGTGCCTCTTCCTCTGCCCTTGCCCGCATCGCTTCGAAATGGTTCCGAGCCTGATCTCTGAGCGCCTTTGCCGCCTCGTTGGCATCATGAAGGATCTGGGCCGCCGTCTCCTCGGCCTTGAGGACCTGAGACGCCACCACATCCCCGTTTAAACGGCCCTCTGCTCCCAGTTCAGAGATCCTCGCCCTAGCGGATTCAAGCTCTGTCGAGAGCTCTTTGACTCCAATGGCCACGCGAGCCAGAAATGACCTGACTTCCTCGATTCTGTAGCCCTTCCATGCCGACGAAAATACCTTCTCCTGTATCTCGGTCGGATCAATTCGGCTGGATTCGCCAGACTCAGAGGCTTCAAAATTCATACAGACAAGACTAGGTAAGAAATCGTTGTATTGCTCAAGATGTAACAATCTTTCAGTAGATTCCAGCCAATCTCACAAGTCGCGCTTCACCAGCATTGATCAGGAAGGAATACTCCTACACGGCCGTATCGGGTGCTTGAGCTTGCTACTTCGAAGCTGCAGCGAATGCCTCGACATCTGAGACCGCCTGCTTCAACGTTGAAACTTCTTCGACCTTCAACTGAGGTGTCGCCTTCGAAAGGGCCGCCTTGTACTCCTGAGGTGGCACCAGGAAGAGTCTTGCGCCCGCACGCTCTACCGCGACGGTCTTCTGAGGCACCCCACCTACGTCGCCGACCGCGCCATCGGGAGAAATCGTCCCAGTTGCCGCAATGGTATTGCCCTTGGTCAGCCCTCCCCCTTCGAGGCGATCAATGATGCCAAGCGTGAACGCCAGTCCCGCGGATGGACCACCGATGCCTGGGGTCGAGATGCTCACCTTGAATGGGGTGCTGTAGCTGACCCCATCTTCGATGCTCACTCCAAGGTACGCCTTTGCGGCATCCCCTGGTCGCGATCCCAATGTCACCGACACGGTCTTATAAGGATTGCGGGCGGATGCCCTGTCGGCGACCTGTGCTGCAGGGATGAAGGTAATCCTTATCGAATCTTTCGGTTTGAACTTCGAAATCACGCTAACAAGCTGCGCTGCAGAGGTCACTGCGGTTCCATTGACCCCCGTAATCAGATCCCCGGGATGAAGCAGGGAAGAGACAACCGAGACTTTGGCGATTCCGGCAACAATAGCACCCTTTATTAAGTTCAAGTTGTAGCCAAGGTATCCTAATGCCGCCAACGTAGCAGCCTCCTGTGACTGTTTCATCTCGTCAAGTTGAGTCGGAATGAATGAGGAGGGTGGGGTGTTGCCGAGAATTTCAGAGCTTGGGACAAGCTGCACGTTCGAGTTGGTCTTGTCTAATAGCCACTCCAGAGGTGAGACGGGACCTAGCCTGACATCCGTCATCAGGATGTGGCTTGCGCTGGTCGAGTTCGACTTGCCCTGGATGGTGATGAGCTTGGAGACTTCTTGTGCTGTGCCAGGAGCGATAGCCCAGATCGGCAGGTTCACAAAGGACGCTATCGCGAGGACGATGACGACAATAGCAGCCAGCGCGATCTTATTCCTCGTTGATTTCACCTTTGCTCCTGAAGATTCCAATTAGACTTCTATTACTTCCTATCAACTAATTTCAACTTATTAGCATCGGGCTTAGCTCGATGATTCGACCTCCAAGTTCCAGGTTCGCCATTGAGCATCAACAAGTGTAAAAGAGAAGAGCTCCAGAACCGTCTCGATCTCATCGTCGCTTCATATACCTGTGACTCAGGACATGCCAAAACAGCGCTTGTCTCGGGAGATCCAAAGCTGCGAGCCTCGGCGCTCCTGGCGCTCCACAAACTCGGGGAGCTGGGTATCGGCGAGCTCAGAACAGCTTTGAACGATCAAGACCCAGGTGTCCGGAGGCGCGCCTGTGAGCTAGCCGCCTCATATCCCAGAGTCTCCCTTTCGAGATCGCTCCTCGACGCCGACCCATTCGTGGTTGAGATGGCGCTTTGGGCGTCCGGGGAGCGAGAGGAGTCGAAAAACCTGGAGTTGATCTGCAGATTGGCGACCGACCACTCTGAATCACTCGTCAGGGAGGCTGCGATAGCTGCACTTGGCGCCATAGGAGACGAAAGAGGCCTTGAAACGATCCTAGGAGCCGGCTCAGACAGACCCAACGTCCGCCGGAGAGCGGTCGTGGCGATGGCGGCATTCGAAGGGGATCGAGTCACCGAAGCGCTGAGAGTCGCTGTCACAGACAGAGACTGGCAGACCAGGCAGCTTGCAGAGGACCTTCTCGAAATCACTGAAGGTTCCCTCGATTAGCGCTTGTTTCGAGTGTGCACCCCGTATCTTGCGAGCCCTCTGGCCGTTGAATAGCGAGGCTCGTCTGCGACTTCAACAGGGATCTTCACCGAGTCTGCAATTGCATCTGCCAGCCCGAGCAGCCGGGAATAGCCACCACAGAGATGGACCCCACTTATCACCAGATCCTGCGCGAGTTCTGCCGGGCAGTGCGAAAGGTTATCCAAGACCACGTCAATGACTCGTTTGATCGGGTCGGTTATGACATCTCGAACGCTCTCCTCGTCTATTTCTACTGCAACAGGCACCCCACTGGTCAGGTCCCTACCAAAAAAAGAGCTGATGTATCTCGGCGGCTCATCGGTTACATTCGCCAACGCGAGCTTCACCTCTTCTGCGGTGGCCTCATCTACTGACGCATTGTCCCGGTATTTCAGCAGTGCCATTATTGCACGATCAAGATCATTACCTCCACAAAAGGCGTGAGACTCCGCAACCACTCCGCCAAAAGCGATTATCCCGCTGAGTGTCGTAGCAGCTCCAAGATTCACAGCCATGACACCACTGGGTTCGTAAACGTCGAAACCCATTCCAATCGCCGACGCCAAGGTGCTGTCCAGACTTTCGACCTCGTTCAGACCGGCATTTCTCAGTGCAGTCATGAGAGACCGAGACTCCACCAGGGTAGCAGAAGCTGGAAGGGCAACAATAGTCCTGTGTCGAGAGAAGCGTCTGACAGAAAGGGCTCGCATCAAGGCTTGAACATAGTGATCCAAAAGCTCCGTGCTGGATACCCTCCCGTCTCGTATCGGCCTCTCAACCACAACATAGCCAGACACCCGGCCCACGACATCTCGTGCCTCGTTACCTATGCCGATCACTCGGCCGGAACGCTTGTCGTAGGCAATCAGCGTTGGCTCGTCAAAAATGATGTCGCTCCGAGAGTCGCAAACGACTGTGTTGGCACTTCCGAAATCTACTGCAAGCAGACTAGCCAGCTTTGGTACCTCGAGAGTGTGACGCGGGACGTGAACCTCGAGAGGATGACAGCGCCTTCATAGACCTGGCAAAATCATCGACATCTGTCTCAACAGGGCGTGGCCTTCTCTCCCTGATTGATATGACCAGTCCAACTAGGACCAGGATCGCCACTGGAATTCCCAGATAGAGCAGGTTGGTCATCTCTTACAACTCCTCGATTGAAACAATCTCATGGGGATCTGATCCCCAGTCACTACCACCCGACCACTGCTCCTTCTTCCAGACTGGAGCAGAGACTTTCAATGTATCTATACAAAATTTAGCAGCCTCGAAAGCTGAGCCTCGATGTTCAGCTGAGACGACGATGAAAACCGAAGACTCAGTTACGGACATCTTCCCCACACGGTGCAGGATTGCCACTTTGTGCACCTGCGGCCACTGCCTTGCAACTGCATCAACTATCTCGCCGAACTTTGGAACCACGAATTCTTCGTATGCCTCATATTCAAGCAGATTAACCCCCGGCCTCCCCTCGGACTGGTTCCGAACCGTACCCGAAAAAGAGACTACAGCCCCGCAGGCGGGATCGACCGCCCACTCCATCGCTTCATCCAGTGGAAGTGGCTCTCGGGAAATGGCTATCCAACGATTTCCAGTTGGAGGTACATGTGATGAGGAAATGCCTGCTCTTACTCTGCCCACATATCCATCATAAGATACATGTCGGGCTTAGGCAGTGTTAGTTGGCACCTGAACACTTCAGTAAAGATAAGTTAGGTAGCCTAAATGGATGGATATGAGCGACGACTGGGCAGATGAGTCAGATTTGCCTGAACACGTTCCTCCTCAAGAGGATCGACTATGGTCGCATCCATCGGAATATCGAGGACCGCATAAAGCGCAAAGCCGTCGCATCGTCGTCTTTCTCTCAGCTTTGGGACTGATTCTGGTCGGCCTTGTCATCGCAAAGACGGCCTGGCCAACCACCACGATCGATCAGAAGACAAAGGTGACGCCCACTTCAACGCTGAGCATCGGAACCTCGACCTCCAATCACATAGAAGATCTCGCCAAGGCCCTCGTAGCAATAGACGTGCCGGGCAAGCAAAGCAGAACCATCTACGGCCTCGCGATATCTCCCGATGGCTACATTCTCGTACCTGCAAATCTGGTGGGTACCGGGAAAGCCTTCACCGCTCGCACGACAGGCAACCCTCCTATGCCGGCAAGACTCGTCGCCGAGAGTGCATCTGCTGACACGGCCGTGTTCAAAGTCTCGGCCGTACTGTCTGGCTACATCAGTGGAACCAGCCAGAGAGTCGCCAGTCCTGGAGAGATGACCATAGGGATCGGACCGAACTCCACGGTCAGCAAACCGAACCTTGTCATCTCCCAGATACAACAGACCGGAATGCAGCAGATCCTTCCAGGTGGACAGAGATCGGACAACACGTATCTCGCCGATCCCGCTCAGAAGTTCAATCCCGAAGGCCTTCTCTTTGTAGACAGCCAGGGCAACCCGCTTGGCCTGGGGCTTGGCACGATCTCCAACAAGTGGGTCATAGCGCCACTTTCTTCCATGCTCGCTGAGGCCCAGAAGATCGAGCTAGCCGACGGCGCTCCGCAGGGTTGGCTCGGAATTGTGGGGATTTCCGCCTCATCGCCCCCGCCGAACACTAAAACACCAACCGGTAAGGGGGTAATCGTATATAGCGTCATAGCCCACTCCCCGGCACAACAGGCTGGAATCCAACCCAAGGATGAGATAGTAGCACTCGACAACGAACCGGTCGCAACTCTGCAGCAGCTTCAGGGCATGCTAGCCCAGTTTCCGAGCGGAAGCCAGGTTACCCTTACAATTGTCCGGCAATCTCAAACTTTCAGTAAAACCATTCAGCTCGGCGTGAACTCTAAGGGCTAATCAGTTCCTCGCAACCATTGCGACTACGATGGATATATGACAAATCCCTTCGGTTCTGGGTCCAACCCTTTCGAGTTCCTTCTCGGCGACATTTTGAAGATGCTTGGATCGCAGATGGGAATGCATGCCGAGATGGCCAGACAGATGGCCATCTCCGTTGCGAATGTTCCCGCAGATCAACCGAACGTGGACCCACTTGACAGAATCAAGTACGAAGAGCTGACCCAGATACTGCAGATACATCTCCAGAACTTCGCGGCACTCCCGCCAGCTTTGAGCCACAACACCAAGCTCGAGGCTGTGACCAGGGTCGAATGGGCCTCGAGAACAGTCTCAGACTGGGAAAAATACGCTAACATGCTGCAGAAGGTAGCGGAGGTTCACCAGGACCTGAAGGAGATCGGCTCTGAACTGCCAAGCCAGATCGAGGAGCCCGAGAATTTCACGCAGATGATACAAGGTCTCTCGAAGGTGCTCGGACCCGCAATGATCGCCATGCAGCTCGGTTCCATGGTGGGCCACTTGGCAAGAGTGGCGTTCGGATCATTCGAAATTGCGGTTCCACGTCCGACCAATGCCGTTGGTATGATCATCCCCTTCAATGTTGATTCATTCGCGCGGGAATGGGAGATGCCTCTTGACCAGGTACGGCTTTGGGCCACACTCAGAGAGATGGTCATGTCAACCCTTTTGTCGGTTCCACTGATATCGGAGCGGGTGGAAGAGCTGATCAGCAAGCACATCGAAACATCCACCGCAAACCTCAACCAGATCCAGGACCGACTCACCAAGCTCGATCTCACCAGCCCGGAAGGGCTTCAGGCGGCGCTTTCCGACCCGACGGGTATCTTTGGCCCCGAGGAGCAGAGTGATGCTCAGAGGAGGATCCTCGATGACATGCGCACCACGATGGCGGTCATCGAGGGTCTGACCTCGAATGCGATGTCGACACTTGGCAGCCGGTTGCTGGGGAACTCCACTGCGATAGACGAGGCCTTCCTAAGAAGACGGATCGAGAGATCTGACGGGGAACGCCTATCGGAACAGTTCTTTGGAATCGAGATCACACGAGCTGGCATTGAACAAGGCCAGGACTTCGTCCGAGGCGTCATCGAAAGGGCTGGAGAAGAAGGGCTGTCACCGCTTTGGACCCGCAAGGAGGCGTTCCCCACGCCATCCGAACTGGAAGCGCCGGGACTCTGGCTAGCCCGCTTGGAACTCGAGGGCTGACCTTGAACGCAACGAACTCCGGCCTCAGGTCGGGCAAGAACAGGACGACCCATCAGAGAGCGCCATACCCCTTGACTTAAGCGACCATGTCAGAATCCGCCAGCGGGGATTGTAGCCCTGCGGCATGAACCGCCTGGGGTTCTTTTCCACTCGGGAGTGTGCCTTACCAAGGCTGTCTAAAAATCGTCGTCGTCAGATCCAATTCCGAGATCCCACTCCAGAATTATTCCCTCTCGCTCGGCATCGCGCACTATCCTCTCCCTGTTGCGCTTGAACTGAGGGTCATGGGGAGGAAGCAGTAGCAGCCGGGCGTTCACTCGCTGGCGAAAATCCTCGAGTATGGACCGATCCCCGGTTATGCCGACGACATCCCAGTGCGGAGCTACAGGCCCGAGGTAGATTATCTTGATCTTGGCAACTGGGATGTTCTCGGTTTGCGAATCGCCTGGCATGGTTGATGCTCCTTGATCATGGTCTCAATATAGAATACGCCCTCGAACTTCAAGCTTAGGCTGATAGGACAAGACGCCTGGGCCAAGTCGCGACAACGAAACAGCCTTGGCACACCACCCCAGCCGCGAATCACCATTCAAGGTTGGGCGACGGTGTTCCCGATAGTGGTGTAGGCAATGAGCAGCAGTGGAAGCAGCCAGGCCATCACGATCAAAACCGAGTTGAACAGTCTCGGCTTCAGGTCTCTGGGAAACAACAAGATCGCGGGAAACAGCCAGAAGAGAAAGCGCGGTTTCGGTCCGAGTGCTGGATTTATCAGAACCATCACGGCCACCGCGGCACAGTACAGCTTCACGGACAGCGGGAAGTCAGAACGAAATGAGTTTACGACGAGATATACCAATACCACGAGTCCCGCAGCGGCCATCCAGTAGGCACCCCACCCAGTACCGGCAAATGACCGAAACCAGTGGAAAATGTAGCCTGGCTCGATCTTCGCCCCCCATGCATGGCTTTGGAGCCTCCACCAGTAGAGCGGGTCTTTGGCGAGAAAGCCCAGATATCCTACGAATCCCAGAAACCCGACGGGAGCTATCGCGAGCGCCCAAAGCGAGCGATACTCCCGTCGGTCTCTGATCGCCAAAAAGGCCTCGATAAGACAGACCAAAGTAAGCACTACCGCGAGCGAGCTGGTCGCCGATGCGATCGTTGCAGCTATTCCGGCAAGAACCCATCGCCTCTTGATCAGCAAAAAAAGGGTCGCTGCGACGCATCCGATGCTCAACACCTCCGAGTAGGCGATTCCGAAGACCACAGCTGCACCGGGAAATGCCAGGACGGCAACTGTCGCCATCTCCGGACGTTCTGGAAGCAGCTCCCTGCTCAATCTCCAGATGGCGAACACGGTCGCGCCTCCGACAAGAAGCGACATCACAAATGCAGAGGCTGCAAAACTCAGGCCAGTCATAGTGCCAAGCTTTATGAACGCAGGCCACCCGGGCTCGAACCCGCCCGCGGCATAGGTCAAATGCGCTGATGACAAAGCAGTTGAGCCATACCAGCCCTCGGCCACCTGCGTATACCAGTGGCCATCCCATGCGGTGAAGGGTGTGAGCCAATTCCTAGCGCCAGTGATCTCCGCCGCAAGCACATTACATAAAAACAAGGCGAACCGTAGACCGAGATAGAGCCCCATCACGGGCAGGAATCCTCCCTGTGGCACTCCCAGCCCGTGCCTACGATGATCCGCGCCAGAGAACCGTCTCTCGGCATCTCTGAGCTCAATGTTCAAAGCCGCTGAGCCGTCATTGTCTGGAGATTCCACCTTTATATCATTGCTTGAATCGAATCCATTCATTTGGAAAGATCCACCCTCACTGAAAGCAGCAATGCGACACATCGCAGACTAAACATGAGAAAAATCGCAACCGGGGGCGGTAAGGGCGGCGACTGGTGACCAATCTGTGCTAATCGGCTTGACATGGTTTCAGTTATATCTCATAAAACTGCATTAAGTTGATTTGTAAGTGGCGCCAGTCCAGAATTATCACTCTTTGGGCATTTTTTGCACTCAAGTGTTGGCTGCGCTCCTAAACAGGTATAGGGTCGAAGTAAAACATGAATTAGAAAGCGTGGATCTCTCGCAGGTAAGGTCGAAATCTTTCTCGGCGCAATCTGAGCTTCAGACGGTTGACCTTTGCTTCCTTTGAGAGGCCTGGAGGATTAGGCCATGGATACAAACTGGATGGCAAGAGGAAAGTGTAGAGAGCTACCTCCGGAACTTTTCTTTCCGAGCGACGGTGTTGGCGTTGAGGTCGCCAAGAAGATCTGCGTGACATGCAAAGTCAAATCGACATGTCTTGAATACGCAATCTCAAATCACATCGATCACGGAGTCTGGGGAGGAGCCTCGGAACGTGAGCGCAGACGAATTGCGCGGGCAAGAAGACTCGCGAAAGCATAGATCGCCAAGCCGCATAAGCTGGATAATGCTAATTACCGATCTGTGAAGCAGTGATAGAAGCCGACCTTGTTGGAGTGCGTAGTAAATATCAGTGAAGGCAACGACTTGGAACTGATTGCCGAACTCGCTAAGGCGGCGGGTGAAAGCCTTCTCGACACACACTCAGACCCTTACCATCATCGCTCAGTTTTTACCCTCTTTGGCGCTACCGTTTACAGCGACGTCGTCAAGTTGACCGAAAAGGCCTTTGAACTGCTGGATATCACCAATCATTCAGGCGTGCATCCACGCATGGGTGTGGTTGACGTCGTTCCCTTTGTTCCGGTCGGCGATTCCGATATCTCTCAAGCATTGCAGGCCAGGCAGCGCTTTGCCCGGGAGATCTCGACGAGGTTCTCGGTTCCTGTCTTCCTCTACGGCCCCGATCGAACCCTGCCGCATATAAGACGGGAGGCATTCAAGACCTTGGCTCCAGATTTCGGCCCTCCCGAACCTCATCCGAGATGGGGTTCGGTGTCCGCCGGAGCGCGCGAGCCGCTTGTCGCGTACAATCTTTATCTCTCAGACCCTGACCTCGAGGCCGCGAAACTCGTCGCAAAACAGGTCCGTTGCCAGCACTTTCGTACGCTCGGACTCAGGGTCGGCGACCAGGTGCAGGTTTCAGCCAATCTCATCGACCCCTTGAATCATGGGGTGTACGAGTTCTACCGAGCCGTAAATAGCCTCGTAAAGATCTCAAAAGGCGAACTTGTCGGGTTGGCGCCGCTAAAAGTGATCGAAGAAACACCAAAAGAACTCTGGGCGATGCTCGATCTCAGCATCGACAAAGCATTCGAGTCCAGAGCCACGAGAATCAACTCGGACCCTTCAAAATGAAGGGTCCGAGAAAGTAACTAATAAAGCTGGGTTGCCTGAAGCTTGCGCCGGCGCTCTCGATGCAACTTTTTGCGCTCTCGTTCGCTTAGTCCTCCCCAGATTCCAAAACGCTCCTCATTTGCCAATGCGTGCTCAAGGCACTCCGACTTGACCGGGCATTCTCGGCATAGAGTCTTCGCCGATGCGGTTGGCACCCCACGCTGCGGATAAAAAATCTCAGGGTCCCTTCCCCTGCATTGCGCAAATTCCTGCCAATCGCCGAGCCCAAAGTCCTTCAGTCGGGCAACTTCCCCCATTTGCCGACCCTCCTTACACGTAATTTCAGAAATGTAATTACCGCTAATGTATTTTGCTACAAATAATGTTGAAGAGCAATAGAAAAAATTCAGATCATCAGCCCCTCGTTGCAAGTGATACTTTACAGAGTGTTTCCCCACAGTTCAAAAAAAATTCACTAAAAAGATCAGGTTTCTCTAAAAAGCTTTTCCTGCCTGAGAAACTCGCTGATCGCGAAAGCATTTGTCATGCCCTCCCCACAATTGTTTCAAAGAACTTTACCTGCACTTTCAGAGAAAATGATTTCATAAGTTCTGGCCTACAGAGAAATAAGAAATGGGCCCAGTCTTTCTCTGAGCCCATTCCTTATGCTGTTAGCTGTGGTAGAAAACTTGAGATTGCAGAAGGCGACCTAAAGTAACTCTTTCACTCTCTTTGAGCACCCGACGCGGCGGGAATGACTCTGTGAGCACTCTCAGTGGGTTCAACCTGCTCGCCATGAATGGCGAGGTCTCCCACTTCAAGTATCTCATCGGGAAATCGAAGAGGAATGAACAGCTTGATCAGCTTTAGCAGTAAAAATGTTCCGATCGCGCTGTAGCCGATCACCCAGAGGCCGGCAAATAGCTGAAGCATGAACTGCCAAGGATGCCCGTATAGCAGTCCCTTGACGACGACGTCTGAAGCCTTTCCACTCCCCAGATAGACGATCATCTTCGGATCCGCGAAAAGTCCTGTCATCAGGCCACCCATGAGACCGGCAACTCCATGGGTGTGAACCACACCAAGAGCGTCATCAACCTTCGCAAATATCCACTTCTTGGAAAGCTTGTTGAAGGAGAACCAGACAACCACCGAGCCAATTACTCCTATGGCCAGCGCACCCCAACCATTCACATAACCTGCAGCCGGAGTGATTCCAACCAGACCGACGATCATGCCGTTTACGGCGCCGAGAAAGGTTGGCTTGCGGTACTTCGATCCCATATCCATAAAAACCCAGGTAAGGAGTGCGGCTGCAGTAGACAGGTTTGTATTGAGAACAGCTGATGCTGCATCGGCGCCGGCAAAGTATGGGTCACCTCCGTTGAAGCCGTTCCAGCCAAGCCAGAGAATTCCGGCCCCAACAGCGACTAGAAGCAGGTTCGTCGGCGACGATGTCTCCCGATCCCGTCTGAGCCTGGGCCCGATAACCGCGGCGGCCACAAAGCCGGAGACCCCTGCCGCCAAATGGATCACGTATCCGCCCGAATAGTCCACGGCACCCTTAGCAGCGAAGAAACCGCCACCCCAGATCAGGAAAGCGTTGACGGAGTATATGAACGTGGTCCAAAGGGGTACAAAGATGGCCCAGGCCTTGAAGCTCATCCTCCCAAGGACACTCCCCAGAAACAGAAGCGGAGTGATTGCAGCAAAGACGAACTGGAAGTAGACCAGCGTGGATGAAGGGAACCTGAAACCAGGCATTGCCCCTATTCCACTCACGAGCGGGATATTGGCCTTGGCTTGCTCGCCAAGATGGCCCAGAACAGTGCCCGGATGCCCAATGAATTGGCTAAGAATACCCGGACCGAGATGAATCGGGGTCCCAAATCCCATCTTGAACGCCCAGAGCACCCATACGATCAGCACCGAGGCGAATGCCGTGAAAGCCATGGTCATCGTGTTCACGACCCACTTCTTGTGAACGATACCCCCATATAGAACCGCTATGCCTGGAATGCTCATCAGCCCGACCAAAGTCGCGGCGAGGAGCTGCCAGGCATTGTCCCCGGGACTCAGCCACGAGGGGTACGGATTTAGCATGAACTGCAACCTCCTTGTAGACGACTGCTGAAAAGTCACGCTACAAGGAGCTTGTTTCTTGGCTATGTCCAGCGTGTTACGGCAGTGTAAATCCCTGGGCTCAAGGAAACACCGCCGAAATAATCGACTCATGAAAAGATTGGGAGCGCCTCAACCAGGCCAAGAAAAGCCTCACGCAGGATCTTGACCTGACGCCTCGCGGGAGATCTCTCTAGCGGGCGCGCAGCTATCGATCAGACGACCTTGCTCCTGTTGGCAAGAAAATCAACTAGAACAAATTTGCCTAGGTTGTCCGGATCCGTGTAAAAGACCCTCCCCTTGTTAATCGACGCGAACCTCTCCATGAACTTTTTCAGCTCCCTGGTGGCGTCAAGAACAAAGGTGTTGATCCGTATATCCTCCCTAGTGCAGCGCATCACCTCTTTGAGGGTTGCCCCAATCGTCTCGGGGCTGGAGGGATAGCTGAAAAATACTTCCCCATCAGGCTGTATATGCGCAGTCGGCTCGCCGTCTGTGATCATGATAATCTGCTTGTGGCCCTCTTGTGAACGAAGGATCTCGCGCGCCATGAGCAGCGCGTGCTCCATGTTGGTTCCATAGACGTAGTCCCACGAGACTTCAGGCAGCTCCCTGGGTTCGATCCGCCTGGCCACCTCGGAAAAGCCTACTATTGAAAGAAAGTCCTTTGGATACTTGCTAGCGATAAGCGAGTGCAAAGCCATGGCGACCTTCTTGGCGGTCAAGAAGTTGTCCCGCAAAGGCATGGAAAGAGAGAGATCAAGCAGAAGCACTGTCGAAGCACGAGCCAGCTTCTCAGTCTTCTCTATTTCGAAGTCGTCGGGTATCACCTTTATTGGAACCTGTGCGCCCGACCTCAGCAAGGCATTGCGGATAGTCTTGTTAATGCTTAGATTGAACGGATCACCGAACTCGTACCGCTTGGTGTCGTACTCCAGATCGTGGCCGATCCCGCTCTTGGCAAGAGCATGATCCCCAAGCCTGGCTTCCTCCCCTTTCGAAAAGAGCTCGGAGAGCGCCGACTCGCCAATTCGTCTCATCCCTTTCGGGGTCAGCGTGAGCTTGGAATCATCTGTAGCTATCAGACCCTCCTTCTCCAGCGCGGCGGCGAGCTCTCCCAGCCGTTCAAGCGCCTCTTTGGCGCCCTTGCCTAGGGTCTTCTCCAGATGCTCCAGGTCGACCTCAGCCAGATCTGCAGGGGAAGACACTTGCCGCAGAAATGCCTCAAGATCGGAAAGCTCGCCAAGCTCCGAAAAGACCTCTGGTGCCTCCCCCAGACCCATTGGCTGATCGCCGTAGAAGCCATACCTTGGGCTCCCTGGACCCATGAAAGGTGCGAGATTCTCGCTGAGCTGGCTGATCTGCCATCCGAGATCCATATCGCCCAAAAGCGTCTGGGCGAGATCCATCAGCTCCCTCCTCTGATCAGGCGACAAAGAGTTGAACATCGCTGATGTAGCTCTCATCTGAGCTGTCAGAAAGTCGAGGAGCTCCTCGACTGATCCGATCCCAGGCGGGAAGTTGTTCCCCCACTTCTCCATGAACGCGTTGAACTCGGCATCCGTGTCTTTGCCCTCCCGGTAGTTGGACAAAAGGCTGTTGAGATCCGCCAGCATCTCGCGAGTCTGGGCCAGGCTCTCCTCGCCCTGCGACTCAAGTCCTTGCTTCATCGAGTGGAAGAAATTGTCGAGAAGTTGCCGAGACACCCTTTCAAGGAGCTCTTCGAAAGCCTGCTCTGCCTCGGGAGAGACGAACTCATAGTTTCTAAGGGCTTGGATCCGAGAGGCTGGATCTCCCCCCATTGCTGCCAGCTCCAATCCCTTGGAGGAGAGCTCATCCTTTGCATCCTGGGAGGCCGGATCGCCTTTGTCGGCCAGCTCGCGGAACCTGGAGTCGATCGCCTCCTGTTCCTGTTGGACGATTGCCTCCAACGCATCCGAGATCTCCTGGAGAATGCCACTCGGATCATGCTGGGACAGAATCTCCCTTCGCCTCTGGGCCAGACGCTCAACCATGTCTTTCAGCCCATCAGTCCGGTTGCCACGTCGATCACGGAAGCCATCGCTCAGAAGCTTCTTGAGGGCCGCAGAAACGTCGCCGTGATACAGCAGCGAGTCACGAATCTCGTCAAAGATCTCGTCGGCATCGATAGCAGCTGCGTTCTGGGTGCCGTCCCAGCGTGTGTATACAAAGTTTCTTGGCTCATAACTCATCGATCTCAGCCCTTTGTAAAGTAGCCAATCTTTCCTGACTGCACTCTCTTGTTGAGCTTCTTGGAACAGTGCAGGCCTTCAAGTATCAGTTCGACGGATGAAGCGACAGCTCCAGGAGAGCTGTCATCCAGCTTCCTGACCGCTTCAGCCAAACCGGGAATTCTCTCAGCGAGGGAGGCGTAATCCTCCGAAGCCACCGTGGGACCGAGTTCCACTACCTGCTGCGAGTCGAAATATCCGATTAGATCACGAAGCTGGTCGACGTTGAATCTTTGGCGAAACACATTCAGTACGGCCGTGGAGATTAGCCGCGGGATCAGCTCCTTTTCAGCGTCAGACTCGAAAGCATCGATCTCGATCTTGCCAGCCATGGATGAAGCAAGAGCCCAAAGATCCGAGATGCGAGGCACAGCCTGCTGCTCGCCCGCGATCAGCGATCGCCTCGTCGCCGACGAGACCATAGTCTCGTAGTTCGAAACACTCATTCTGACTGAGACACCGGAGCGCTGATTTATCGATGGGCTCCGTCTCGCTTGCTGGGATATCTCCGCGACCAACTCCGACATGAACTGGGGAATGTAGGAATCGCCACCAAGCGCCAGACCAGAACTCTCCTGGTGCATTATCTCGATCTCTATCTCCGGATTCCTTGGATAGTGTGTACGCAGCTGGGTGCCGAAGCGGTCCTTCAGAGGTGTGATGAGACGACCGCGGTTGGTATAGTCCTCCGGGTTGGCAGTAGCCAGAAACATCAGATCGAGATCCAACCTGATCTTGTAACCCCTGATCTGGACATCTCGCTCCTCCAAAAGGTTGAGCAGACCGACCTGGATTCTCTCTGCTAGATCAGGAAGTTCATTGATTGCGAAGATGCCGCGATTTGTACGCGGCACAAGCCCGTAGTGGAGGGTGAACTCATCGGAAAGATACCGGCCTTCAGCAACTTTGATTGGGTCGACTTCGCCGATCAGATCCGCCATTGAGGTGTCGGGTGTCGCCAGCTTTTCGGAGTACCTCTGAAAACGGTGAATCCAATCTACAGGAGTCTTGTCACCAAGTTCGGCCACCCGCTCCCTGGCATATCGAGATGTCGGGCTCAGCGGATCGTCATTCAGCTCAGAGCCTGCGACGATCGGAGTCCACTCGTCCAGCAACGATACGAGGCTGCGGATGATCTTTGTCTTAGCCTGTCCTCTCTCGCCAAGAAGTATGACGTCGTGGCCAGAGATCAACGCAACCTCGAGCGCAGGAAGAACGGTGTCTTCATACCCTCTCACCCCTTCGATTAACGGGGTTCCGCTCTCGATGCGCATGATGGCGTTGTCTCTGATCTCCTTCTTCACCGGCTTTGAGGCGTATCCACTCTCTCTCAGCTCACCTAGAGTCTTCGCTTTCTTGTCCATAGACTCATCTTACGCCGCTTGAAGGCCAATCAAGGGTTGCTCGCCAGACTCGCCTGGCCCAGGACTGCAAGCATCCAGGTGAGTGCCTGGTCATGGAGGTAAAATGTTTACCGGGCGACTCGTGGAAACAATTTAGCCTATCCCCCAAAGGGCAATCGTATCCTGCGAAGATTGAATCCTGCGACGACGCATTTATGATCACATAAGATGGACGAAAAAATTGGAACCCCGCAATGGATCACGAAGAACAACGAAATCCTGTCCAAACTGCACCTGGATTCCCCTCTTCCAGGTGAGGATATCACCCTCGTAATCGAAATCAGATCAGACCAGGGAGACACATCGTTTTCCCTCAGAGTTGGCAAAGATGGTCCGCGGCTTGGACCTGTGGGGCACATCGAAGACAGTCCCACCTTGATACTCGACCAAAAGACCGCACATGAGCTTCACGAGGGGACCAAATCCGTGGCTGAGGCGATCTCAGAGGGAAGCGTCAAGATCAAAGGCAAGGTTGAAAGTCTTGTCGACGCTGGAGATACGCTCTCGCGCTTCGCCAAGGCACTTGCGACAATACTCCGAGCACCTAAAACCAAAGTAGACCAAGACAATGCCAAGGGTCGCTGAGCACTCAAGTCAAACTTGAGGCTCCAGCGACCCTCCCCCCGGGCATCCAAAGCGAGTCTCTAACCGAAAAGTGTTACTTTCCGAGTAGTGACTCGACCTCAGAACGTTCGGCAACTAGCTCTGCAATTGTGGCTTTTACCTTTTCGTTGGCAAAGTCGTCATGGCGAATCCCCTCGGCGACACTCCATGAATCTCCCGTTGAGACAATCGGAAATCCGAATTGAAGACCTTCGGGGACTCCATACTCTCCTTTGGAAACAACTGCAAGGGAGACCCAGTCGCCCTTAGGAGTTGGGTTCAAGACACTTCTAACCGAATCGATCGCAGCATTTGCAGCCGACGCCGCAGAAGAAGCTCCTCTGGCATCGATGATGGCTGCGCCGCGCTTCTGGACTGTAGTGATGAACTCACCCTCAAGCCAGGAGTGGTCCGAGATCACCTCGGGCACCGGGACTCCGTAGATCCGCGCATTGGCAAAATCAGGGAACTGCGTAGAGGAGTGATTACCCCAAATCACCATGTTTGTGACGTCATCTACGGTTGCTCCAGCCTTCTTGGCTAGCTGGGTCTTCGCTCTGTTCTGATCGAGCCTCATCATGGCGAAGAAGCGCTCCGGAGGAATGTCAGGTGCACTGGATCTTGCTATCAGACAGTTCGTGTTACACGGATTTCCCACTACGAGGACCCTGATGTCCGAGGCGGCGTTTTCCTGAATCGCCCGCCCCTGCGGTCCGAAGATTCCGCCGTTGATGGCGAGAAGATCCCCTCTTTCCATGCCAGCCTTGCGCGGCATGGCGCCGACGAGCAAAGCCCAGGAGGTCTTGTCAAAGCCAGCCTTGAGGTCAGTGGTCATCACGACGTCTGAGAGCAAGGGAAATGCACAGTCATCCAACTCCATCGCCACACCCTCGAGCGCCTTCATGGCGGGCTCAATTTCGATAAGCCTCAGCACTACAGGCTGATCCTCACCGAAGATCGCACCGGATGCGATGCGAAACAGCAGTGAGTAGCTGATCTGGCCGGCTGCGCCGGTTACCGCCACATGGATTGGATCCTTCTTGATTTTTGACATAGCTACTCCAATTCAGCTAACACCGCTACTTGCTGAAGCAACTCCGGATTGCTTGCTAAGCTTCACGGCCATCCGACAAACGACTGGTTCTTAGAGACGATCGACTATCGCTGAAGCGAACTCCGAACACTTGACCTCGGTGGCGCCTGTCATGAGTCGAGCAAAATCATAGGTGACGATCTTATCGGCGATGGTGGACTCAATCGCCTTCACGATGTCATTTGCAGCGTCCATCCACCCAAGGTGCTCGAACATCATCACTCCAGAGAGGATGACGGAGCCGGGGTTGACTTTGTCCTGTCCGGCATACTTCGGTGCCGTGCCGTGGGTGGCCTCAAAAATCCCGTGACCGGTTACGTAGTTGATGTTTCCACCTGGAGCGATTCCGATTCCTCCCACCTGGGCGGCGAGTGCGTCCGAAAGATAGTCACCATTTAGATTAAGGGTGGCAATCACGTCAAATTCATCTGGTCGGGTCAATACCTGTTGGAGGGTGATATCTGCAATGGAGTCCTTGACAAGGACCTTGTCCCCTGGCTTTCCACCGCAATCGTCCCATCCGACCGCGACATCGGAAAACTCATCCCGCACCAGCTGGTAGCCCCAGGCTCTGAAGGCACCTTCGGTGAATTTCATGATGTTTCCCTTGTGAACAAGGGTGACGCTCTCGCGGTTGTGACTCAGCGCGTATCGGATAGCCGCCCTGATGAGCCGCTCCGATCCTTGCTTGGACACCGGCTTTATTCCAATTCCGGAGTCCGGCCTGATCTCCCATCCAAAGGTGTCGTGAAGATACGATATCAGCTTCTTGGCACCTTCTGTGTTGGCCTCGACTTCCAGGCCTGAGTAGACATCCTCGGTGTTCTCACGGAAGATGACCATGTCAACCTTCTCAGGATGCAGCACCGGGGATGGAACCCCCTTGAACCAGCGGACCGGACGAAGGCAGACGTAAAGATCGAGAATCTGCCTCAGGGCGACATTGAGTGAGCGAATCCCTCCACCTATAGGAGTTGTCAGAGGGCCTTTGATCCCGATTAGGTGAGTCCTGAAAGCTTCGACGGTCTCGTCAGGCAGCCAGTTTCCGGTTTCATTGAATGCTTTCTCACCTGCGAGGACTTCCTTCCATGCGATCTTCTTGCCGTACTTCTTCGCCGCAGCGTCCAGTACGAGTTGTGAAGCCGGCCAGATATCTACACCGGTTCCGTCACCTTCGATATAGGGAATTATCGGTTCATCTGGAACATTGAGCGAGCCTGAGCTCGACATAGTAATTTTTTCAGCCATAGCGTCGATAGTACCTCTCTGGAATTCAACTGTCTAAATGAATACAACACAAGTTTCATACATGTGGCCTCAACCAAAGCACAAGCATCTCCTAACCTAGACCCAAGCCCCTGCATATCTCAACCGTCGTGGAGGCCTCATTCATGGTGTAAACATGGATGCCAGGCGCACCACGTTTGAGAAGCTCCTCGGAAAGCGCGATCGCAATCTCGACGCCAGCCGCCCTGATGGACTCGGCGCTCTCTCCCGCCCGATACAGACGCTCCCGTACCTTGTCGGGAATTCGCGCTCCGGAGAGCTGTGCCATCTTCTCCAAAGTCTTCACAGACACAGGCGCCATGATGCCCGGTAGCACAGGCTTCGAAATACCCAGCCTGTCGAGGTCATCCAGAAGCCTGAAGTAGTACTCGGCGACAAAGAAGAACTGAGTTACTGCCATATCGGCCAGCTCGAGCTTTCTTGCCAGCATCCGCCTGTCGGTCTCGAGATCAGGTGAATCCGGGTGGCCTTCAGGGTGCGCCGCCACGGCGATGCAAAATTCACCCACCGAGCGTGCCAGATTGACCAGGTCGATCGCGTGGGGCAGCTCGCCCTTGGGAAGATCGCCGCCGTCCAGCGGTGGGTCACCCCGGAGCGCCAGGATGTTCTCTATCCCGGCACCCAGGTATCTCTCGAGAATCGACACCAACTCGCTCTTTTTATGAGCGGCCGTCGTCAGATGGGCCATCGGCTCAATCGAGGTCTCTCTCTTGATCCTAAGAACCAGATCGTGAGCCCTTTCCCGGGTCGAGCCTCCAGCCCCATAGGTTATGGAGGTAAAAGTGGGATGGAGCTTTTCCAGTATCGGGAGAGCCTGTTCGAGCTTGGCCTCGGAGGCTGATGACCGGGGCGGCCAGAGTTCTATTGAAAAAGTCGG
>JAJZIP010000206.1 GCA_021810525.1 Actinomycetes bacterium | reverse complement strand
ACATTCGGACCACGCTGAACCTGCCAGGTATGACCTCCATTGGTGGTCATCAACAACCCAGGCCCGAACAGATACCCGATGGTTGAACTGGCGAAACGTACGTGACTCACGCAGACCACTTTGGAACAGTTGACAGGACCCCCCTGGACTCAGGCAGGCGGATCGGTAGCGGCTGCCAATGCACCCCACCGTCGGTGGTGTGCGCGAGTCTGACGCACAAACCCGTGGCACATGGCTGGGAAGCCATCGCCCAACCCTCGGTTGTACTTATCCAACTCAAGTCCTGTAGAAATGCATCTTTTAGGCCCGATGTACCCGTGGTTGAGAATGACAACGTAGACGTGGCCATCGGTGCGGGACTTGGGGGCACTTTTGCGCCCTCCTTGATCACCATGCCAACCAAGACGCACTGATCCTGACACGTCGTCCTCGATTGCGCGCCACCCACCGACGGTTGCGCGATAAACGGCCCCGATGCACCTCCACTGCTTGCGGTATACAGGAAGATGGGACCACTGCAAGTATTCGAGTGGGTGACCGATGCGGCACTCGCGCACTGGTAGACCATGACAGTGGCATCATGGGGGAACCCGGCGATGCTAACCTGCAGCTGCTGCCCGCCCACAAGATCGGTGCTCGGGGAGACGATAAGCCTTGGCACAGTCGACGCAGTGCTGCTGGTCGTAGTCGACGCAGGCTCACCGACAGGCGTATTCCCGCTGGCGCCACAACTGGCAGCTAGCAGTGCCAAGGCAACAACAAGGAGTCTCATCCAACGGGAACCAGACAGGCTGTGCATCCGAAATGTGAAGCTGCAATTTATCCACCTAGAGGCTCCACAATTGGAAAGGAGCGGGGCCCCAGAGCTTCCGCAAGTTCGAATGAATCGGGCCATGACCCAAATCATAACTTATTTGAGTTCCGGACGCTTGCGACTGGGGATCCCACAATGTTCGACCACGAGTCTCCGTGATCTCTTGAGTAGAAGGTCGCGAACAGATGACTAACGCTTCAGGTCTCACGGAACCTGACGAGAAATTGCTGATCAAATACACAATTACGTTGACAAAAAGTCAAAGGTTGGATCGAGACATTTAACCATCCTCGCAAAACTCCACTCTCGCGTCTCCGTCCTGCTGGTATGCTTTGCCGGGAAGTACTCGGCGAGGGGAACAGGTCATTGATCAAGGGCCGGATGAAATTTAGATTGGCTCCAAAGCATCACAGTGCTCTCGGTTTTTTAGCCAGTATTGCGTGTGTGGTATCGCTTTCATCCTGTGGCCATTCATCTGCTCAGTCCTCGCTCGCTTCACTTCCGCAACTGAAATCCCCAGGCCCAGTGACTGCCCAAGTGAACGTCAAGCTTTCCGACTCCACCCCGGCTATTTTCCACTCAGGTTCATCTCCGAATGTCCTTGGAACTGGTCCAACCTACATTTCCTCAGGTGGATTCATCGTCGCGGCACAATCCAATGGAAACAAGTCCAGCATCTATGAACGCCTACAGCCAAAAGCACCGTGGACTTACCAAGGTTCAGTTGCCGGAGTCGTGGTTCAACTTGATTTTCCTACACTCGAGCTTGGGTTTGCACTTGTTCAGGGCACAGGCGGACAAGCTGCCTCACTGCTGTATGCGACGACTGATGGTGGAAGGAACTGGAGTCTGGTTTCAGCGGCTCAGCTTTCCCAGGTCCACTTCTTCGACGGAGCGAACGGCATCGCGGCAGCTCCATCGTTACCTGGAGCTACACATGGCACAGAAATGCTGCTTACTTCGGATGGGGGACGCATCTGGACCCAAGCTGCGAATTCAAGTTTTCCCCAGCAGGGGGTATACGGCATCAGATACTCAAGCTTTTCTTTTATCTCAAGACAGGTTGGCTGGTTTGTCTTCGGCTCACAGCCGGGAACCGGGATGCAGCAAAAGTGGCTATTTGAAACCACCGACGGAGGAAAGGACTGGAATCAAGTTTCTGCCTCACCCCCGTTTCCATCCCCAACTACAACAACAGCGCCTTCGGGGGGTCTGCCGATAATGGGGTATATCCAACAAATTCGCTTTACGAGTTCTTCGGTCGGATACCTGGTGCTTGGCCGTGCTTCGAGGGGCGGGGCGCTAAAGACGGTCGACGGGGGAAGGCATTGGGCTGGGATCCAATTTCTGCCCGGGGCGCAGGAAATAAGTTCAACCGCCATATCAGACCTTGCGCCATCCACCCCATACGGCGGGATTGCCTACACTGTGAGCGGGACATTATGGAACAGAGCTAACGGAGGGTCATGGGTCCTGATCTATCCCCCATATAGAGCGATAGATGTTTCACATGGCTCCGGTAGAACAGTGGCCCTTACTGTTGAAGGCAGATTGCTTCAAATTAGCTCTAAGGCTTCGGCTTCCTTCGTAACTCTCGGAAATTTTGGAATCAATGGAGGCGACGCCAATCTGGTGCCGGGAGCTACCGTCATGCTCACCCCGAGCACCTTCGAGGTTCTGAAATCATCCGCAAAACAGTGGAGTAACCAACCTTTGCCTAAGGGTTGGAGTGTCCTGAGTGGCCGATTTGCGACATCTAAAATCGGCGCACTTGTGTTGGGCCCCGCGAGACCAGAATTAGAAGCGACGCTTAGCGGCGGTAAGAGCTGGACCAAAATACCGCTGCCATTCTCCGCATTTTCTGTCGATCCGCTGAGCGCAACGAACTGGTGGTTGGCAGGAGGCATTTCACATCCATTAGTTCCAAATCCCTATAACAAGAAAATCCTGATCTGGAAATATTACCTTTACCATACGACAGATGCCGGCCGAACTTGGAGCCAGTTTGGAGCAAACTGGCCCGGAATGGGAAGCCTCATCGGGGTCCAGTTCATCTCTTCATCCGTTGGCTACACATGGAACGAAAACACGATCTTTGTCACGACCAATGGGGGCAAGACCTTTGTGGGCCATCAACTTTCGGCTTACTATATTCCAGGCTCAAATAGCCTTGCGGTCGGAACAGGCGGCCGAGCCTGGCTGGCATCGGACAGTTATCCAGTCTTTGAATCCAAGGACTACGGCTCCACCTGGTCGCCGATGTGACAATGTTCAATTAATCGCATTCTTGCAGTCAAGTCCCGAAGTGCCAGCGTGTGAATGTGATGGTCCCGCCATGGAAACAACTTCGGGGAAAAAGCTGGTAGATGACATCCCCGGCGAAGAATCCCCCCAGTGACTGTGGCGTTGGCACCGCCCCAGCAGTCAGAGGAATCTGGAGTGCTGGACGTGACATTTAGACCCTGGGGGTCATCGCCCAGGGAACTTTTTAGAGTCAAGCTCACTCCCGGAAAATGCATAGATACACCTTCACAAAGCTGCGGAGCCCAATGGCACTCTTGCGAAGGGAGGCAAGGGATATGTGGATGGACCGCTGTGAGCATGTACTACGAGTCACAACAAACGAAGGTGAGAACCAGCTTGTAAAGACAGCCACCTCTATGCTCACCAATCATGGCTGGCGCGTCACGCAACAGACCAACGCAGGAAGTCCATATCTCACCGGCCGCAAGTTCTTAGACAAAACGATACCCCTTAAAGTCAACTCTTTCACCTGACTACCAGGTTGCTGGAGGTCCTATTTGGTATTGGGATCTCACCGCGTTCGCTCCGCCATCAGGCCCTCGAGCCAGCGGCTGTTAGCACCCAATCTTGACTCGTTCAAGTCAATTTCTGGGTTTACAACGCTGTGTCATCGGACTGCTAGCGTTGCCATGTAGCGCAAATGACTCCCCGGCATGGAGGATCTGGCATCCGTGGGTGAAGCCCACGGCTCGGCACGTTGGCCAGTCTGCAAACCGAAGTATTCTGGGAGCGGGTTTCAGGTGACAGGGCACTTGTAACGCGAACCTCCGATTCAGCCGATGCTCAGAACACCAAGACTCCCACTTTCGTAACATCGCCTGCGAACGCTCGGCGCCTGAGCGGACAATAACTAGTTGACAGCTATGAAGGAGGGTTGATGGACGAGACCGACGAACAGTTATTGGGCTGGTCCAAAGCGGGCGACAAAGCGGCCTTCGTGGAGATCTTCTGGCGCCATGGCTCCGCCGTGCATGCCTATCTGTCTCGCCGCACGGGACGCCAAGATGCCGACGACCTCCTCAGCGAGGTCTGGCTACGCGCTTTCAGGGGCCGGACAAGCTATGACTGTCGCTATCCGGATGCCCGTCCATGGCTGTACGGAATCGCTCGCAATGTTTTGCGTGCCCACTGGCGCGAGGCTGACCGGCCATTGGCTTTTACTGAAGAGGCCGCCGCTACAGATCCATGGTCGGACGCCGACAGACGCCTCGATGCTGCAGCCCAGGTTGAGATGCTCCGACCGACTTTGGCGACGCTCTCTGCGGACGAGCGCGAGGTGCTCCTCTTAGTCGTCTGGGAGCAGCTATCTCCGGCCGAGGTGGCTGTGGCTCTGGGCATCCCCCAGGGCACCGCCCGAAGCCGGCTACACCGTGCCCTCTCAGCTCTTCGTTGCGAAGTAGGAGCTGACTCTTCTTTTCTCAACCGTTTGTATCCCAAGGAGGCTTGACGATGGAAATCATGGAACTGCTCGAACAGCTGGGCCGCGTCGAACCGGCTGACCCGGAGGTACTTGATCGAACGGCCGATGCCCTCTTGGTGTTGGCTGGCGATGAGGAGCGACGGGCTGTCGCTAGCGTGAATGGCCGCTCGGGTCGAGTCATGCGACTGGTGCAAGGCACCGACACGAACCGAGGACCAGCCTCACCCACTCCTGGGCGTACAGATGGATCGCGTCGCCGCCGTTGGGTGACGCGGGTAGCGGCGGTGGCACTTGTCGTTGGTGTCGCTGGTGGCACCAACGTGCTCTTGCATCCGCGTTCGCCAGCCGGACCCAACACGGCTGCAGCGGCGGTTCTCAACCACCTTGCCCTTGTCGCCTACGATCAGCCCGCGCCCAGTGTGCCAGGGCCCGGGCAGTTCCTCTATGTCAACTCCACCGAGGCATACACCGCTACGATAGCAATCCAACCGAATAGCTTCACCGTATTGCGCCCTGAGAACCGCCAGATCTGGATCGCAGCGAACGGCTCGGGGCGAATCAAAGAGAGCTTCGGCCAACCCACGTTTCTCTCCGCTCACGATCGCAATGTTTGGGAAGCGGCAGGTAGGCCGACTATCCCGCACGCGCCAACCGAGATGTCCTTTGGTCCCGGTGGATTGGCAAATGGCCCGACCAATCTTGCCAGTTTGCCCACTAATCCGTCTGCACTCGCAGCTGAGATCGCCTCGCGAAAGATCGAGAGCGGCCCTTCCGGACCAGCCGAGGACTTCACCCAAGTCGGCGACCTGTTGAGAGAGACCGATGCCTCGCCCGCGCTTCGCTCGGCTTTATACCAGGTTGCCGCCAGGAT
>JAJZIP010000205.1 GCA_021810525.1 Actinomycetes bacterium | reverse complement strand
GTAGTACTCCTGTTCCTCATCTCAATTATTGCTGGCGTTCTTGGCTCCCTCGTAGGTCTTGGCGGCGGGGTGGTTGTGGTTCCAGTCCTGACACTGCTGTTCCACATCGACATTCGCCTGGCAATCGGAGCATCCATAGTCTCGGTGATTGCAACCTCAAGCGGGGCCGCCTCCGCATACGTAAGGGAACGGATGACCAATCTGAGAGCTGGCATGTTCTTGGAGATAGCTACCACCACCGGAGCAATCAGCGGTGCGTACCTTACGACGGTGCTGCCTACGCACTACCTGTTCCTCCTTTTCGGCACGGTGCTCGCGTACTCCGCCTTTGCAACCTATCGCAAGCGGCACTCAGCCCAGCCTTTGACCGTATCTCACGACCGCTTGGCAAACTACTTCGACCTCCACGGCTCCTATTACGACCACTACGAGCGAAAGGAGATCCCCTACAAGGTGACTGGCACCAAACTCGGACTGGCCATGATGTATGTGGCCGGGATGGTGAGTGCTCTGCTCGGCATCGGATCCGGAGCGTTGAAGGTTCCGGCCATGGATATCGCGATGCACCTCCCCATGAAGGTCTCGACTGCAACCAGCAACTTCATGATCGGTGTGACAGCAGCTGCAAGCGCAGCATTCTACTTTGCACGAGGGCAGATAGACCCGATAATCGCCGCCCCCGTGGCAGCCGGGGTCCTCGGCGGGTCCATGTTTGGCGCCAAGGCACTCGGTAAAATCGAGAGCAAGATCGTACGGCTCATCTTCGTGATAGTGCTCGTCGTCATCTCCGTCGAAATGTTCCAGAGAGGGGTGCTTCAGTGACAAGGTCTGAGGAAACACCGGTGGAGATGGGAGGTATGCCCGACCAGGCTCCGACGGGGCGCGATCGTGTCCACCATCATGACGTTGACGAGCAGAAGCTCCGTCAGGTGGAGACCGCGATCAGCTACGTGCTGCGCATCGGTGTGGTGGCATCTGTTATCACGGTGCTCATAGGGATGGTGATGGTGTTCAAGCAGCATCCGGGCTACGCATCGATTACCGGCAAAGTCTCCTATCACGTGGTTTCTGGTCCCACCACCTCCTTCCCGCACACTCTGGGACAGCTCGGCACCGCGCTGTCTCAAGGAACTGGTGACGGAGTCATCGTATTAGGACTCATCATTTTGCTAGCGACACCTGTGCTGCGAGTAGCTGTGGGCGTGCTTAGCTTCATTTATGAAAAGGATCCTCCGATGACGATCGTGACACTGTTCGTCTTAGCGGTGCTCATAGCATCGTTCTTCCTCGGATGAGTGGGAAAGTAGAGCTGGACCGGAGCAGTCCGGTGCTGCTCTGGATGCAGCTAGCTCAAGATCTGCGTCGGCGCTTGGCGGACGGAGAGTTCGACCGGGTGTTCCCCAGCGAGAAAGACTGCGCTCTCGAATACGGTGTGAGCAGGCAGACAGTCCGCGAAGCACTCCGCCGGATGGAAGCTGATGGGCTTCTCGTCAGGAATCGCGGATCTCGCACAGTCCTCTCCAGGCCGGAGTTTGAACAGCCATTGCAGGCAATGTACAGCCTCTCAAGGTCGCTGCGATCCCAGGGGGCAGCTGAGCGCAGCAAGGTTCTGGCTATTCGCCAGATACCGGCAGACCACCATTGCGACGAACTCGGCGTCGAACGAGGGCACCCGGTGATCTACCTTGATCGCCTCAGATTTGCCGATGAGGAGCCGCTGGCGATCATGCGGTCCTGGCTTCCGATCGACATTGGTGGCCAGCTGGTAGAGGCCGACCTGGAATCTGGATCGCTATACGATCTGCTCGCCGAGAAGTGCCATATTCGGGTAACAGGTGGCTGGGAGCGGATGTGGCCAGTCATTCCGTCGGCCGAGGACCGCCGGATCCTTCGCTTGCCTAAAGGCCAGGCAGCCTTGGCGGTACAGCGTCTTGCCATGGCGGGGAACCGCCCGATCGAATGGCGGGAAAGCACGATACGCGGTGACCGATACTCGTTCAAAGCGGAGTGGACAGACGCCGGACCACCCCGTTGAATCGATGCATCTGCGCTTGTGACCACATGGTTGCCGGACAAATCTTCCGTGAGCGGATAGGCAATGCCTGGAAACCAAGTCGGGAGACTGATGACGCACTGAGTCGGCGGACGACCACGAGATGCCCACTGACAATACATATCTAGATGGATCTGTTACGCTGACCTTGCCAAATGTCCGAGATGCGTGATGAATCTCAGGGTTCTGTCATCTCGTGCACAAATTGCTTAGGAGGCGCAATGCCCAAGGAGAAAGTTCTGCACTATCAGAACAAGCACACTGACCTACAAAATCTGCAGAGCAAGATCGAGGAGTATCTGAAATCAGATGGCTTTACCGTCCAGTCGTCACAGGCGAGTGATCATGGCGTGGTTCTGCAGGCCAAGAAGGGGAAGTTCCTTTCAGAACTGATAGATGCTGACCGAGCTCTGACGATCTACATCTCCGGCAATCCAGACGATTTCGTAGTACGGATCGGCATTGGAAAGTGGCTGGAGCATCTGGGAATTGCAGCGGTAGAGACTCTGCTGCTATCAGACCTCTTCCTATTTGTCGATGTTGCGGAAATGGTGTGGAACGTTGAGATCGAGGGCAAGCTTGTCAACGAGATAGCGTCTTACGTCGGCTGAAGCTCCACTTGTCCGAGGTTGCTTCTCGTTCGAGATAGCGGCTCTGTCTGAATTCTTAGAAATCTGGGCCACTGGTTTGGCACGCTCACCGGGCCGGACCACCTGCTCCGACAATGGCAAGGCGCCTCTCCGTTCTTACCACTGAGAGCTGGCTGTCCAGCAGCGTACTATGGATCTATATATTGCGCAGCACGATTTCATCCTCCGGTATTCAAAGTCAAATGGTCAGAAATGGCTTAGAAACAAAGATGATCGCGATCGTGTGACCACTGTATTGTCCTGCCAGTATCGCCCTGACCTGTTTTGGTCAGATCACCCGGAAACACGAGTTTTGTGCAAGTTTTCTGAAATTAGAAGAGAGGAATCGTCTAGCAGATCACCACAGGGAATCAGAGATCACAGAAGCTCGTGCGAAAGTACGATCACCATCAGTCAACGAGGTAGCGCAATCTGCGAACCCGGTCAGTCCCGTCTCAGGCGGAACGGCATTCTAGCTACGATCACATGGCTCCGGCGACGTAACACATTTGCTAAGACGATGCCGCGCTGGTTCTGCAAAAGCTGGTGACGGAACTTGCGAGGTTCCACCTCTGGTATCAGGATCATCACTCGCCGATCACGTATCTCTGGTGAGCCAAGATATTGGAGCATCGGCGCCGCGATCGATCGCGAATCCGGACGGAGGATGACCAAGGGCACATCTGGGCTCCACCGATCCCAGTCGGAGCGCAGGGCTGAAGCGCGCTCATCGCCGAACTGGACGCTGACTGCTACCACCTCACCGTCAAGACTTAAAGCTGTGCCAAGTGCAGCCTGAGTCATGCGGGACACCGCCGTCACCATTACTAGGATCAGGCTGTCGTGGACCTGTGGAGCCCCTGGAATCGATCCTAAACCGATTTCGCGTCCAACATCGTCATAGTATCTTGCGATCCGAGAGAACAAAAGGATCAGGGCTGGTATGGCAATCACCACTACCCATGCTCCCCCTGTGAACTTGGTGACCAAAAAGATGACCGTGGCCACGGCCGTCATCACAGCACCTAGACCGTTTAGACCAGCCCGAGCCCACCAAAGCCCGAGCCTCTGTTGTCTCCAGTGGAAAACCAGCCCGGTCTGTGAAAGTGTAAATCCGGTAAATACTCCGATCGCAAAGAGCGGAATAAGTGCGTTGGTGTTGGCATTAACCGCGATAAGCAGTGATCCGGCCAGTACAGAAAGCACCACCACACCGTAGCGGTAGACCGGTCGATCGGCTCGAAGTCCGAAAACATGCGGCAGGAGATTGTCTCTAGCGAGCAGGCTGGTCAGCATCGGCAACCCACCGAAGGAGGTGTTCGCCGCCAATGCAAGAATCACTGTGGTTGATAAGTCGACCAAATAGTAGAGAGGTCCCCGGCCCAGAGCCGCACCGGTGATCTGGCTTAGAACAGTCTGATTGCCAGTCGGTCCTATATGGAAACGAACAGTGAGAAACGCCAAACCCAACAACATAGTGCCGAGAATCGCGCCAAGTATCACCTCGGTACGCATAGCACGGCGAACTTTGGGGGCGCGGAAGGCCGGCACGTCATTTGCAATCGCTTCGATTCCGGTCAATGCACTGCACCCTGCTGCGAACGCCTTTAGAAGAAGCAGAATTCCCACCGCGGCAGCAACCTTGGGGATCGCTACCATATGTATGCCGGCATTGGCTGCGGGATGGGACCGCAGAAGGCCAGCAACTATGACGACATAGATCCCGACTATGAATACAGCCGTAGGTACAAGAAATGCTCTGGCACTTGTGGCAATGCCGCGTAAGTTGAGAGCGGTCAACACCACCAAAAATGCCAGCGAGATAATTAGGCTGTCGGAACTCAGGCTTGGAAAAGCCGATACAAGTGCAGCGACCCCTGCGGCAATAGATACAGCAACGGTCAGGACGTAATCTACAACGAGTGCCGCAGCTGCTAAATGGCTGGCCCTGGGACCCAAATTGGATTTCGACACAGCGTAGCATCCGCCGCCATCTGGATAGGCCTGGATAACCTGACGATAGGAAAATACCAAGATAACCAAGAGAATGACGATCGCAATAGTGATCGGTTCGATTTTGGCAAGTGCTCCTGCACCAGCGGTTGCGAGCACCGCAAGCATGGCCTCGGGCCCATATGCCACCGAGCTGATCGCATCGAGTGACAGCGCGGGGATTCCTTCGATACTTGTTATCTGTCCCCGGCTGGATTTCTCGCTTTCCAGAGTTGTGCTATTTGAATCTCCTACGCTATGGCCGATCTCACGCTTCTCGGTCACAAACAATCTCCGGTCAATGTCTCAAGAACCACCCGTCGAGGTCGCACGCAGTGATCTTAGCATCGACATCAAGCACACATTTTTCAGCACGTGGTGGTGGCCCAAGTGCAAAGAACAGCAAACCAGGTCAGCAGGTGAATGGATTGAGCTGGACTACCCAGATAAGATACCCAGTATTCAATTCTTTGGTGTCCATCTTCACCTAATACACCGCGGTGAGAAAGGTCTTAGTCAAGAGGTATCTCAGCCGAAAAGAGACCCGAAATCAAAGCCAGTTGTGTTGGGGAACATGCCCTAACCGCCGTCAGCAACGGCAAGCGATCTACTGGTGATGAAGGCGAGACTACTGCCGCCGGCAGGACTCCAAGCGAACCCACAAGACTTGCATCTTGTGGGAGACGGCAAACATGGGTAGAATCGCCGAGTCCGGTCCAGATGGCAAGGACCCGGGAGACTCAGCGGCTGGAGAGCGAAAACAAAGGGCTGACTAGGTTT
>JAJZIP010000204.1 GCA_021810525.1 Actinomycetes bacterium | reverse complement strand
TGCCGCTGTTGATATTCAGCCTAGGTTCGCGAGTGGCGATCCACGTTGTGATTGCCTGCATGTTCATCGCTTTCGTGCTGGTTCATCTCGGCCAGCGTCGAAAGACTGTGCGAGCACTGCTATTCCAGCTCACACACTTTGGATCCGGGTTCGGCAATCGCGGGCGTCTCGCCCGATCGGATGCCGTGTTCGTGTTTCTGATGCTCAACGTGCTGACATCCGGCTCACTTGACCTGTCAATGGGGCGAAACATTATGATTCCCGGCCTCGGGATAGCTTGGCATGCGCTCTCGAGCCTGCTGCTTCTCAGCTACCTCTTGGCTCATGTGATCCGGAGGCGCAGGCGGATACGTTCTTCGCAGATCTCATAGAGTGTTCTTTAGAATCGATCCCGTTGTCGAGCCTAGAGTGTTTGTGCCGACACCTTTCAACCTGTGCTGGGCTGTACTCGGGATTGCCGAAGTAGCGAGTTGTACATAGTCTGATAGCTAAAATCTGGTAACTCAGCCCGTTGGGGAAAGGCCAAGACCGTAAAACCTACGGTCACCGAAGTTCAGTCAAGAAGGCTGATAGAAGGAACCCGAGGTTCCGAACCCGGTATCCTCTTGGGCGCTCGTGATTACTTACCGCAGGGCTGCGAAGAGGCGAGGTGAAGGGAATACGGTGGCAAGATTTCGACAGCAAGTCAATTGCAATGACCGTTCAGCTCAAGATTGAAGCCGACGGGTCACCGGGGCGATTTCAACAGGGGTGAATCTCGTCTATCACTTTCCGATGCTGCCAGGTTCTTGTCGCCGATCCGATGGCGCACAGACAGGACAGCTCACTGGCCTCAGCCAAAAGCCATGTCGGACAACCATCGGAATTGATCGTCACGAAGTCACCAAGTGAACCGTTGACGGAGACGTTCGCTAATTGCACCGACGTCCAATTTAGAACTCGCTATGTCGCAGACAAGCTGGAATGCTTCGCCATCAGTGAGTTGCGGGGCCAAGCGATTTATGTCGCAGAACACGACTATGTCCCGAGAAGAGTGAACTCTCGTCGGTGCCGACTTCAACGTCTAACTGAGCCCTTCGACACGCCGTCCTCTTGATGTCTCAGGGCGCACTGCGTGGCGGTAGTTCGGAGAGGACCTGCCCCAAGCAGTGCTCGGACTCGGAGTCAACTCTTTGGGCATGCCCCTTACATATCGTCTGTATCCCGGAAACACCTATGAGGGATCGACTCTCGTAGATGGCATAGATGAGACACTCAAAACACTTGACGAGAGATCTTTGACCGTAGTTGGCGACGCCGGAATGCTAAGTGATAAGAACCTTTCCTCCTTAGAGGAAAGGGGCCTCTTCTACATCGTCGGAGCGAGGCTGAAATCGCTTCCTAAGCCCTTGCAGGATCAGATAACCTCTCTTGATTTCACCAGAGCCACAGTACAGGAGATATTTCACAAGGACAGGCGGATCATAATCTCCTACTCGGAGACAAGGGCCAAGAGAGCAAGATCACAACGTGAGCGCTCCGTTACTCGTCTTGAGGGTCTCATAAGAAAGAACCAGGCGATAAGAAAACACCAGTACCTGGATTTCACCATCAGAGAAAAACCCTCGATCGACTTTGATGCGGTTGCTGCTGCGTCGAAGTGGGACGGGATAAAGGGATACGTCACCAACAGTCCAGATCTGAGTCCAGACGAGGTCATCTCCCATTATGGGGAACTCTACAAAGTGGAGCAGTCTTTCCGCATGAGCAAGACGGATTTGCGGATCAGGCCGGCTTTCCACTACAGGCAGAGACGCATCGAGGCCCACGTAGTCATCTGCATGCTGGCGCTTTGTGTCATGAGGATGCTCGAGTGTCACGTAAAGCCACTCGGTGCGACCGTAAAGGCAGCGCTCGAAGAGATCAACTCCACCAAAGCCGCATATGTAAGACTTGGCAAACAGCATTTTATTATTCCGCCGGATTACGGACCTCAGGTGCAAGAGATAATTGCAACCCTGAATCTGAGCGATAGGGAGACGAACTGAGTTGGTCACCTATTTGCCGAAGTCAGGAAGAGAAACAACGCTTAGTGGCCCAATTCAGAAGTAAAGTTCGGTTCTAGATCACCCCTGTTTGCCGCAGTGCCGCGATCTGTTCGGACGAGTAGCCAGCGATACTTGAGAGTATTTCGATGGTGTGTTCCCCAAGTCTTGGCGCAGGCCCACTGTTGCCCACGACAGCATCGGAAAAGTGGACTGGGATACCTGCCGTCCGGTATTGCTCGAATGTTCCTAGGACCGGATGGTTTACTGGAACAGTTTCCAACCTGGCGACTACACGAGGGTCACGTATTGCGGTTTTTGGATCCCTCACAGGTGCCGATGGCACACCGGCATTGGCGAGCATCTCTACAACCGTGGAGACTGGCAGAGCACTGGTCCATGACTCGATTTCCTCCGTTAGTTGAGGTTCATTTTTCACTCGGGAATCTCGCGTCGCAAACCGTGGATCTGCAATTAGCTCGCTCCGACCCATAGTATCAAAAAGGAGTGAGACGAACTTGTCTCGGGGTGCGACGAGCGAGACCCAGCCGTCGGCACACCGGAATAGGCCCCATGGTGCAAGGCGGGGGAGTGTGGGCCCAGAACGTAACGGTTGACCGAGTTCTTCGAGTGCGTCCCAGTCTTCAGTTGCTACTAGTGAGGTCAGTGCACCGAGCATTGAGCTATCGACATGCTGGCCCTGGCCGGTTTGTTCTCGGTGATAAAGCGCCGACATAATTCCGATAATGGCCCATAGCGGGACGATCATATCTGCGACGGGAACACCGAGTCTGATCGGAGGATCGGTTGCCCCGCCGCTAGTTAGCATGACCCCACTGAGAGCCTGAATTATCACATCCATTGCACGGGCTCCAGATTCAGCCCCTCTGCCATAGCCGCTTATTGAGCAGTAAATTATCTTTGGATTTACCTTTCGAGCCATGGAGTAGCCAACGTTGAGCCGATCGGCGGTACCGTCACTGAAGTTTTCAACCACGACATCTGCATGGCGTACCAGATCGGCAAAGACCTTTGCAGCCTCCGGATGTTTTAGGTCGAGAGTAATGCTTTTTTTCCCGCGAAGTCGGTTAAGCGCCGCAAGTGACAAGTCATCCTCGCTCCGACGTATTAGCGTGAGCCCATCTCGCCCGAGATAAGGGGTGTTGTTTCGCGCCATGTCGCCTCCGTCAGGGTTTTCGACTTTGATGATGTCAGCGCCAAGTTCAGCTAGCACCAGTGTGACGAACGGCCCTGATAGTGCCTGGGTCAGGTCAATGACCTTGATTCCGCGCAGAATAACTGCCTTTTCGGTTACCTGCTCTTCATGACCGTCAGCCACAATGTCTTCATGTGCCACTGATTCTCCTCGCAGTTGTGGGGTGGACTTGTTGATCGATGAACTCGTTTATCTGGCTCGCGATCCACTCTTCGCTCCAGGTCCTCCTGTCGACGTTGTCCGCTTGAATGGAAAGGACGGGGATCCCATTCTCTTTTAATAACTGTGTGCTGAAGTAGTCGTCCTCCCCGAGACTTATTACCCCATCGATCTGGTGGAGCCGGGCTTCTTTCAGGTGCCAGGCACTTGACCAGCCAGGCATTCTCAGCTCCTCCCCCATGGGCACGAAGCGTGCTGCGAGAGCTCGGAGCGGATCGCTGTCGCCCACATATCTGATGTATCCGTCCGCTGCAAGTCCGAGGTACATTGACCACACGAAGACCGCACCGCGTTCGGCGAACTGGTCATAGAAGCCGAGGCTCGACCATAACCCTCGCCCGAGCCACATCAGACGTATTCGCTCGTTTGGATGTGTCGAGATGCCTGCTTCGGCCCGCTCTTGTACCTCGGTCGCAAAGGAGCGTGCAGCGTCCCTGGCCCACGTGCTGCCGCGGTGCCACTGGGGGATCATAGTCGCAGCCATCGTCTCGGCGACGGTGGTGGGAGCCGGGACGGTCGCTGCAATGAGATCTCTAGCCGACCGGTTGGCTTCTGCCTGCTGATTCGCAAGATCCATTATTTCAGCGAATTTCTGCTCGGAAAAGGTTCTTCCGGTCGTCTTCTCGAGCATTGCAATCAGGTCTCTGAGTTCGTCGGTGAGCAGGTCAAGCCGGGCAGAAGGGAGAAATGTGTTCCAATTTCGAGGCAACTCCTCCCACCATTTCGAAGGCAAGTCCAGTCGAATGTCGACCGAGCGCTCGAGGGGGAAGAACGTGGCGCCGGTGCGATCAGCCCATATCTCGAACATCTTGCGCAAGCCATCGGTTGAAAGTGAGCATTGTAGGATTGTTGGTCTTGGGAGGCCACCCCAAGGAGCACGTGAGGGGTTATCGTCGAGGAACTCTCCAAGGGGAAGTGAATTGTACTGTTCGCTGTCGTTGGGGTATCCGGCGTCTGCCAGACGCCTTAGGTATTCTGGGGCCTTTTGCTTGGCGGCGATGATTGAGGACCACCATTGAACCACGACGTAGGGTATGTCCATTGCCCGATAGATCTCGTGCGGGGAGTCGGCGCTCAGTACCGCAAATGGTTCACCTGATCTGGCGCGCACACTCACCTCGGCGAACCAGGCTCGTTGGTATGCCGTGATCTCTCTGGTGCACGCCAGTTCGTTATGTCTGCGCTCTCCGGTTACCTCAGCCATGTGGCTTTCCTTCAACCGTATATTCCTGGGACGGGATAACCCTAACTGCCTGCAAGAGAGGCGTGGGATCCTGATGTGCGTATTGCACGCGCGCCTGGACGACATGAATCCCCGTCGACGCGAGGAGCTCGCGAAGGAATGGAAACTCCCAACCCGATGCCTCATCGTGGCAAAAAATGATCTGAATGACTAGATCAGCTCTGGCTTCGATGGCCATACGTGCAGTGTTGTGGCACCGTTCCCTCACCCCGGTTCGTGCGGCCCGCGGTTGTATGGTGCGGTGCCGGTCAAGTATCCCGTCGACCGGGTCCGGTGTCTCCTTGATCAAGTTCCATCCGCCTTCCCCCCAGTCGTGATCTTCCCCGACAATATTGAAACCAGCAGATTCCAGCGTCTGGTAGGTCCAGAGATCGTCCTGTGGCGATCCGGTTATGAAGACTCTGGCCCTCCCCGGCGTGGAAGGGGTTCCGGGCCCGTCATGGCCCGTGGCAAGGTGCGCCAGCGCTTCTGTCAGCGCATCGCCTGGAAGAGTGAGCGCCGCGCCGGCAACGCTGAGCACGTCGCTGCCTCGCAACATGGGAACCTCGGCCCGGCGCGCTGCAGCCAGTTCTCGCAGGGTGGTCACTGCCGAGTTGGTCTCACTGACGGCATCGGCAATCCCGTCCTTGGTCAGCTCCCGTCCCGCCCATGAACTGAGAGTATTCGCAAGTTCATCGATTCGTAACCGGTTATACCTGGCCGCCGCATTGCTCGTAGACAGGATTCGATCGTAGAACACGATTGGAGGGGAGTTTCTCAATCCCCCGATGCGCGCCAGCTCGCGCAAGACGGCGAAGAGTTTTGCGTATATC
>JAJZIP010000203.1 GCA_021810525.1 Actinomycetes bacterium | reverse complement strand
GCATTATCTTCTCGACCCGCCATCGATGCAGGACATCTTTCAGGAAGTCCTGGTCGCAGATGTCCCCACATTCGATTGGAACGGGAATCTCCCCCAGTAGGGAGCGGTCTTCCCGAAGATCAGCTACGACAACCTCCTCGCCACGCGAGATCAGTTCACGAACAACATTTGAACCTATTACGCCGGCACCGCCAGTAACCAAAACGGACAACTAATTTACCTCCGGATTGAGTACGACTTTCAGGACGTCTCCCCCTGCTCGACCAATGCCCAAGCGTGCCCCCAATTACGTTGGTGACGGCTTGACCTTGAGAAGTTCCGCCACTAGAAAAAACTGAACCCCATGCCTAACCCGGGGCAGAGACTTGTCATACAACCGCTGATTCCTGAAAGGTCGACAAGATGAGCCAAAGCCGTCAGTGCCCACATTGAGATCGTAGCTGGAGCAGCAACGCCAGCGACCCTTGGTAGTAGTGGCAAAACAAACAAGCGTCCAACCTCGCCGGTGCCAAGAGCGCAAGCTCGGTTGTGTTGCAGACCGCGGCAGGCGGTGTTGAATGTGAGTCATCCCATGCAGGCATATGATCAGCATTGCAAATATTCGCCTATTCGCCTCTTTGTGATCCTAACGATCCACTCCATGAACTCGAGGGTTCGAAAAAACCTCTCCAAGGGGCTCGGGTCGTTCTCAGAGAAACCACAACCGATTCGATTGGCGTCCTATTCTCTTGGAAACAGAGGACTTGGGGCAACGATCCAGAAGTGGCTTTCAGAACCTGCGCCCAATCTGATGATTCAGGCGCAAGTTCTGATCCCAAACCACGACACTGGACAAGACCTGTGTAAGTCGATCCAGGAAGCATCGGCTGGCTCGCAGATCTTCAGCCACCAGTCATCCGGCCGACGCCCGGTTCCGGCCCGGGAAAGGACCCAACTTGCCCAGCTCAGCCGCTAAGAAGAGCTGCCTATCCGTTTGTAGAAGTTGTCGTGCCAGTCGCTTGGAACGGCGGTATGCCCATCGTGGAGGCTTGTGTCATCAAAAGTGAATACGGAGGCGCCAGATCGACTCCGTCAGGCTCGTTGATATAGCCCGGTTTCGTCCCGGAGACACCGGTGTAGCCGTACTGCCAGATGATCTTGTTGGTCGCTTTGTCGATCACTATGACTCTGTCGTTGCGATCATCGGTTGCCAAGACATTGCCGTCGGGAAGCGGCAAGGCAATGGAAGGATGGTTCAGCGTCTGTGCTCCGGTTGGCGCGAATCTCCACAGCAGGGCGCCGTTCTGGTTGAACTCTTCTATGACTCCGGGACTGGTGTATGCCGCAGTCAGAAGAACGCCAGGCGACACCTCGTTGCTGTCGGAGGGATAGGTGATTCCCGGCGGGTGAATGGAGTACTTGATCTGCCCGCTGGGGGTCATTTCGTCGACCCAGTCCCCGTTGATCTCTGTCACAAGCCAATCCCCGTTTGACATCGGAAAAACACCGTTCGGACTTCCGAAACGCAAAGGGGGCTGGTGGTAGCAGCTCTGAGTGGTCTCCCCAAAGATATGAATGGGCGTCGGCGACAATGGCGACAGATAGAGAAGCCTGCAGTTCTTGATGTCGGCAGTGATGATGTCTCCGTTGGGAAGCAACATCGCGTCGTCGGGATTGTCGAGGTACCCCGGGGCCGATCCGGCGGTGCCAGGATGGCCGTATCGAAAGACGATATGCCCGCTTTGAATCGAGATCTCCGTTATGGCGAACTGGGATTCCTGCGTGGCCATGATCTCCTTGCCGGTGGGCCCGAAAAAGGCATCGTCAGGCTCTTTGAAGGTCTGACCTGGAGAAAGGTCGCCTGGAGATGGATACTGCCAAATGATTCTCCCTTTGGGATCCACGAGCAAAAGCCTGGAATTCCCCTCATCGGCTATCAGAATAGGCCCGGGAAGCGCGGAGGGATTGGAGCCGGGCTGGAGATTCCCCTGCTCTCCCTTGACCTTTGCCTCGAGCGAGGCCAACCAGGACTTGGGATTGAATGAAGTGCCGCTCGCCGACGACGCTGACGAACCGGATGCGCTGCCAGGGGCTGATCCACCTGCAGCCGAGGAGTTGGAGCCCGACGACGAGCTGCTTTTTATTCCGCTGCTCGATTTCATTACCAAGCCGACGACTACCACCAGGACAACTGCCACGGCAACGACTACACCTCTCCTAAGCCAACTGCGCCTGTTGCGCGCGGCGTGTTTCGGAGCGTGAGCCCATGCACTTTTGGATCTCGAAGACATTGGTGGAAAGTAATATATCCAAAAAAAAGCGGAGAATCAGACAATATCGACTTTGCATGCCAGGATTTGGTGGCTGCGGCGGCCCCAAGGAGTTGAACCGATCTGGAACCAAGTGCGCAGTGGCAGGGCCGCTGCCGAAAGTACAAGCCGTGCCAAGATATTCCCCGGTGTCCGAGTGCTCTGCCAAAGTGGCGATGTGACCTGCGAAGACTGGATTCCCCGATTCGGCTACCGGGCTATCGGTTACTGGGCTATCGGCTACTGGGCTATCGGCTACTGGGCTATCGGCTACTGGGCTATCGGTTACTGGGCTATCGGTTACTGGGCTATCGGTTACTGGGCTATCGGTTACTGGGCTATCGGGCGAAGAAATGCCAGCCTATCCACATCCATCCCACGAAGAGGACTGCGGTTCGATAGGGCCTGGCAGCCAGGGTCTCGAGCATCCTGACGAATCCAGGAATCCGGCGGGAACTGTAGATGGAGATGACCTCGCACCACACCACCATAAGCGCGATCACTGCCCAGATGCCATAACATATGGTCCGGATCATGGCCGGAACAGCCCCCAGCCAAGGCACAGCCAAAGCAGGAACAAGATGGCTTTGGTCGGTCTTAGGCTTGCCGCACTATTGTATAGGACGCTCAGGGTAGGAAATTCTTCACGATGACCGCCGAAACCAGCGAAATACGTGACCAGTTCCCAAAGAATCAGCAGTCCAACAACCAAGAGCCAGGGCTCCAGGGCTTGGTAAGGCTCCTGCAGGCCTCGGAACTCCCCATCATGTCTACGTGCTTCGCGCATACGTCTGAACCTAACAAAAGCGGCTGCGGCCATGGGGGCAAATGCTATTGCGCACAAAAGGTCGGCACCCCATGTGAACGGCTTGGTTCCCGCCGCAATCCAGGAATAGGCCACGCTCGCGAACACTGCGAAGATACTCAGCGGAAGATGATGGCTGAGAGCACTCATACTGGGCTGAGGAGACTTCACACTGAGCTGAGCGCCTTTTGCCCCCGCACCACGAACGACCCTTTGGTTGAGCATTATCCGGGCAAATCTCAATGCGATCAGGGCTATCAGAAGGACAACAAGCGCGATAAGACCGCTGAAGATGCCAGAGACCATCTCACGATTATACGTTCAGGCCCTAAGCGGCAACATGGCTATCCCATCTAAATTCGCGTAACGTTCTGGGCCCCGAACGACTGAGCTTCTCCACTCTCACCAACGCTGTCTACCAAGCTCATGCTGCCTCCTGGGCCGTAAACGGTCAGGCTCAGCTGCAGCTTTGAGCTGGCATCGGCCAGCCGAACCAACCAGCTCAAAGCTGATGCGATGGCGCAGCCATCACCCGTCGGGTAGAGAGAGCAGCTGCTAGGGCGACAGCCACAGCTGCAGCGGTCAGCGCAGGAAACCCTGCGGATGCCAGGATGCGTCCTCCGACCGCAGACCCCATGAGAATGCCAAGGTACATCGCTGTATTATTCCATGCCAGAAGCGCTCCCGGCTGGGAGCCGAATCGCGTCACCAGACGCTTCTGATGGGCGGAGAAGCATGGATATGCGCAGAAAGAAAAGAGGCCAAGGCCCACCAGCAGCACTAAGTGCAGCGATGAAAGGGCACCCAACATGATAAGCACTATCGCCAGCGCCACAAGGCTCGACAGGACAACGGTCTGCGCACCTCGGCTATCGGCAAACGAGCCGCCTGCCAGATTCCCCGCAAGGGCGCCTGCTCCGTAGATCGCCAACCCCACAGCCACTAGGCCCGAACCGAAATGAGCATGCTGGCGAAGCTCCACACCGAGATAGGTATAAACACCGTAAAGCGCAAACGCCCAAAGGGTCGTGGTGCTCACCGCAGGAACCTTGTCGATGGTCGCAACCTGACCAGTCAGACCCGGAGCTGCGCCCATAGAGTCTTCTTGCCGCAGATTCCGTGTTGTCATAAAAGACGCAATCAAAAGAAAAATGAGCCAACCCAACAAGAGCGACATGGCAGACACATGCTAGCCATGAATAAAGTAGACAAACGGCATCGTAGCTAGTGCAGCTTGGGCCGTTCGATGCAGCTGCCGCTTACGGAGGCTCGGTCTCACAGAAGATCACTGGCCACGGATCACTCCCCAGGAACGGGTATGCCTCCCTTTATCTGGCGGCCGGCTCGAACGTCCTCTGAGTAGGCGCTTATCGCTTCCAGGGTAAGCTTTGCCACATTGACGTATGCGTCAAGAGGCTCCTTGTCGATGCTGGACGCAGAATAGCCTGTTGCAGCCGTGACCATTCGGATCCTGCCGTCGAGCCAAGGCCCGCCGCCAAAACCGCCAAGAACCGGAATAGAGACCGATTTAGCAACTACCGCACCCACGATCGGGCCCGAGTTGGTGAAGTTTAGCATCGCCGCTCCAGCGGCCTCGAGACGCCTAGCCTCTTCGACGAACTCTTCGGTCATCTCCTTAGGTATCTCAGAGCCAGCGGCAGGCGTTGCGCTGTACGTGATTCCGTAGCGAAGAGCCGTCTGAGGTGTAATGCCGAACTGGGCTATAACTGGGATTCCGGCACGATCAATAGCCGTAATGGCCTCCGGAAAGTCCGACGCGCCATCGAGCTTGACAAGATCGGCTCCGGCCTCTTTCACCAGCCTAATCGCGGCCCTCACGGCGCTTGAAGTTCCCTCCTGAAGGGGGCCGAAGGGAAAGTCACAACTCACCAATGCCCTCTTCACTCCTCGCCGCACCGCCTGACACACCACCAGGAGCTGGTCCATCGTAATTTCCAAGGGGTGCGACTGCCCCCATAGGTTCACGCCAACGGTGTCACCGACCGATACAAGGTCCACGCCAGCCCTGTCAACTATTCTGGCGATCTGAAAGTCCCAAGCGACTACGCCGACGATCTTTTCCCCCCGTTGCTTCATCTGCTGAAGCCCAGGGACGGTCACTTTAGCGTCCATCAAAGCACCCTTTCCAGGCATTGCGAAATTACACGAATATTTCTATTTTTATGCACGCATGGCGATCAGAATGGCTTCCAAATCGCTTTCATCATTTGACACGACAAGAACCCGGGCGTACGGGCGGAGAGCTGAAACGGTCATCGAAGAGGTGCTCCTGCCGAACACCAGACCGGCGGTCATGATGCCCCTGATAGCACAGGCAGAACCGATGGCCGAAGCGGCCTCGGTCCCGGTATCGGCGGTAGCGACCATGATCGTCGCGTCGATATCAGTGAGGAGTTCGTTGAGCGAAGCTGATGCACCGTCAAGATCGTGCAGGATCACTTCGCCCGGGCCTCCTTCA
>JAJZIP010000202.1 GCA_021810525.1 Actinomycetes bacterium | reverse complement strand
AGATTCCTAGATCTTCTCCTAGATTTCGTTTCGCACCGAAGATCACCCGTTCACTAGAGACCAAACAAAGGAGATCTCTTCGGTTTGGATCGGATTCAACGAATTCATCGAGAGTTTCCCGACAATCTAATCTCCGTTCCCACTCCGGTGCAACGAATATCGTTGTACCTGAATATATGTTCAGTGGACCGCAATTATGTTGGAGACGCTTTATTGAGTCTGAGGTGGAGGTGACTTGCCAATGCATAGGTTTGAACCACGGTCATTAGCGCCCATAGATGACAGGGGTGAGTTCGGGAACCAGACTTGCAAAATTTTTGCGGCAGTGGCGGTGCTCTAGAAGTGGAAAGTTCAAATAATGTCGGGTCAATAAGTGTAACACTGCTGGGAACTGGCACTCCGATACCTGATCGGGATCGTCACGGACCAAGCCAGGTAATAGAGATTGCTCATGACATAGTGTTGGTCGATTGCGGACCAGGCAGCCTGCACAGGCTTTTAGAAGCTGAATCAAACGTCACCGCAATCAGCCATGTCTTACTTACTCATCTGCACTCGGATCACGTGTCAGGACTGGCTGATCTGCTTTGGGCAGGATGGGTAGGCGGGTGGTGGAACACGCCCCCCGTGCTCATCGGACCTCCCGGGACAGAAGAGTTTATCAACCGCCTACTGTATGCGTTTGAAGAAGACATAAGGCTCAGGACGGAGGAGGGTTCCGTCACGATTGCTGGCCTTCGCCCCACCATTCATGAGATAGAGGACGGTTGGACCATAACGCACCACAAGTGGTCAGTAAGGGGCTTCAGAGTAGACCACTATCCGGTCAAACACGCGTTCGGATACCGATTTGAATATGAAAAGAACGTAGTCGTCATCTCGGGCGATACCTGCGTGTGCGAGAACCTTCAGATATATGCCCAGGATGCAGACATTCTCGTTTGCGAAGTGGCTTGGGAAGAGGGTATGAAACGGGCGATAGAGACCTCAAGGGGACCCAAGAGGGCACGTTGGGAACGAATTCTTCGCTATCACATGTCTTCCTTGGAAGTTGGCAAAGTAGCAGCGAACGCTAGGGTAAAGCATTTAGTTCTGTCGCATCTAATGCTGATGAACGGCACGCCTGCAGATCTGCTTTCTGATGTAAGGCCTTCCTTCGACGGCAAGCTTACCGTTGGTGAGGATCTCGCTAAATTCTCGACCAAGGTACAGTGATTTTGATGTGGTCAATGATTTGCGGAATTCGCCCGACGTTGTGGGAGACTCACAACGAAATTAGACATTGGCTGAGGGGCAGTACAAGCGTCTGCACATTGATAACGAATCGGTAACCGCTGCTAACAGCCACCGAGAACAGCGCTGTTATGAGCTAGCCGTCTCAAATCGTGTCTGGACGCACTTAGGACTTTTCGAACAACAGGTATCGGCGGGTCGCAAAAATAGGCCAGAGCGTTATTGAAAGCGTGTGCGTCGACTGACCTAAATGTGGTGAATCTCTGGGGCTGGTGGGAATCAACTACCGGTCATATACCAGCTGGGTTCGGTGCCCAGAGGATACCGGCATCGATACTAGAAGTAGACCGTGGTGCAGGCGGTGGGCTTAGTTGCCGCTGGAGGAGCGACTGCAAGACCCGTCTGCAACAAAGAGCCATTTGCTGAAGCGAGAATCACAATCTCGCAACAGCAAGCTGTGAGCATTTCGTCGGAACAACTCAAGGGCAACAGTCTCAGCAGGCGTAGTCGCCGTCGTCGGGACGGCTGAACCATTGCGTCACCGTGACTGTGCCCCCGGTGAAAGACGCCTGCTTACAGTTCGCCTGAGCGCCGGAGAGATTTCGCGCTCCGGGAATCCAGTCGGGAATCTGCCAAAGCGAGCCGGACCCGGAGTTGGTGCCGCCCGTAATTGTGTCCCATTGGCTGGAAGTCGAATATGCGCCGATCGTGGCCGCTCCAGCGGCCTGAAGTCCCGCAATCATGCCCTGGAGGTCGGCGACATTCATCGCCGTGTCCGGCTGCCATGTGTTCGCCGTTTCGACGTCGAGCCACCATGGATAGGTCGCTGCAGTTCCGGACACTGTGACTGGGGGTGACTGGCTGTTGATCGCGGTTGCTGCTGACCCGAGCCAGCTCGCGTCCTGAGTCGCCTTGTTGTATCCGTACTGCCATGCACAGGCACTAGAGTTGGCGCCTAGAGAGTAAGCGCCACTCGCAAGCGTCACCGTCGTGGTACTGCACGTCCCGTAGGGAGTGCTTCCGGAGGTGGGCCAATCTGCGATCACCGTGCCATTGTAAACATTCCCAGGATCGGCAGTGTTGACATACAGCGAAGCCTTGAGCTGGCTCGTCCCTCCGACGGAGGCGGCAACCGCCCAGTAGAGTTCGCTCTCGGTGTAGCTCGGATATGATGGCGATGGTCCTAAACACTGGTTGACGTTGTTGGCGAGCCCGCCTGTCACGCCAACGATACCAAACGCGGGACTCGCGGGAAGGCTGCTTCCGCACTGTGGATAGGAGACATCATTGCCGGTCGGAGTCGCGGTTCCACCACCACCACTATGACCCGAGGGCTTAGCGAAAGCCGGATTGGCCCCGCCGATGATAAGTGCAGTCACGATCACTCCCTGAATAGCGACGGCAATAACTCGGCGTCCAGTCATTATCCTGCCCATGCCCTCTCCCTTCACACGTAGCTGAGGTTCCCCTGACCGGATTCCGGCTCTGCCTTATCGTATTGTCTTCGTCGACATGTAGTCAAGAAAACCATAGAGTTTCTCGGAATTCTACCTGTTTTTTGCGTCCACGTGGAAAATCCTGCAGTTGGAGTTTCGACAAAGCCGTCTACCTGGGTGGCCCCCCAGGTACTGGAAGACAGTACCATAAGGAACTCCTTTGGATTCTCGATCTCTAAGAACGAGATCGAAACGCTGGAAGGCGCGAGTTTCGGCAATGCGCAGGTAGCCGGGATGTCTCGGGTAAATCAGTGATCTCTGTCTTGGACGCGTATCCCATACCTTTGTCGGGGATACAAAACGCAAAGCTGACAGAGTCGCGGAATCTCACCGACAAAGACAGGGCAGATCTGGTTTGGCGGCTGAACAAATGTACGTAACTGCTCGCCTCCAACTATTAACCATTAGTCGACCCCTGCTGAGTCAAATCCAGGAGACACGCGCGGCTATTGCTTCCAGATATGTCCTGTCACTTTTGTACCGGTAAAAAATGTTTGCCCAGAGTGCTTTTCATCGCCCCACTATTTTGCCGTATCTCTTGTGAGAGACATTTTGAGCGACAGGCCGATCATCCATTGATTTCAAGCACCCGCTTGTACCGGATTCATCAGCCTTTTGCCCCACAATAATTTCTCCCACATCTGTCTGCTTGGTCATCACAATTTCGGTTGAACCGCTGCGGACCGGTGATGCTTGTATGTATTTCACCTTGGTCACCTTGCCACACAAGCTGCTCTTTCTGAGCCAGAGTTGTGGCAGTCGAGTTGAAATGGCACTCCATGTCCGGCTCATGATCTGCAGTGAGCCCAAGCGGGACTCCGCTTGTTGGAGGTCGTGAACTCTTAGAATAGTGTCGAGGACGCGTAACGGAGTATCCATGAGGATCGAAGCAGTTCTTGGTGACATCACGACGCAAGAGGTGGACGCGGTGGTCAATGCCGCGAATTCGGCACTTGCCGGCGGTGGGGGAGTCGATGGTGCCATCCATCGCGCGGCTGGCGCTGCTCAAATGCATGAAGCATGCGCTAGATTGGGCGGCTGTCCGACCGGTGACGCAAAGGCAACGCCAGGCTTTGGGCTCGCGGCAAAATGGGTCATACATGCCGTAGGTCCGCGCTATCGCGACGGCAGGCACGGGGAGGCTGAGGCTTTGGCCTCATGCTATAGGCGGAGCAAAGAGGTGGCCGAGGTGTTGGGGGCGACATCTATAGCCTTTCCAGCCATCTCCACCGGAATCTACGGCTATCCTCCCCAGGAGGCGGCACAGATTGCGGTTCAGACTTTGAAGGCGTTGGAGTCCGAGATAGTGATGCTGGTCCGGTTGGTGGCTTTCGACGAGTATACGCTATCGCTTTATCAGAGAGAACTCCGTTCGTAGCGGACTTGCCGGCTCCGCTACAGATCCCACGGTTCTATATGTTCATCGCTGGCAATGCAGCATGAAACAGGATTGACGGCAATGCCTTAAGGTCCAAGATCTGATCATGTAAAAGATCGGTTGGTGAATAACTGTATGGGTCGCACAGAGTTCTAAGTCTGCAAAATGGCAATATGATTGCCGTTGGTAAATGCGTCGGGGAGTAATGATCAAGGGGGTTCGCCATCGCTCGTCGCTCTGCAAATCTTGTGTTCAGCATTGGTATCGGACAGCGAACTTCACAATCGATGGTCATGTTGCTCATCCCTTTGTGGGTTATACAGTTGCATGGATCCCCGTTTGCTCTTGGTGTCGACGTCGCTGCTGTTTCGGTAGCCCCCATGATCTTCGCGATTCCGATCGGAGCGGCGGCGGATCGGCTAGGAAGCCATGCCATCGTTCTCATCGGAGCGATCTCAGCTGCTGTCGCAACACTGCTCAGCATCTCGATCAGCAACGTATGGCTTTTTGGATTCTGGCAGATGATAGCAGGTCTGGGGAGATCTTCAACCTGGATCGGAGCTCAGACATCGGTTACAAGAGAACGCTCTGACACCAACCGGAGGGCGCACAGGATTGGATGGTTGAGCGTGTCGGCCCAGGTTGGGAATTTTGGTGGGCCATTCCTGGCCGGTCTATTGATCACGCGCACCAGCATGAGAGCCACGTTCGTTGTAGCCGCAGTTGCAATCGCCGCGGTGGCATTTTCCGTTGGTGCACGCGATGTGCCAGGCTACCCTGCTACGCGGGAAGCGGCTCAGGATGCTCAAGTACCACTAGCAGCGCGCAGTCAAAATTTTGGACGCGCATTTAGGCTTCTTGTGTTGCCGTCGATCCGTCTTATGGTGGTCGGTTCTATTGTTCGTATTGCCCTGATCGCAATCCGGAACTCGTTCTACGTAGTGTTTCTGCATCATTTGGGCTGGAATCCCCTCGATATCGGCATCGTACTTTCTTTGGGCTCGGCGGCGAGCGCAGGTTCGGCTGCTCTGACTGGAAAGCTGCACAGCAGGTTCGACACTGATCGACTTCTCTATGCCAGTCTCTTCGGAATGGCCCTGGTGTTTGCGGTAGTATCGCTTTCTTCTTCGATCTTGGTGCAAGCGGCTTGCATGGTGGTGTTCGGAGTTGGAAACGGAATCTCTCAAACCGCATTGATAAGTCTGCTGGCCAAGGCCACGCCGGTGAGGGATCAGGGGCTCGCGGTCGGATTGCGGACCACGGTGAACCGGGCGGTGCAGGTTGCCGCCCCGTTGCTTTTCGGAACACTTGTCACCTTCGTCGTTCTGCCGACGCTCATCTTGGGACTTGGAGTCGCGAGTCTGGCAGGCGTGTTGGGAGCGGCATGGTTTCTGAGGGGCACTGGCCAAGCCGGCTCTTCTGACAGCCTGCCCTGATCAATGCGCACTTGGGTTCCCATTCAGGC
>JAJZIP010000201.1 GCA_021810525.1 Actinomycetes bacterium | reverse complement strand
TCTTGGTGGAGATGGATATCCCGACCCGAAAGAGCTACGTCGCCTCCATAGTCAAACCAGAGGAGAGGCGAGTAGCCGCGGCCAGGACGTCTATGGGCAGACAGGCCGGGCGGGCAATCGGCCCGGCCGTCGGGGGATACCTGTTGTCGGGTGTCTCTTCGGTCGCTCCGTTTCTGGGTAGCGGGATTCTGAAGATCTCATACGATCTCACGCTTTGGCGTTCATTCCGGTCGGTATCCTCCCGCGAGGAGCACTACTAGCCGAAGCCAGCTGTTAGCTGAGCTGTCGGCCACAGCTCAGGTCTCGTTGAGCGTTGCGATACTGGGTTGGAGGAGCAATCTCGGATGCACTTGCGTTGGATCACGGTAGGTTCCGAAATTGTCAGCTGGTAGGATCAAGCGCACATGGCTGAAGACTTGATGGAAAAGATTGTCAATCTCTCCAAAAGGAGGGGGCTCGTCTTCCCTTCTGCGGAGATTTATGGCGGCTTTAGGTCGACCTACGACTACGGCCCGCTGGGCGTACTGATGTTGAGGAACGTGAAGAACGCCTGGTGGCGCTCGATGGTCCAGCTTAGACATGACGTGGTCGGACTTGACGCTTCGATACTCTCGACGCCGAAGATTTGGGAGGCTTCTGGGCATCTGGAGAATTTTACTGACCCTCTTGTCGACTGCCGGAACTGCAAAGAGAGGTGGAGGGCCGACCAGATCCAGGGCGTCTGCCCCAATTGCGCTTCAACCGATCTGACCGAGGCCCGGGCCTTCAACATGATGTTCAAGACCTATGTCGGGCCCGTTGAGGACGAGGCTTCAGTAGCCTATCTTCGTCCGGAGACTGCTCAGGGGATGTTCATCAACTTCAAGAACGTCCTCCAGACAACGCGAAAGAAGCCTCCGTTTGGCATCGCCCAGGTTGGTAAGTCCTTCAGGAACGAGATCACGCCGGGCAACTTCGTCTTTCGGACCCGAGAGTTCGAGCAGATGGAGATGGAGTACTTCGTGCCGCCCGATGAGGCGCCGAAGTGGTTCGAATACTGGTACACAGAGCGGCTTCAATGGTACAAGGATCTGGGCATAAGAGATGATGTGTTGCGCCTCCGCCATCATGAGAAGGAGGAACTCTCCCACTATTCGGCAGGCACCGTGGATGTCGAATTTGCATTTCCCTGGGGTTGGGGCGAACTCGAGGGTATCGCAAACAGGACCGATTACGACCTAAAGGCACACGGCGCCTACTCTGGTGAGAGACTGGAGTATTTCGACCCTGTGACCAATCAGCCCTACATTCCCTATGTCATAGAGCCGGCCGCCGGCGCGACCAGAACCATGATGGCCTTTCTTGTCGCGTCCTATGACGAAGATGTCATTGGAGGCGAAGCCAGAACGGTGCTGAGACTCGATCCCAGGCTTGCTCCATATCAGGTGGCCATACTTCCGCTTTCCAAGAAAGAGCCGCTCATGAAGCTGGCCGATGAGATTTTTGACTCTTTATCTCCGAGTTTTTCCTGCGATTACGACGACACGCAGTCGATTGGACGCAGATACCGACGTCAGGATGAAGTAGGAACACCGGCCTGTGTAACTGTGGATTTCGATTCGCTGGGGGACAACTCCGTGACAATCAGGGACAGGGACAGCACGAGCCAGATCAGGGTCCCGATAGCTGAGCTGAAGAGCCATCTGGTATCGATCTTGAACTGGGAAGCTGGCGCCTGTTAACTTATCATCGTCCATATAGTAGGATGAGAATCTCACTTAGCGTGGAAGTTGCGTTGCCCAGCTGAGGTATCCGATCCAGTTAGAATTGAACGTTAACCCTTAGGCCTTTCCTGTAGCGGCATTTAGGAGGATCGATGCAATATGTATTCGGGTTTGACCACGAGCATCTGCGTCCGCCGATGGAGCTCAAGGATCTCCTGGGCGGTAAGGGAGCGAACCTCGCGGAGATGACATCGGTTCTAGGGCTTCCTGTTCCTCACGGATTCACCATTACGACCGATGCCTGCCGAGTGTATCTGGAATCTGGGTGGCCGCACGAGCTGACCGGCCAGGTTTCCCAGGCTCTATCGATCCTGGAGAGGAAGATGGGCAAGAGTCTTGGGGACCCGTCTGACCCTTTACTGGTCTCTGTTAGGTCCGGGGCGAAGTTCTCGATGCCGGGGATGATGGATACCGTCCTCAATCTGGGGCTCAATGACAGATCTGTGGAAGGTCTTGCCGCCCAGACCAATGACTTGAGATTCGCATACGACTCGTATCGGCGATTCATCGCCATGTACGGGAGGGTAGTGCTAGGTGTACCTGGAGAAGAGTTCGACAAGCTCTTCGAGGCAGCGAAAGAGCTTTCAAGTGCATCTATCGACTCCGGGGTTCCTCCGGAACTCCTCAAATACTTGGTTTCCGCTTACAAAGACATCGTGGCTCGCTACTGCGGAAAGCCGTTTCCACAGGAGCCGATGGAGCAGTTGAGAGGCGCGATCGAGGCGGTGTTCAGCTCCTGGAACGGGTCCAGGGCTATCGCCTACCGGCGCCGGGAGGGAATTCCCAACGACCTCGGCACGGCGGTGAACGTCCAGTCGATGGTCTTCGGGAACAGGGATGACAACTCTGGCACGGGGGTCGGCTTCACCAGGGACCCGGCGACTGGGGACAAGGGGATGTACGGCGATTTCATGGTAAATGCCCAAGGCGAGGATGTTGTGGCAGGTGTTCGAAATACAGAGCCGCTTTCCGCGTTGAAAAAGAGGTTTCCCCAGATCTTCAACGAACTCGTGGATATCTTCGTTCGCCTCGAGGGTCATTATCGGGATATGTGCGATACCGAGTTCACCATCGAGCGGGGCAAGCTCTGGATGCTCCAAACGCGTGTGGGCAAAAGGACCGGTGTTGCCGCACTGCGGATGGCGGTGGATATGACGGATGAGCCTGAGATCGCCCTTACCAAGGAAGAGGCTGTGCTTCGGATCACCTCCGACCATCTCGACTCGGTTCTTCATCCGCAGTTTGCAGCAAAAGAGTTGAACGTCATTGCGAGGGGGCTGGGTGCTTCACCCGGTGCAGCGGTTGGCAAGGTTTACTTTTCGGCCGATGACGCCATTGCCGCAAATGAGAGAGGCGAGAAGGTCATCCTGGTGACGAAGGAGACCTCACCAGAGGACGTTCACGGGATGCTCAGTTCAGAGGGCGTGTTGACCTCGAGGGGCGGGCTAGTGAGCCATGCGGCTGTGGTGGCTCGGGGGTGGGGCAAGCCCGCAGTGGTAGGTGCTGACGCAGTCAGAATTGTGGGTCGCTCATTCATAGCCAGCGGAATCACGGTATTCGAGGGTGACGAGGTTTCCCTAGACGGCTCATCGGGAGATGTTGTCCTAGGTGCTGTGGAGCTGACCTCTTCCACTCCGCCTCTGGAGTTCTATACCATTCTGAACTGGGCCGACGAGATCCGCTTTGGAAAGGTGGCCGTCAGGGCCAATGCCGATAACGGACCAGATGCCTCCAACGCCCGGTCCTTCGGTGCGGAGGGCATCGGGCTATGTCGAACCGAGCACATGTTTCTCGCTGAGGACCGACTCCCTATCGTCAGGAAGATGATTCTAGCGGACACTAAGGACGACGAACTGGAGGCGCTCGAGGAGCTGAGAGCCGCCCAGAAGCACGACTTCAAGGAGATCCTCGAGGCGATGGATGGTCTTCCGGTGACCGTCAGGCTTCTAGATCCCCCTTTGCACGAGTTCCTCCCTGACACCTTGGATCTCGCCATAAAAGAGGCGACGACGGGGCTGATTCCTGAGGAGGCGGCGCTTTTCGCCGCGTCTAAAGCCTGGAAAGAGGTGAATCCCATGCTTGGCACGAGGGGGGTGCGTCTCGGTGTCATTAAACCGGGACTCTATGCCATGCAGGTAAAGGCTCTTCTTCAGGCAGCAGCCGAGTTGAAGAAGAAGGGGAAGAATCCGATCGTTGAGATCATGGTACCCCTTACGGTTACAAAGGAGGAGCTGCTGCTGGCGCGATCCTGGATTCAGGAGGTGATTGACGCTCAAAAGGTGAAGGGCGTCGACATTACCATCGGGACTATGATCGAGACTCCACGAGCAGCGATAAGGGCTGACGAGATCGCCGAGGGTGCCGACTTCTTCTCCTTTGGCACAAACGATCTTACGCAGATGACCTTTGGATTCTCGCGGGATGATGTGGAAGGCCGCCTAATGGCAACCTATTTGGACCTCGGCCTACTACCGGCCAATCCCTTCAAGACCCTGGATCCAACGGGCGTTGGCGAGCTGGTCAGAATGGGCGTCGAGCGGGGCCGAAGTACCAAGCCGTCTCTCAAGGTTGGCGTCTGCGGAGAGCATGGCGGCGATCCAGCCTCGATTGAGATATTCGTCCAGGCTGGCGTCGATTACGTCTCATGTTCGCCCTTTAGGATTCCGATCGCGCGCCTTGCGGCCGCTCAAGCCATTCTTCGCTCGAAGAAATAGCTCAGTGGGGGTTCTGCTCTTCGCTTCCGTCGCTTGAAGCTGACGTGCAGCACATCGGTCCTTGTAGAACTGGCCGGTCTCTCCAAAGAGATGGGTTTTTCCTGCCGGGAGGGCAGTGTCAACTCTGATACCATATGACAAAGTGAATAGCGGCGTTTGGATCGTGTTGTGTTCAACCTTCGCGGAAGCTAGATCTTCGATTTCGCGAAACGTTTGATCGACTTTGATCTAGCGAGAGTGCTTGTCCGGTCGGTTGCCTGCACCTTCGGACCGGCCCGGTTTTCACTGCAATGAGGAGATGACTTGGGGGTTCCGTTGGGAAAGAATGCGGTAAAGATTACGATTGCGATCAGCGACTACGATCACGTTCGCGATCTGACAAATGGTGTTGTACCTGTCGAGGGCATCGAGCTACAGGCGCTTGATCTTCAGGTCGAAGAGATCTTCTACAGGTTCTTGAAGTTCAGAGAGTTTGATGTTTGTGAGCTTTCCTTTGCCAAGTACGTCTCTCTGGTCTCCCAACCGGGCTGTGATGTCACCGCAATACCGGTTTTCCCATCCCGGGTCTTCAGGCAATCCTCTTTCTACGTGCGAAGCGATGGACCTACCTCGATCGAGGAGATCCGCGGCCTCAGGGTCGGCATACCTGAGTGGGCTCAGACTGCGTCGGTCTACTCGAGGGGCTATCTCACAGAAACAGTCGGGATTCCCCTAACCGATATCGAGTGGGTGCAGGCCGGGGTCAATGATCCGGGGAGAGTCGAGAAGGTAAGCTTGCGCATCCCCCAGGGAGTCAGCTACAGATCCGAGCCGGCTAAGTCGCTGAACGAGATGCTGCTCTCAGGCGAGGTCGATGTGGTGATGTCGGCACATGCTCCGCATTCGATCGAAGAGGGCGATTACCGTGTGAGACGGATTCTCGTCGATTACCAGCAGGCCGAATATGAGTACTGGCAGCAGACGAAGATCTTTCCAATCATGCATGTCGTCGCGGTGAAAAAATCTGTGCTCGAAGAGAACCCCTGGATCGCAATGAACCTCCTCAAGGCCTTCGAGGAGGCCAAGAGGCGATCGATTGAAAGGCTCTTCGACGTTACCGCCAGCCGTTTTCCCCTACCGTGGTCCCGCGTGT
>JAJZIP010000200.1 GCA_021810525.1 Actinomycetes bacterium | reverse complement strand
CGACCGCTCATGCAGAAGATCCTGCAGGCCATTCAATCGGATAGGTCCCAGGGGCTCTGAAACCTCTGGGCATCGCAGGTGAGGGCATTTTCTTTGCCATCAGAGACGCCAACCAAGAGTCGCGTCTCCTATTCGCAATGTCTTATTTGGCCAAAAGTATTAGGAAAGCCTTTCGAGTTGCTGCAAGAACCTTGACTGGCCTGCACAACAATTTCGTTCATCGACTGGCGTGTAATGCCGCTTCGATCTTGCGATCCGTGGCGTTGCTCCACTGGCATCGTCAGCTGCCAACTCTGCACCTTCCATTTCAACCTGGCGGTTTTTGCTACTTTCAAAAAGGCGATCAGTAACTTTGCTTCGCACCGAGCTAGTGAATCGGAATCTTATCGCCAGTATGGGCAAGTGAAAGGCCTCTGTGGCGATTGAAAATTGTTTGGGACGCAATTCCACTTGAAGCCAGCCGCTCCTATAAGTAAAGTGAGGAACTACAGTTATCGAACGGTCCGGTCCCCGGGCTGAAGGGGGAAAGAAATATGGCTCTCACGCAAGAGCACGTCTCAACGATTACCGCAAAGGTGGGTATACCTGGCGATTTGCGCGAGTGGCTGGACGTGGTGGAGAAGATGGGGCAGCTGCGGCGCATCTCTGGGGCTAACAAGGATCCGGAGATCGGAGAGGTCGCAGACCTCCTGCAGCATGAGGACGGGTCCCCGGTCGCGATCTTCGACAAGGTTCCTGGCCACGACCCCAACTTTCGGGTCATGGTCAACGGCTTTGGCCACACCGACCGGGTCGCTTTGACGCTTGGATTGCCGCTCGGTCTTGGAAAGGTGGCACTTGCAGAGGCTTGGCGACAGAAGATTCGAGAGCTCAAGTTCACTCCTCCGCGCTTCGTCAAGGACGGCCCGGTGATGGAGAACGTGTTGCGTGGAGATGCCGTCGACATGACGATCTTCCCCACACCAAAGTGGCACCCGCTCGATGTCGGCCCCTATATCGGCACCGGGTCATTCGATATCACCCGAGATCCAGACGACGGCTGGGTCAATCTCGGAACATATCGGGTGATGCTCTATGACAAGAATACTCTCGGCTACTACATCTCCCCCGGCAAGCATGGTCGGATGCACCGGCAGAAGTACTTCGAGAAAGGTGAGCGCTGCCCTGTGGCGATGGTATTCGGCGCCGACCCTATTCAGTTCATGGCCTCCTCTATCGAGATCCCCTACGGGGTAAGCGAGTACGAGTGGGTAGGAGCTGTTCGAGGTGCGCCGGTGGATGTAATCGAGGGCCCTGTAACTGGTCTACCGATACCGGCAAACGCTGAGATCGTGGTTGAAGGCTATGCCAGCCTCGACGACATGCGACCCGAGGGGCCATTTGGAGAGTGGACAGGCTACTACGGTTCAGGAAGCCGCAAAGAGCCGGTCCTCAAAGTGGAGGCCTTGTACTATAGGAACGACCCGATTCTCGTCGGTGTTCCACCAGCCCAGCCGCCGGACGAGATCTCACGCTACCGTGCTGTTCTGCGCTCCGCACTCTTGAGGGACGAGCTTGATCGCTTCGGTATTCCGGACGTAGCCGGTGTCTGGCAACACGAGGTTGGTGGTACCAGGCTGTTCACGGTGGTCTCCATCAAGCAGCGCTATCCCGGCCACGCCCGGCAAGTGCTGCACCTGGCTTCCCAGAGCCGATCAGCCGCCTATGTCGGCCGCTATACGATTGTCGTCGACGAGGATATCGATCCCTCGAATCTCGAAGAGGTCATGTGGGCGGTTTGCACGAGGAGCGACCCAGCCACCTCAATCGACATCGTGCACCGCGCGTGGAGTAGCCCGCTCGATCCGATCATCCCACCGGAGCGCAAAGATATAGGGGACTACACGAGTTCTAGAGCCCTGATAGATGCGACAAGGCCTTGGGAGTGGAAAGACAAGTTCCCTGCTGTCAATGTCCCACCACGTGAGGTTCGCGAAGAGGCGCGCCGACGCTGGGCGCACCTCTTGGAGAGCTAGGCCTTCCTTGAATATTTGAAAAAGCTTTGGCGCACCTGGCTGAGGCCTTTGCTTTCTGGGTGAATACCGGAGGAGCGAAGGCCTCTGCTTGGTGGTCCTGTGGTGCCGAGGGGCCTGTTTGATCTTGTCCCTTCTGGCTTGCACTCGAGGAACGCCGGTTCTGTTGCGAAGGATGGCCGCACCCTCTTTAGCGTTGGTGGACTACTAGATCGCCATGTCGGTGGCCCCGCTCCTGGTCAGGGTTGGACGCCGAGTGTGATCGCGGCCGTATATTGCCGGCCTTGTCTACTGTAGCCAACTGTGATCTTTGTCCCGGGCTTATTGGTCAGGGTGATCTCCATCAGCTGGTCAGTGGAGGTGGCGGCTTTGCCCCCGATCGAGGTCAGGATGTCTCCCTCCAGGAGCCCAGCCTGGTCTGCTGGGCCGTTCGGGTCTACCGAGGTGACAAGCAGTCCCGAAGCCGTGCCGAGCGGGGAGGAGTCAGGCGAGGCGGGTTCAGCGGTCAGTCCGATGTAGGAGTGCACGGCTCTGCCGGTCTCTATGATCTGGTTGACAATCGGCTGGACTACGTCGATCGGAATGGCAAAGCCGAGGCCGATGCTTCCTCCGCTCGATTGGCCTGACTCGTTAGGAACTGTCGCTCCGGCTGATGGTATTCCTATCAGCTGACCACTGCAGTTGACTAGGGCACCTCCGCTATTGCCAGGATTGATGGCAGCATCCGTTTGCAAGGCGTTGATGAGTAGTGCGGACTGGCCGTTTTCGCCGGGTACGCTCACCGTGCGATCGAGAGCGCTGATGATCCCGCTTGTGACGGTGCTCGACAGTCCCAGAGGCGCGCCAAGCGCTACTACCGCTTCGCCGATCTCGGTCGATGCCGAGGAGCCCAGCGCTATGGGGGGAAGGGAACGGTTCGAACTTACCTTTATGACCGCAAGATCGGTCAGCGGATCACGCCCTACGATCTCCGCTGGAGCGGTAGAGCCGTCGCTGTAGAGGATCTCCACCGAGCCGCCATTGGCAGCGACGGAGACTACGTGGTTGTTGGTAACGATATATCCGCCAGAGCGTATGATCTCGCCGGATCCGATGTCACCAGCTGCTTGCCCGCCTCCTGCGGGAGGTGGGCCTATGGCGCTGATCGTTACGACGGAGGGGAGAACTCGCTTGGCAACCGCGCTCACCGGGCAGGAGCCGGATGCACCGGCAGTCGATCCGTTGCTCTGGCCTGCAGTATGTGATGGAAAGAGGGCTTCAGCGGTCAGTCCGCCACCGAATCCGGCCACCAGCGCCACGATCAGCGCTACTATCGCGAGACCTGCCAACCTGGGTCTACGCTGGTCTTCGAGTTCACTGCTCATGGCTCATCCCCCTGCCGTCAAAACGTCATAACAGGCTCGTACGGCACCATGGTGCCGTTTCCGGCAAGGGCGCCATGGATTAAAACTACTCCAAGAAGCATCTGCGCGCCTTTGGCAATTTTAATGGGTGGTCGCGGTTAGTTGCGGGCTAGAAGAGAATGTTCAACCATCTTTGCATTGGTTCAATGGCTTGGATTCTGGCGCACCTAGGCATTTCGTCAGAACGTACAAGATGGCGATCACCGCAGGCGAGGCAACCACTTGTGAGCTGGGCCACCCGGGGTCGTCCTGAGATAGTCAGGCGTTTCAGATCCGAGACGCCAACCTGACCCAGGTGCCAGCAGAGTTGTGGAGCCCAACTCGCCTGCATTATGCCTGTGGAAATTGGGTATTGACTAATTCAGCAGTCAATACAATGATCTTATGTAGAGGCAGACCCGGTCTACACAGCGGACCACGCCCCATGAAACTCGGCCATTTCAGCTGTAATACGGAGGTTGAGGAGCATGAGAATTGCTATTATCGCGCCGCCCTGGGTTCCGACGCCCCCTAAGGCCTATGGAGGAATCGAGGCCATGGTCGATACGCTGGCAACGGGCTTGCAAAGCCTTGGCCACGAGGTGTTTCTTTTTGCGACGGGTGACAGCACTTCGCAAGTTCCACTAGGGTATCGTTTCGAGAATGCGCTGGGCGTCGGCCGCGAAGACGCCACGATAGTCGAGCTGGTTCAGGTCATGTCCGCCTATGACATGGTGAGGGAGTTCGACATAGTCCACGACCATACCCACGTTGGCCCTGCCTACAGTGCGCGCTTTCCGGATCTCCCGGTGGTCACCACGAACCATATCCCGTTCGGAAACGGGGTCGACAGCTACTACCGGGCCATCGGTGACAGGGTCCCGGTCATCGCAATCTCCAACGCTCAGGTGCGTTCAGCCAGGGGTGTGAACATCGTGGATGTCATACATCACGGCGTCGATCTCGAGGAGTTTCCGATCGGAGAGGGCACAGGGGGCTACGCCCTCTTTCTAGGGCGGATGAGCCCAGACAAGGGCGTGCACACCGCGATCGAGGTGGCGAGGGCTGCTGGCATTCCCCTCAAGATAGCCGCCAAATGTAGGGAGCGAAAGGAGCTTAGCTACTACGAAGAGGTCATCAAGCCGATGCTTGGCGGGGGAGTCGAATATCTCGGAGAAGTCACCTTTGAGCAGAAGATCGAGCTCTTGGGCGGGGCGGCATGCCTGTTGAATCCGATCAAGTGGCAAGAGCCCTTCGGCATGGTGATGATCGAGGCCATGGCGTGCGGGACTCCGGTTGTGGCGACGCATGCTGGTGCGGCACCAGAGATCGTCGTAGACGAAGAGACAGGTTTTCTCGTCGATTCTGCGGAGGAACTCGTAAAGGCGGTGCAAAAGGTATCAGGTCTCGATCGTCGCAAATGCCGCACGAGGGTCGAAGAGAAGTTTTCGAAAGAGCTGATGGTCGAAAAGCACCTTGATGTCTACGAGAAAGTTATAGCCAACTCCGGACATCCATTCACGGCTGCACAGAGCGTGCCGGACCGGTTTTGCGAACGCGGCGATGCCAAGGTTGCGGGGAGCAACGACTTGATGGCCGATGACTTCATGAACTTTCGGTCTGCAAGCGGGCTTTAGCGGTTACCTGGCTCCAAGTGGGAGCGCATGCATTTCAAGTGTCGACAATAGGGTTAGGGACGGGCGGTCCCGGACTTTTTGACGATCTCTCCGCCATGAAGGACTGGGGATCGCCAACAATGCGGCTGAGCAAAAATGGCGCCGTCAAAAGATAGTATGCATAACTTTTGTTATCTTCAGATCAGGGTTGAAAGTTCCAAGTAGCTGCAGCCGTCCATTTCTCTTGGATCATGCCAAACTTTTAAATTGTGATAGCCGCCATCCGCGTGACAACAAACAGTCCTACGACTATAAATCCAACTGAGTTGAGGTTGAAGTTTTCAAGTGGTGTCCAAAAATCGCGCGAAAGTTTGAGTTCCGCGTCCAATAGCCCCAGCGGCTCGACAGAGCCGATCAAGAGGGCTACTGTCACAGAAAATCCTGTGTCTTTCACGTTTCGCCCTGGGTTGAGCTGGCGCTGTATAGTGCTTTACACAAACAATATCCCAGGAAAAGCAGTCGTCGTCCAGCCATGGTCCTGGATACTCTTTGCCATGAAGCAAGACCAATTGCCATTGGTGATCACTCCATCGGTTTTGTCTCAGAAGAGCTGCTCATCGA
>JAJZIP010000199.1 GCA_021810525.1 Actinomycetes bacterium | reverse complement strand
GGAGAGGGAGGTGTGGTCTGATGGGAGGAGCCCTATCGCATTCAGCGCTTGAGAGTGGCTATTGGGGGATAATGATCGTAACCTATCCCTTCATATCTGGACTTGTTGCAGGATCTTTTATAGTTTCTTCTCTTAGTCACGTGTTTCATCAACGACTATTCGATAAACTGGCACCTCTGGCTGTCCTGGCTAGTCTTGCGCTGCTTATTGCCGCGCCTCTCACAGTACTTGGTGACGCTCGTCAGCCCTCAAATGTACTCGAATTGGTGACGAGAGATCACCTTCCTTACTCTCCGCTCGCAACCTTCATTGTGATCTGGGTTGCATATATAATTCTGATGTTGTTCGAGCTTTATTTCGCATTTAGGGCAACGAACGCAGACATTGCCAGAGACGGTGGTCGACATTCTCGCTTGCACCGCGTACTCGCACTTGGCAGCCAAGATACCTCCGAACAGGGCATTAGGCGTGATCGAAAAGTAATCTTTGGGCTATCTTGTGTGGGCATTGCCTTGGCGTTTCTGTTCCATGGGTATATTGGCTTCGTCTTCGGCGCGACCAAGGCGCGCTCGTTATGGGCAACCCCGATAATGCCGGTGCTCTTCATTGTGTCAGCCCTAGTCTCTGGTGTCGCCTTCATGTGGTTTGTCTACACGATAACTATGCGCTACGTTGGACGGCGGCCTGACCAAAAAATAATGTCGGGACTACTTGCATATTTAATTCTGTTTCTTCTCCTTGATCTTTTTCTTGATTTAGTCGACATTTTGACAAGCGCTATTCCGGAATATGCGCCAGGTGCTACATACTATGCGTTTTACCACCTGATGTTCCATGGTCCGTTCAGCCTCAGCTACCTGGGAATACAGTTGGGGATTGGAATCTTCCTTCCATTGATATTGTGGTTGATTCCTGCTGCTCGGCGAAATTGGATTGGCCAAGCAGCAATAAGTCTCGCGGTCCTTGTTGGGGTATATGCGATGCGCTGGAATGTCGTTTTCGGAGGACAGGCTGAGTCGAAAGTCTCATCCAACACGGTTGTCACCAACTCAGTTCCTTGGACTGGTTTCGATTCCGTTCAAACCGTTCTTGGTGTTTTCGCCGTCGCTTTTTTGCTCTTCCTTCTCTTTACCTGGATTTTCCCCTGGCGGGAGGCGGGCGGCGTGAAATCGCCGTCAGTGGTTTCGGAAAGTCCGGCCGCCTCGTCCGAGAGCCTGGTGGTTCCAATAGGGGCGGAGAAGTCTTCTGTTTCTGAGCCGGGTCTGTCACCCGTTGCCAATGAGGGGAGTGTGTAATGTCCGATCAGACTTCTGAGAACTCGGAGACACTGCTGTCGATGCCATTTAGCAGGCGGTCATTTCTGAAAGGTTCAGCCTTGGCGGTTGGGGGAGCCGCTGTGGCTGGCTGGGGAGTGTCCCCTTGGATCGGAGACGTCTTTCGCCGTCGAGGGACATATGTCTATCCAGACCGCCCCCCGACCTGGACCGGGGTTCGCACTACTTTCAGCGTGTGTAAGCAGTGCCGCAGTGATTGTGGACTCGTTGCGCGAACTTACAACGGCGTACTTGAGAAGCTTGATGGCAACCCTTATCATCCCCACGCAGCTGAACCACATGCACCATTTGCCACCAATCCAGTTACTGCGAGTTTGTGGTCTCAACCTCATTCCCTCTGCGCTAGAGGTCAAGCTGGACGCCAGACTCTTTATGACCCATATCGGGTAACCGTACCGCTCAAGCGCAGCGGCCCAAGAGGGTCAGGGGACTTCGAAGCCATCACCTGGAATCAACTGATTACAGAGGTTACCCAGGGTGGCTACCTGTTCTCAAAGGTCAGCGGAGAGGAGCACCGCTATGTCGAGGGTTTCAATGACATCTGGGATGGGGGAAACGGTCGCACCGACCCGATTGACCCGGCAAATCCTGATTTCGGATCGAAGACCAATGGGCTCGTAGTTTACTGGGGACGTGCTGAGCCGGGTCAGAATGACCTTCTGACAAGGTTTGCCCATGCGTTTGGCAGTGTAAACGTTTTTCCGCACGTTGGAATATGTGAACTCAATCACCACGTTGCCAACCAACAATCCTTGAATGGAATTGGTGGCGTTTCTATGCTCAAGCCCGACATCCCTAACTCTGAATTTATTATTTGGTTTGGAGCGAACGTTACCGAAGCGAACTTTCCAATGCAGACTTTGGGCCGTAAGATCGCGGAGGCAACCGCCGCCGGGACTTTGCGATATGTAATCGTAGACCCGCATGCAGGAAATTCGAACCTGCTTGCAGAGCAGTGGGTTCCGATCACTCCGGGTGGGGACGGTGCCTTTGTCATGGGCATGATTCGCATAATTTTGGAGGCTGGAACATACAATAGCTCCTATCTCGCCATTCCTAACTCACAAGCGGCAACCGCTGCTGGTGAGCCAAACTTTTCAAATGCTGCATGGCTCGTCATAGCCGATCTTGCCCAAACGAACTTTGGCAAGTTCCTTACAGCCAGCGAGGCTGGACTCGTCCCAGCCGGATCGCCGAATGCGTCCGAGCCCGTGGTGTTGGATACGGCTACGGCTACACCCGTTGCGGCGTCAAATTCCTCGGCTGGAAATCTTTGGCCCAGTGGGAATCTAAGCACAGCAACCGTTGTAGTAAACGGCATAGCATGCCGCACATCTTTTCAGGAACTTTACGGAGCTGCTACAGAACATAGCATCGCAGAATATGCCGGTATAGCCGGTGTATCTGCCACTGTAATCCAGAATCTGGCAAGCGAATTTACCACTCATGGCCGCAAGGCTGTTGCTGACTTTTATCGCGGACCAGCTATGCACACTAACGGTGTCTATAATGGCCGAGCCATCATGGTGCTGAATTTCCTTATAGGTAACGTTGACTGGGTTGGCGGCTACCTAGCCGGAGGTGGTGCGGCGGACTTCGACGGAAAGAACAAAGGCGCAGCCTACTCCCTGGCTACCTGGCCCGGACAGCCAAAAGGGGTGCCAAGCGGGGTGACCATTTCCCGTGAGGGTGTTTTCTACGAGCAGTCGGATGCTTATAAGAATGCCGTAAAGGCAGGACAAAACCCATTTCCGGCTCCGCGTCCCTGGTTTCCCTTTGGCTTTGGGATATGGGCAGAGATCTTTGCTGGTTCCTATCAGCAGTATCCCTACCCAATCAAGATCATGTTGCAGCACGAGGCCAATCCGGCTTGGAGTCCTCCCGCCATCGGGGGTGCTCCAGAGGGAACCCCATGGATCCGTATGATCTCGGATTTAACAATGGTTCCGCTATTTCTTAGTACCGATATAGTCATAGCTGAGAGTTCGGCATACGCTGATTACATAATTCCTGACACCACCTATCTTGAAGGTTGGGGCGTACCGACCAACTTCCCGACATATCCAACCAAAGCTCAGGGGATACGGCGACCCGTAGTGGAGCCATTGACCGCCAAGACATCCAAAGGCGAGCCAATGTGTATGGAACAGTTCCTGATTGATGTCGCGAAGGCGGTTGGCATGCCCGGTTTTGGCAACAATGCTTTTAACGATGGGGGGAGTCTCGATCGCAGAGAGGAGTTCTATCTACGCCAGGTTGCAAACATTGCCTACGACCCAAGCTTTCTTGTCTTAGGACTAAATGGCTTTGAAAAATCTGGCCCCGTTCCCGATGCAACGTCTGCGGAGATAGAATTTGCCAATATTGCCAAAATTCAATCACTCGTGCCGCTGCCGGTCACAGCATGGAAAAAGATCGCATACGTACTGGCGAGAGGCGGACGATTCGAGGATTATGTAGTTGGCTATCAACCAAGCAAAGCAGTGGCAACCCGATTGCAAGCACTTACCGTTGGTAAAATTATGGAGTCCAGCCTCAAGTCCTGGTCGAATCCCAGCGGTGCAGTTGGAGCTGATGGCTTGACGCAGACGTATGCGGCGATGGTCGCCAAGATCAATGGGTACCCCTCTCAATTGCCATGGGCTACCCATACCTATGGGTCGATGAGCATTACCCCAACTCAGTATCCCTGTCAGATCTATAACGAAGTGATGGCGAGTACCCACAATGCACTGACTGGACAGACGTTTAGAGGCGTACCGCAGTTTGAGCCAATTCAGACTATGAAAGGCAAGTTGTTATCAGATCTCGATCCCACTTCGAGCTGGCCGTTCTACCTCTCGACTCACAAGCAGCCAATTCACTCCAAGTCTCGAACGATATCGGATCCATGGCTTCTTGAAATGATGCCGGAAGCATTTATAGAGATCAATCCAATTGATGCTCAGCATCTGGGTATTCAGTCTGGAGATCAGGTTCGGGTGACATCTGCTACCCACTCCCAAGGCATTGTCGGACGTGTCCGCTTGATTTCGGGAATTCGGCCAGGTGTTGTCACCTTTCCTGCCGCCTTTGGTCACTGGCAATATGGTTCGGGACGTTGGAAGATAAACGGACAAACTTTCCAGGGAGATAATTCTCGCAACGCCCCTGTTCGGCTAAATGCTGTGATGCGGCTGGACCCTGACCTTGCCGCCCCGGACGGCTGGTCCATAGGACTTGAGGACCCTGTCGGCGGCGGCATTGACTATTTTGATACTCGTGTTCGCGTCGAGAAAGTTTAGGTGCAAGCAAATGGACGCCATTACCTGGGCTTTGGGGCTCGGTTACGACTATATCGCTCATTCTTTTCTCGAAGGTCCTCTTCGATTGTCAGAGGATGTGATGGTACCGTGGCTTGAGGGACTTTCACACTTCGATGAGGGTATCTCAACTGATATAGCCGAGTTGGTACGATGTCTCGATGACGCAGAGGACATGGCGGTCGCGAACAGTGACTTTAACAACTGCATGGTCATTCCAGTTCCAGGTTGTTTTGTGCCTCCTTATGCCTCGGTCTTCTTAGATTCTTCCAAGACCCTATGGGGCGCAGCAACGTCTCAAGTGTTGTCCTGGTATGAGCAAGCTGGACTGGACTGGATCGGGCAGTCATCAAGATATCCTTGGCTTCGGGCGCCCGACCATATCGGCGTCGAGTTTGCATTTGTTGCAGAACAGCTGAGTTCTACAATCGCTAGCTCTGATATAGAGATTAATATCATTCAGCTGGCAATGTTGCAGCATATGCGCGATTGGGTGCCCAAGTATGTGTTGGAAATGGAACAACGTGTAACGGCCACATATTGGCGAAAGATGGGTGAGGTCCTAAATAGTTGGATTCACATTAATGCAGGAGGACTCTTCAGCTAATCGGAGTACCCCCAAGATGTTGTGGTTTTGAGTTACGCCTGATGCCAAGGACGGGCTGCGGTGTCTGATCGAGACTGGCAGGATGGCCTTCTCTGCCTGGTGGACGGGGTGCCTGGGCCAATCTGGTACTGGGGTTCGCCACGATGCCTCGGTAGCGGATCGGGTGATGAGCCGCCGCCTGTGCGAGCAACCGGTAGAAGATCAAGCCGGGCGAGCGCGAGCGACCCGACTGAACCGGAATGTGAACTCGTCCAGATACGACTGAAGGTGATCGACCTCGACGGCTCCCTGGTGGGTGATGAGCAGCCACCGCTTGGCCAGACTGACGACCCGATGTATGCCTGGCAGCAGCTCGTGAGCGAGCTGGCCGGGTGCCACGTAGCGCTCGTGGATATAGCCGT
>JAJZIP010000198.1 GCA_021810525.1 Actinomycetes bacterium | reverse complement strand
CACACGACGAGGCGATTGGCTGGATAGCAGCTTTTTCGTGCCCGAACCGCACAAGAAGCTACTCTCAGTTGAGTTCCACTAATCAGCTTATCTTGACCTTGAGTCTTGATGAATCGCAGCTATCTTAGTCGGAAGCTCGCTATCCGCAGGCTCGCTAATGTACCCACTAGGTCCTTACTTACCGGGAACGGTGTAAGAAGGAGAGTAGGCAATAGCTTTGACTTAATCAACTATTGTGAGAGAAAACACTAATGCCAGAGCGAACGAGGTTCGTCTGCACAACGGCTCCTTTGATGAGTAACGGCTGGACTACAGCGAATGCAGAGAGAATCCAGGTAGCAGCATGCTCAAAAGAAACAGCAACACACAGCATCGAGGCTTGTACGATCACAACTCCGTAAGACGATGCTACTGCACACTGTAAACACAGCACACCCCTGCAGCCGACTCGTCACATAAGCCGTCAAAAAAAAACTCACAAAATAAATATCAATCATCGCGCACACACTTGACTCAGCAGTATCACATCTTCGGAAGTAGGCTTCTACCCTATGACAGTTAGATATGTCAGACACTAGGCAGGTTAGGTCGGTAGAATAACTAGGCTGATCAGGCCATCCCCAAAAGCATCTTACGCATCTTCCGAAACAAGTCGCCCTGCAGCGGCTTGGTGAGAAAATCTGCTGCCATGTCAACTGTTGGCATGTACTCCACGCTCATATCTCCTGCTTCGATCCTATCTTTAACGAAGAACAGACGAATTCCGAAGTGCCTGGTAGTTGCAGCGGTCGCGATTCCGCGCTCCATCAGGGCAATGGTGGACATGTTGTCCTGGAATATAGTCGAAGGAACCATTTTGATACCTTGTTCTTGTAGAAAATCACGAGTCCAGATCAATTGAGGGAGTGCATCCGATACACCAATTAACTCTGCCTCCGTACTGGACTTGCTGTTAAGCTTCTGTCTCGAAGACTTAGTCCACACCGGCCCCTTACCTACGGTAATAAATGCACCAGTATGCGATTTGAAGTCGGGATGAACAGCAAACGACGCATCACAGTACAGAAATACCTTACAAGGGCTTTCGGCCTTAAGAGTTAATCCGAGTTCTCGTGAACCATTTAAATAGCGCAAGACTCTCCTGAGCTTGTCCATGTCCTGAATGGTTGGTTGCTTAACCCTTGTCGTTAAGAAGGACAATGCAGTTAGCAAATCAGGTCTGGCACGCTTGGACAGATATAAGAGCTTCGCCGTAGTAGAATGAAATTCACTTCGCTCATTATCCGAAAGTATTGGTTTACTTTCATCAACCTTAAACAGGTCACAAGTAGCTGGAGTAGCGACGGAACCACGGATATTGCATTGATCCAGAAGATCTGAGATAAAACCTTCCATGGTCACTTTCACTTCTCCGGCAACATTGAAATCAAGAGTCTGTCCCAGGTAAGAATGAACTTTACCTGTGACAACATTTAATTCTTTGAACTCCGCTTTCAACTCTTGTTCGATCCAGTCAAGTGCTGCAGGATCAACACATGAACAGAATAGATCATCCACATACACAGCTATAGTAATTTGATTACCGTTGTGGATTTTGTTGAAAACACATTTGTCCTTAGAATTAGGTATGAAACCGACACTGATAAGCTTCTTAGCTAAGGCCTCATACCAAAGCTTAGCTGACTCAACGCATCCGTACAGAGCTTTCTCGAGCTTCACCAAGAGATAACCTTGATCGTTGAGGGCCGATGCATAAGATGGTTCAGCTTGCACGAACAGTTGAGCGATAGAAGGATCAACTTTCATGTAAACGTCCTTAACCATCTTCGCATTAAGATATGCAGAACCAACGTCCATGGTCCTGATTTCACGACATTCCCTTGCAGCGATAGCAGCAAGCATATAGAGAGCTGACATCGATACAGTTGGAGATGCAGTCTCTTCGATGCTGTAAAGCGATCTATCCTGCATGTTTCCTCCCGCCACGAATCTCGATTTTAGTTTATCGAAATGTCCAGTGGACAGGAATTTTTCTTTAAGAAACATAGATGATCTGATAACCTTACTTCTTTGGGCGTACGATAGGTTTTGCCAAGGGATAGGTCTGAATACGCCTTTCTTAATGATAGAGGAGACTTCCTTGAGCATCGACTCCTTCGCCTTATCCTTGTACATTAACAATGCCTTCTTCACGGATATGTGCATAAGAGTCACTCCACTCTTCTCGCTCCAATCATTATCGCGTTCACGCCAATCTCCATCCTTGTGACCATAAAATCGCCTCGGACGTAGATTGTAACGACCCACTCCAAGCTGAGCAACTTCAGGAGGGTCCATATGAACGATATCAGATTCATCATTCTCGGTAAGTTGTTGAGCATCAGCCTGATGGAGTAGATCCTCCTCGATAGTCGGAGTAGTAACTTCAGTCACTGTGGGAGCAGTGGGACCGATGATATCATCTCCGTCAATACTATCGGAAGTCGGTACAACGATATTAGGATCAGGTGGGACAGCATCAACATCTGATTCGGCGTGATCGATAGCTGAATCGACACCGTCATGGGCATTATCAGGTCCTTCACTAGGTTGCAGCGAGGAAGGCTGCACACCCCTGGAATCTGAACTGATGCCGGGATCGATATCGGCAAGCTGATCGGGAGGGATATCGACATTTGGTAGAGGAACGACTTCTTTCTCACGTCTCCCGAAGTTCTGCTCAAGGACTTCATCTTGAGGTTCGTTTGTGGCCGGAGCATCTCCGACAGGCCTGTTGTTCGATAAAAGGAACTCCATATCATCTGGCGTCGCTTGACCGGGTTGCGACGCCAGCTCGTTCATAGTTGCGATGATAGTTGAGCTAAGAGGGACCTCAGTCCACTGATCCATCGTAGCCACCTTCATCGTATCGAGCATTAGGACCTTATGCGAACCGTAGTCATTGCCCACCGGCACTAAGGCTAATCCGGGTCGAGTACGCGGACGCTGGTCATTAGAGGTACGGGTGAACACTTCAACAGGTTGGAGGAACTCCAGGGCACAGTTGGTCTTTATATCAGGACGTCTACCAGTCATAAACTCCAATGGCGAAAGGTTTCCATGGGTAGAAGTAGTAGGTAACATCGATAGTCTCTGACACACGAAGTAGACTAGCCACACGATAAGCATCTTAGCAAGGAGGAATTTCAGCCCAGCACGGACGCAACGGCATCCGGTTTTGATTTGGCCAACCATGTTCTCGACTTGGCCGACGTGGGTCTCGGGTCCTGCTTGATGCACGTTGGTAACTGAGGCTTGAATGACAGGAGCGATGGCGGCGACACCACTCTCTCCGTCGACAAAAACATCGGTAACATTGAAACCCCACCCAGTATATTTGGCCTTTTGACGGAACAAAGCTTCTTTGATAAGACCATGTTTCTTGGAGCTGAGGTAGTTAACCATAGGCATTCGACCGGGCTCACTAACAGAAACAAGGAACGGAACACGCTCTACGAACATGAGATCGATGAACAACTTCATGTCCGACTGAACTATCATGCCCGGCGAAGGCCCCATACCGCGCTTAATTACCTTCCTTGGGCGCCGCCTACTGGCTCCTCGGATATAAGGAAGTTCGTTTCCGAACACTTTGTAGGCATTGATAACATCGACAGTTCCGATTTTGACTCCATCGATACCATTCTTCACTCTTTCAACCATTCTCCAGAGTGATGGTATATAACCCCAAAGCGCATAGAGACGTCGCACTGTCTCCATATTCTCCACTTCACGCTTAGTATACACCGCTAGTCGCTCATCGGTAGTAGTCATAAGGATAGAAGTATCTCGATCGCGTTGCAGACGTTGCATATTAGATGCAGCTAGTCGAGACATGTCACAGGTGAAAGTATTCCGACGAGGGCCGGTGCTGAAGTAGACTGTTGAACCACCCTTGGTAAGCGTCTTCTCCTCAAAACCTGGCTCCCAGCCTGGGACCCAGCCTTGCTGAATAGCCTTCCCTTCAGAGATGACGTTGGCATTACCATTTGGGTAGTACCAGGCTTCTCCGAAATCAGCTAGATCTCCAACTTGATCGATAGTGTCCTCTCCAGTTGCTCCGATCACTTTCGTAGAATAAGGAGCAGGTCTGATGTTGAAAAGAAGTTCAGCATCGCGGATTACATGCTCCTGGGCCATAGAGTCAAGGCCCACTTCATATCGTCGCAGACCAGATGAACCCCCGATAGTCTTCATGACTTCAATTGAAGGAAGGATTGAATTCACAACAGACACAGGCTCAGCGGGTTCGATGGCAATGGACATTACCGCGGTAGTCGGAGAGGGCTTCTTGGATGGGCAGTTCTTGACACGATGTCCAGGCTTACCACATCCAAAACATAACTTACTTTTCTTCGAAGATGAGTTCTGGACCGAGGAACCATGGCTAAACTCCATTCGAGACTGCTCGGGGTCTGAACTCTTCTTCTCAGCATTATCGGTATTCCCCATCCTCGCTTTCTTTTTAGGCTTCATTGAAATTGCAAAGACGGTAGCATCCCTCTTGACGCCAGAGAAACTGCTAGGGGCAAGCACCTTATAATTTAACGCAAGTGAATAAGCTTCCTCGACAGTTGCGGGCAAATCCCTCGGACGAGTCTGAAAATCGAGCTCGAGTTGAGCCCACTGAGGGGCCAGCTTCTGTAGAAAAGAACGCACCCAGTACTCATCACCCCTGTCTTCCATGCCTGCCTCCAGTAGCTGCTCCTTCATGGCTAAAAATCTCGCGTAGAAGTCGTGGATCTTCTCGTTATACTTGTCACCACTCGAAACAGATGTCATTCGCAGCTTATTCCACTCCTGGTCGCACTTCATCCTTGCATGAACCGAACTTTCAGCGTGCGGGATCGAGAGGACTCTAACACACAGCTTCCAGTACTTGATAGGATTCTGCTTCTCCATGACGGACAAGTACTTCTCATCTTGCATAAGCTCCGCCTTCGCGCTTAACGAGGTATGCTCGATCATGAATCCAAAAATCTTGAACTTCTGCTCACGTAGCTTGGATTTGTCCTTCTGGTATTCCTTGAGGTCCGACTCAAACAGCTTGTCGGCCATGCGCCTCTGAGCAGTTCGCCAGCGGGCCTCCAGAACTGCATTTCGAACAAGCCTTGCTTCTCTATCCTCCGCTGACTCGTCCATCGGCTCTTCTTCAAGGGGCTCTAGCTCAACACCATCATCTGGTACGGGCAGATGGGCCATACGTCTCGCTCGGATTAAGCACTTCCTGTAGTTTGGCTCGGGGATCGTATACTTCTGGCCAGTCGTAATGAAGGATGCACTCGGTCCATGAATCGATTGGAGATGGGATCCCCATATTTCCTTGATCTTGGCAATGTTGGAATTCAGGGAAGAGCCAGAGCTGTATTTGACTAAGGCCATGCTCTTCTCCGAATCGGCTTGGGCTCTCTTTCCATTGTGGTCTTCAGAATGAGAACGATTGCGGGGCTTGGCTCTCGTGTCGGCCTTCCGGTCTTGAGTCGACATCTGACCGGCTGACAATAGTTGATTAAGTGGCTGGATAGCAGCTTTTTCGTGCCCGAACCGCACAAGAAGCTACTCTCAGTTGAGTTCCACTAATCAGCTTATCTTGACCTTGAGTCTTGATGAATCGCAGCTATCTTAGTCGGAAGCTCGCTA
>JAJZIP010000197.1 GCA_021810525.1 Actinomycetes bacterium | reverse complement strand
GTGTATTGTGCTTCTTTCAGCCGGCAGTCAACTAGTGACTGCTCTGCCTCCTGCGCGAGGTATTTGACCATCTCCCGGTAGGAAACCATCTGGGTGGGGGACAGGTCGTCGCGGTGCTTCTCGTGCCACCTCACTCCCAGAAGAAGATCTACCAGCCTGTCTGTAACATCGGGATGCAAAGGCCAGCATGGCTTATTGGAGAGAAACCGCAAACGCGGCTCTATCCAGGCGTAGTTTCGTACAAAGCAGTGGAGTTCGCTCCAGGTTATCTCCGGGAACGTTGGGTTGGCTTCAGACTGGAACACCTGCTGGTAGAGGATCTCGTTCCCGTAAAGCCAATAGAACTCTTCATAGCCGTCGTAATAGACTGCGATCGGAGTGCACTCGGAGCTTGTCACCTTGTGCAATAGGCCTGGCGCTTCATTGAGAAGAGCGGCGATGTCCAAATTTGGAACATCTCTTATGGGGAATTCGCGTCGGCGTGATTCGTCAAAGAATGAAGTAGTCATAACCATAAATATGCGCGGAATTTCAGAAATGTTGACAGTTGGCCGGAAATTCTTGCAAAGAATGAATTCTTAACGCAACTGCATGTCGGTCTCGATGGGAAGGATGCACGGTTTAGAAAACAGATAGCACACGTACATCTGGTATCATCAAGTGACGTTTAGGCACGTCAGGTGCGGTGGCTGTGACGATTGGTATCGTCACGTGATGGGCAGTGTCGGCTAGTTGATGGGCAATTTGATGGGCAAGAGTACCGGTCACAATTCTGTGGGACTCGAAGAAGATGTGCGTGCGGCAAGACTTGTCGGCCTGTTGAGCACGTCACTTGATGTCAGTGCTCACCGGAAATTGCGAAATCAGGTTGTCCTGAAGAAAGGCTACGAAGCGCCTCTTGACTAACAGTCAGAAAAAGGTTGTTTGTCGGAGTCTCTCGGTGTAACTAGATGTATGTCTAACAGCGCAAATGTGCTGCTGCTGGCGGGTCCCCATCAACTGGTCCAAGGTCAATGTGAGTGATGCCTCGGTGATTGGTGATTAGGTTAGCAGATGCTAGGCAGCTTGCTTGTGGCGTTCTCCTTTCCAGTGATGCAGTCTCGATGATCTCGTGAGTATCATTCTTTGCTGGTCCATCGGCAGGGCCAGGAATGACTTTGGGGACAGGTATCCCAGTGAAGAATGAGGGCGACGGTGGTTGTACTCATGGCGCCACCTGTCAAGAAGCATCTGGGCTTCTGTAACGCTTTCGAAGAGTTCGCCGTTTAGAAACTCATCTCGTAGCCTTGCGTTAAACGATTCCACCCGTCCGTTGGAGTATGCCGTCAACTACACCTGAATCCAATGCTGCACAGCAGAGTATTCGGGTAACGCATCCGTTCCATCCCTGGTCCGGTCAGAGCTTCGAGTTCGTGACGATCAGGCGAACTTGGAGACAAGATCGGGTCTTTTTCCTAGCTGATGATGGAACGCAGGTATCATTGCCCTCCAGCTGGACGGACGCAATTGAACCTGACCCATTTGTCACAATATCAGCCGGACGTAGTGCGTGCCGAATAGCCGACCTGTTTGAGCTTGCCGATCTTATTGATGTGTTGGACCCCAAAGCCCGCAAAAAAAGTCGTGTAAGGACAATTTTGCCGGATCTGTAAAGATAATTGTGCCTTTACCAAAGGGCATTGCAGGAGATAAATATCTAGGTATATGGGTGAGGATAAGGGAGAAGCTATCAGTTATCCTTGACTTGCTATATCTACTAGGGCATAATGCACATTACATCTATTTAGTACAGGAGGTACCCATGGCACGTCGAAGTGATGACTCAAAAGTTGAGGCACTTCGGGTGGAGCGCAGCCTGAATCCCCATCCTGAGGCGGTTAGAGATGAAGCCTTCGCCACGTCAGAGTTTTTAGACCCGAGAGACCTGGTCCAGGTCAAGTACGAGATGGTCCGCCGTGTGAGGATAGACGGCAAGACCATCAGTTCTTCGGCGGCAACTTTCGGGTTCTCAAGACCCTCCTATTATGAAGCCGCTGTCGCCATCGATTCTGGTGGCCTAGCGGCGCTTGTTCCTGAGAGACCTGGTCCCCGAAGGGCTCACAAGCTCTCAGAGGAAGTCGTATCCTACATGCGCTCTGTAATCGAGGCTGACCATTCGCTGCGTTCCTTGGATCTGGTTGCACTTATAGAAGAGCATTTCAACCTGCATGTCCACCAGCGTTCAATCGAAAGGGCGCTCACCCGTCGCCCCAAAAGTCAACCACGTCAATGAACGGCTCCCCTCAAACAGTGATGTCGAGCGCTATGAAGCTCTCAGGCAGAGCGCCATCTATGGGAATCCCTCAGTCTGGCGGCTGGGGCTGGCTGTCTTGGAACGCCGAGGAATCGCAGCATGGCTGCGTCTTGGAGAGGCCCTGCCTACACCTGGGCCAAGACCAAAACAGAACCATGCGCCCGTCGGCAATGACGCGCTGGTCTCGGCGCTTGTCTCAATGGCTTTGGCTTCTATTAGGAAAGGATGAGCAGCTATGAGCGTCGACGTCTCCACCAAGGTCACTCCGGCACACCTTTCACGTACCGCATATCTCTACATCCGCCAGTCCACCTTGCGCCAGGTGATGAACAATACCGAGTCGACCGTCCGCCAGTATGCTCTGCGTCAGCGCGCCATCGCTTTGGGCTGGCCGGTAGAGCAGATCGTAGTTATCGACACCGATCAGGGCCACTCCGGAGCTTCCGCTTTGGACCGAGAGGGCTTTCAACGCCTGGTTGGCGAGGTAGGAATGGGACGGGCAGGAATCGTGTTGGGTCTTGAGGTATCGCGCCTGGCCCGAAACTCTGCGGATTGGCATCGCCTCCTCGAGATCTGCGCTCTCAGCGACACATTGATCCTTGACGAAGATGGCCTCTACGACCCTTCCGACTTCAACGACCGGCTCCTGCTCGGGCTGAAGGGCACGATGTCTGAAGCAGAGCTGCACTTCATCACCGCCCGGCTTCGTGGCGGCCTGCTTTCCAAAGCCCGCCGAGGAGAACTACGGACGATCCTGCCGGTCGGCCTGGTCTATGACCCGGTGGGCAGGGTCACCTTGGACCCCGACACTGGAGTGCAGCGTGCCGTGAGATACCTCTTCTCCACCTTCTCTAGAACCGGCTCGGCGCGTGCGACAGTGCAGTTGTTCAGAGACGAAGGACTCTTGTTCCCGGTGCGAGTTAGCAGAGGAGCGAGAAAGGGGGAGCTCGCATGGACGGCTCTTAGGCATTGGAGGGTGCTCCGCACATTGCACAACCCCCGCTACGCAGGCACCTTTGCCTATGGACAGAGTCGCACGAGAAAGACGGCTGATGGCAAGATCACATGCGAGAAGCTTCCGCGTGACAAATGGACCGCTCTTATACCTGAAGCTCATCCCGGCTACATCAGCTTCAGCGAGTTCGAGACCAACCTGCAGCTTCTTGCTGCCAATGCAGCTGCCCACGCACGTGACGGTGCTTCGAGTCCTCCGCGAGAGGGTCCTGCAATTCTGCAAGGGCTCGCCATCTGCGGCCGCTGCGGAAATAGAATGACCGTTGCCTACCACCAGAGACATGGAATAGAAGTTCCCGGCTATCGCTGCATGCGAAAGGCAATCGAGACTGGCTCACCTGTTTGTAGCTCAGTCCCAGGCGTCACCATCGACGCTGCGATCGGTGAACTCCTCTTAGATGCTGTCACCCCGCTCTCGTTGGAAGTGGCCTTAAAGGTCCAAGCCGAGCTCGAGACTCGTTCTGACGAGGCAGACTCCATAAGACATAGCCACGTTGTTCGTGCCCGCCATCAAGCAGATCTCGCACGGCGCCGCTACATGAGTGTCGATCCAGACAACCGTCTGGTTGCAGACAGCTTGGAAGCCGACTGGAATGATGCGCTGCGACACCTCAGGGAGGCTGAGGCAGAGTACGAGAAGCTCTCTGCTGGCACCGGAGCGAGGTTGACCGAGGACCAAAAGGAGAGGATCCGATCTCTCGCTACCAACTTTCCTCGCCTGTGGTCGGACCCGAATATTTCCGCACGCGAGCGGAAGCGCGTGGCTCGACTGTTGATCGAAGACGTCACCATTATAAAAACCGATAAGATTCACCTTCATGTACGCTTCCGTGGCGGCAAGACGACAAGCCTTTCGGTGGCGATCCCACCAACGGGATGGCAAGCCCGCCAGACCAACCCCGACACACTTGCGACCCTGGATCGCCTCCTCGACACCCATACCGATGCACAGGCAGCCGAAGCTCTCAACAGAGCCGGTCACATATCTGGCATGGCCCAGGCATTCACACCCTCTATCGTCTTGCACTTACGCCGCCGTAACGGCCTGTCAAGCCACTTGGAACGACTTCGCTCCAACGGTCTTCTCACCGCCACTGAATTTGCTGAAAGACTCGGCGTGAGCATGTCTACCGTAAAGGCCTGGAACCGCGCCGGCCTGCTTATCTCTTACCAAGCAAACGACAAGAACACCCGGCTCTTCGCGCCACCAACACCGGGAGACCCTCGCCTGGTCAAAAAGATGGGCTCCAGCCTCGCTAAACGAGCTCTCACTCAACCATAGAAAGGAGGTGCAGTATGGAACAATCGCTTTCAGCCATGGAGACCCCGGTGCGATGAAATACAAGGTGGTCCCAACTTCACGTGCCCAGCTGGCTACGACTTCAGCTATGAACTCCGGACCGTTGTCGCACCTTATGAAATGCGGCTTGCCTCTTTCTGCCAGCAGGTCATCAAGTACTGCCACCACCTCGGCTGCATTGATTGACCGCCTTGCCATTGATGCCAGAGCTTCCCTTGAGTATTCGTCGATGATGTTCAGGATCTTTACCACCCTGGTATCTCTTGTCTGGTCAAACTGGAAATCAAGTGCCCAGATGACGTTTTCTCTTGTTGGCTGATGTACCCCCATCCCTGACGCAGCTCCTCTATAGGGCTTCTTTCTCTTTCTGTATGGGACCTTGAGCCCAGTAGCTCGCCATAGCCGCTGTACGCACTTTTTGTTCACTATCCATCCTTCGTCTACAGCCAAGGCGTAGGCACGTTTGTACCCCCAGCGTGGATGGGCTATGGAGAACTCCTTCAACCAGTTGGTGAGGGCTTCGTCCTCAGATGGCATTTCCGGCGGTATCAGCCGCTGGGTGGAGCGATGCTGGCCGACAGTGCGGCATGCCCTTCTTTCTGATACCCCAAACCGGCTGAGCAAAACATCCACTGCTCTGCGCCGCCGATCCGGGGTTAGAAGTTTCCCTCAGCCAGCTCCTTGAGCATTGAATTATCCAGGGTTAGGTCTGCCACGATCGTCTTGAGCCTTTTGTTCTCAGCCTCGAGCTCTTTGAGTCGCTTGGCGTCTTGGGCCTTCATTCCGCCGTACTGGTTCTTCCAGCGGTACCAGGTGGTCTCCGTGATTCCGAACTGACGTGCAACTTCAGCCACAGTTGCCCCTTCATTTAGGAGCTTGTCTCCTTCGGAGAGCTTTCTGATTACCTGCTCCGGTGAGTGTCTTTTCGACTTCATAGGTATTGACGTCGGGTAGGCACAGCCCATTGCTGGACCATGCCCCCCTAAGAACCAAACGTGCGATTTTCACCGCATTTGGCTCAAGCTGGCTATTCCGGTGAATTCGTACACCCAGTCCGGAGTTTTCGTACACTTTGATCGGAGGCCGTCTCATGGCCGACGAGTGTCGTAGTTTGTCCCCTTTTCTCACCTCCGTGC
>JAJZIP010000022.1 GCA_021810525.1 Actinomycetes bacterium | reverse complement strand
TTCGGTGAGTCAGTTGACCAGCAAGCTTAGAGCCCTTCAGCTGCTGCTGTCGCAAGCCTCGACGACTGGCTACTCGACGATCGATCTCAGGGTGCCTAATGAGCCGGTGCTGAGCAATTGGTAGTTGGTTTTCCAAGTGGAAGAGCGTGCGCAGCGTAGCTTCAAACTGCGAGGTGCGAGGTGCGAGGTGCAGGTCGTTCTTTCGCCACGGTCCAAGCGGCTCTTTTTCGAACTTGACGTGGTACGAAAATTTCATTTTCTGCTACGAAGCCAACTCTCCAGTAAGAACGCGGATATTTGAAAACCCTCAAGTATTTCTTGAGGCTTTTCTGTGGAAATTCGGCTCGTGGAGGGACTAACTTCTTCGTAAGTTCTCGGTGCAGCTCTTAGAAGACGAAGGGGTTTGCTCGGTGCAGCTCTTAGAAGACGAAGGGGTTTGTCTTCGATTGGCGCTGTATCGCTTTGGGACAATAGTTGTTTGGGGTTTGGGCTAAGTCGAATAATGCGGCAGTTGAGGAATTTTGCACACTCGTTGTTTGGATGGGAAGGCGGTTATGTAGATGGTCGGTGACACTCAGAATTACATTGCCGTAATCAAAGTGGTGGGGGTAGGCGGGGGCGGCTGCAATGCGGTGAATCGAATGATCGATGCGGGACTTAAAGGTGTCGAGTTCATCGCGGTCAACACTGATGCCCAGGCTTTGCTCATGAGTGATGCTGACGTGCAATTGGACATCGGCAGGAGCCTTACCAGGGGTCTCGGAGCTGGAAGCGATCCTGAGGTTGGCCGGTTGGCGGCTGAAGAGCACCGGGAAGAGATTGTCGAGGCGCTCAAAGGCGCGGACATGATCTTTATAACCGCTGGAGAGGGTGGTGGCACCGGCACGGGAGCAGCACCATTGATTGCAGAGCTGGCGAAGAGCCAGGGTGCGCTTTCCATAGGGGTTGTGACCAGGCCATTTTCTTTTGAAGGACGGCGCAGGGCATTGCAGGCTGAAAATGGGGTGACAAAGCTGAAGGAGCATGTCGACACCTTGATAATCATTCCCAACGACCGTCTTCTTACCATAGCAAATGAGAAGACCTCCATGTTGAACGCCTTCAAGATTGCAGATGAGGTTCTCCTTCAGGGGGTCCAAGGCATTACTGACCTTATAACGACCCCAGGCCTAATCAATACTGATTTCGCCGACGTCAAGATGATCATGTCCAGTGCTGGAAGCGCCATAATGGGGATCGGCACGGCCTCGGGAGAGAATCGAGCGCTGACTGCCGCCAGAAACGCAATAACCTCGCCGCTTCTCGAGGCCTCGATCGAAGGCGCCAGAGGAATCCTTTTGAACATCGCCGGTGGCTCTGATCTCGGGCTGTTTGAGGTGCAGGAGGCTGCTCAGGTCATTCACAATGCGGCTGATCCGGACGCCAACATCATCTTCGGTTCAGTAATCGATGAGTCCATGGGTGATGAGGTAAGGGTAACTGTCATAGCGGCAGGCTTTGACGACTGGAAGAACAGGGAACTCTCGAACGCCCAGGTTCCCAAGTTTAGAACCTCAAGGCAGAGGGTCGAGCCGGCACCTCTCGATACGACTTCGCCATTTGCCTCCTCCAGCGATAGCTCCAGTGAAGACCCTGACGGCGACGATTTCGACCTTCCGTCTTTCTTGCGATAAATCACACATTTTAGTTGAGCAGTGTCTGATGATTTTGACAGGGAGTCTGGGTTGCGCTTGCTTTACCGGTTTGAAAATGGTCACGAGGTCTATTTCACTACCAAAGTCGAGGGTGACGCCAGAGAGCTGATCTCATGCGGGGCTGCCGAGCGCGAGTTGGGCGAACGCGTTGGAAGAGCAATTCGTCTTGGAAGGCTGAACCAGATTCACTCCGGCATCGTGCATCTCATCGGCTGTGGAGAGCGGCAGGAAGCGGATTCAAGCCTACCTGACGGGGATGGGTTGGTGGCCTGTTCTGGGGATTTCGGCCTTGGTGTACTTGTAGCCGATTGTGCGCCAGTGGCACTGACCTCTGCCGAAGGTATCTTCGCGGCGGTGCATGCCGGTTGGCAGGGGGTATCAAAAGGTGTCCTGCCCGAGGCGGCGGCGGCGATGCGTTCCATGGGGGCTTCCGAGATCAGTGCTTATGTCGGACCATGCATCAGGTCCGAGTGTTACGAGTTCAAAGGTCCCGAACTCTGGGAGATCTCACGGGAGCTGGGGGGATCGGTGGTGGGCCGCACCTCTTGGGACACGGTCAGCCTTGACCTGTTGGAGGCGGTGAGGCGATCTCTTGCCAAAGCCGGGGTGGGCAATGTCGAGGCTTCGCAAGCCTGTACTGCATGTGGCGACGAGTACTACTCTTTCAGAGCGCGACAGAGTCAAGAACGGCATCTGATGGTAGTCGTTCCTGGAGGTGGCTATTGAGCCAGACGGATGACTCGTTGACATCAAGAATCAGGGCGGCTTACCAGGACGTCCTGTCACGTGGCCTGAAAGCCTCGAAGGGAAGGCCGTTCGAAGTGGTCGGGGTGACGAAGACGCTTCCTGTTGAAACGGTGGCTGCCGCCTACCGCGCTGGGCTGAGGAACTTTGGTGAGAACTATGCGGATGAGCTGATCGCAAAGGCCAGCCATCCTTCTCTTATTTTCACTGATGATCCGATAAGGTGGCACTTCATCGGTGCAATCCAGTCCAGGAAGATTCACAAGTTGGCTGATCTAGTAGCGGTGTGGCACTCAGTCTCGCGAGAGAAGGAGATCGAGCTGATAGCAAAGCTGTCTCCCGCGGTGGCAGTTTTCATTCAGGTCGACTTCTCAGAGAACGAGCAAAGAAACGGAGTGAGACTTGTCGAGGCAGCCGGACTTGTCAATCTGTGCAGGGAGAGGGATCTGCGGGTCATCGGGCTTATGGTGGTCCCCCCGTTGGTCGATCCAGAATCGTTGGGGAAGATTTTTACTGAGGTGAATGCTGAGCGGCTTAGACTTGGTTTGCAGGGCTGTTCGATGGGGATGTCGGACGATTTCGAATTGGCGCTAGCAAGGGGTTCTACGCACATAAGAGTGGGAACAGTTTTGTTCGGAGCTCGAAACAAAACAGAGCTGTTGGGGTCGAAGATAGTTCAAGGAGGACCCGAATAAAAATGTCGAGGTTTCAAAAGGCAATGGTGTGGCTTGGGCTGACAGATGCTGAGGAAGATGAAGACCATTATGATGAATATGAGGATGTTTCCTCGCGCAGAGCGCGTCATTACAGGCCCGAAGCCTCCCCGCCACGTTCGCCGAAGGTCCAGGTGTATCAAACCCCTCCTGAGCAAGGGAGAGAGGGGCGCGACAATATAAGGCATCTCGCCGATGAGAGAGCGGTGACGAGGACGGATGACCATGACTCGCCTCGGCCGGAGAGTTTCCAAAGTCGGCCACGCGATCCGAAAGTGGGTTTCGTGAAGCCTGTTCCTGCTGAAAAGCCGAAGCTGCACCTGTCACAACCGCATCGGTTTTCCGACGTGCAGGAGATAGGAGACAGGTTCAAGGAGCGGCAACTGGTCTTGGTTGACCTGACCGATCTGGGGAAGGATCTCTCCCGGCGAGTGATTGACTTCTGTTCAGGAGTTACTTACTCACTGGAGGGCAGAATAGAGAAGCTGTCCGAAGTGGTTCTACTACTCAGCCCAGCGCATATTGAACTTAGTATACAGGATAAAGAAAGATTGATGGAACGGTTAGGATCGAGGACAGGGGATCAATGAGAGTAATAATTTATGATCTGCTCCAGCTATATGTCCTCTTGATCTTTGTGCGAGTTATTTTGAGCTATTTCCCGACTCATTACGGGTCAGGTCTTCACCGGGTAACTGCTGCGCTGGATCGCGTTGTGGAGCCTGTGGTTGGAAGAGTTCGCAAAATATTGCCAAGAACCAGTTTTGGCGGAATGGGACTCGATTTCTCCCCGATGATCGTGCTCCTGGTGATAGAACTGATTCTTCTGCCACTGGTTCGTACTTTGCCCTAAAAGAGGGTATGGAATTTTTGGAAGAATAGTTTTTTCAATTTGTCGAGAGAGATTTAGGGATACGATCTAGCTATGGAAATTGATGCTCGGACTATCAGAGAAGTAGAGTTTCGCGAGAAGATTCGTGGATACAATCCCGATGACGTCGATGATTTTCTGGAGCAGGTTGCCGTGGCCTTTGAGGCAATGGAGGATCGGCTCAGAAACCTTGCCGCACAGCCGGGATCCGCTAGTACTCCAAGTGCGATACAGGTCGAGACCAGAGAGATCAGGCCGACACCGGCCGCTGTCTCGGCGGCTATGGAGCGCTCTAGAGCTACTGGTGTATCACCTGAATTCGACCCCGATACTATCCAGCGGACTCTCCTGCTCGCTCAAAAGACAGCTGATGAAACAGTAAAAGTTGCGGAGGAGCAGGCAGAAAGCACCGTTGGAGAGGCCAAGGCTAAGGCCGACGCGCTGATCAATCAGGCCATGAACAGGGCGCGTGAGATTGTGGACGACGCGGTGAACCAAGCCCGGGATGAAGTGCTTGAACTGGCGAAGTCAAAGGACAGGTTGTTGGCCGAATTGAACCACCTCACCTCTCGCTTGGCCTCCGCGAAGGACCAGATGAAGCATCTGTTGGAAGGCGTCATGGAGCAGATCGATAGCTCTTTCGCTCCGATGGTTCGCGGTCCAGAGAGCCCGGCTGCGCCGAATGAAGCCACCGCCGACCGGACTGAGGTTCTAACCTCCCCAAAGGATAATTTGTTCAATGATTCGCCGGGAAGCAATGGTTTAGGTGTCTTTGACGACGAACTTGAATAGCGTGGGCGCTTTCAGCTCTGGTGAGGCTCAACGTCTTTGATGGAGTGGGGGCGCTGATCATCTTGACATCGACAGCGTTATCGCACCCTCTCCAATCTCTAGATCGAAAACCGACTCTCCCCTGACGGCGACGCCGCCCTCTTTGATCTTCAGGCTTCTGGCAAGGATGGAGGAGGAGATGAGTTCGCTGTGGTTTTTCAAGGCGCCAACAAGCTTGCCGTCGGGATCGCTTCTGATGACTACCACTGCATCGATTCTATCTGAGATGTGGAAGCCGCTCTTCTTTCGCGAGTTTTGTGCCAAACGAATGATGTCGCGGGCTATACCCTCGAGTTCGAGTTCTGGTGTGACCTCTGTATTCAATACGATCAGGCTTTTCAGATCTGAAAGAATCCTCGATGATTCGGGGAGATTGGGCTTGATACGCAGCTCGTACTCGTTCGCCATGAGTTCCACTCCTGCTGCAACGATCTTTCCGGACTCGTCGTAATGCCAGTCGCCGCTTTTCGAAGCCCGGATTACGCCTTGAGTCTCCTTGCCCAGCCTGGGGCCAATCTCTCCGGGGATGACGCCTAGAGTCTTCGTCGCATACCGGTCGGTCTGCCTGGTGAGTGTGACCTTTTTGACGTTCACTTCGTCTTCGATCAGTTCTATGTATGGCTGGAGCCTTTGGCAGTCTGTAGCCGCCACGACCAATTCGCTCAATGGCAGCCGCGCTCGAATGCCGAGAGCTTTTCTGACGGAGTGCGCGTTCGAACACACCTCGCGCACACGGTCCATCTCGTACACCAGTTCCGGATCGGCCAGTAGTTCATCGGTGCTTATCCAGTCCGTAAGATGTACGCTTCGCTCTCCCGATAGTCCCTTGTAGATCTCTTCGGACACCAGCGGAAGCAGTGGCGCTGTTATTCGTACCAGTGCGCTGAGCACAGTGTGGAGCGTGTTGTAGGCGTCCACCTTGTCCTTATTCTGGCTCTGGTCTTCTGAGACCTCTTTCCAGAATCGGTCACGAGAACGACGTATGTACCAGTTGTTCATCGCGTCAAGGTAGTTCTCGATCAGCGCAGATGCGCTGAAAAGGTCGTATTCGTCCATTCTCTGGGTGACTAGATCCAGTAGCTGGTTCGTCTTGGCAAGAATGTAGCGGTCGAGCACGTTCTCCGCCGAGTGGATTATCTCACCTTTGATCTTGTCGACATTTCCATACAGGCTCAGGAAATAATAGGCGTTCCAAATCGGGTTTATCACGCGCTTTACCGATTCCTGGATTCCCGAGCGGTCGACAATGGTATCGTGCCCCCGAAGCACGGCAGATGAGAGGAGGAACCACCTCATCGCGTCGGCACCGATGGTTTCGAAGACCTCCCATGGATCCGGATAGTTGCCCAGCCGTTTTGACAGCTTCCTTCCATCATCTCCTAGCAGAATCCCATGGGCTATGCAGTTGGAGAATGGAGGCTGTTCGAAGAGCGCTACCGAGAGCACGTGAAGGGTATAGAACCAGCCTCGCGTCTGGCCTATGTACTCGACGATGAAGTCTGCCGGAAAATGGGTTTCAAAATGCTCTTTGTTGTCGAACGGGTAATGCAGCTGGGCCCAAGGCATCGATCCGGATTCGAACCAGCAGTCAAGGACGTCGGAGACTCGTCGCATCATTGACTTACCTGAGGGGTCATCCGGGTTTGGTCTAACGAGTTCGTCGATCTCCGGCCTGTGCAGGTCCTGCGGGCGCACGCCGAAGTCAGCTTCGAGTTCGTCCAATGAGCCGTACACGTCTATCCTTGGGAATTGCGGGTCATCGCTCCGCCAAACTGGGATTGGAGCTCCCCAGAAGCGATTCCTCGTCAAGGACCAGTCACGCGCCCCCTCTAGCCATTTGCCGAACGAGCCGTCCTTGACGTGCTCAGGGACCCAGTTGATCTTCTGGTTGTTTTCGAGGAGCAGCTCTTTGATAGCTGTAACGTGCACGAACCACGAGCTGACGGCCTTGTAGATGAGGGGAGTATCAGACCTCCAGCAGTGAGGGTAGCTGTGGTCGTAACCCTCACGTTTGATTAGCGAGCCCTGTGCTTTGAGGTCGGCGATTATCGCCGGATTGGCATCGAAGACCTGGAGCCCCACATATTTGTAGATCACCGGGTCAAAGCGGGCCCGATCATCGACCGGGCAAACGGTTTCGATTCCATTTGCTTCGCAGAGTCGCTGGTCATCTTCGCCAAATCCCGGAGCCATATGGACGGAACCGGTGCCCTCGTCCGTTGTGACGAAGTCTCCAAGGAGGATCCGGAATGCATTCTTTGCGTCCTTGAAGAAGTCGAACAAAGGCTCGTAGCTCCGCCCGCTCAGGTATGTACCGGGAACTGTCTCTATTTCCCGGTACTCTCCGATATCTTTCGCATACACCTCAAGACGCGAAGCAGCAAATATCAGTCGTCGCCCATCCGCAGTTTCTATGAGCGTGTACTCGATCTCCGGCCCGACTGCGATCGCCATGTTCGAGGGAAGGGTCCACGGAGTAGTTGTCCATACAACAAGCTCTGCGGCTTTGTCGATCTCGCGTGTGCCCGTGCCGGGCTTGAGCTTGAAGGCAACCGTAATTGCCGGATCCATTCGCATCCGGTATGAGTCATCTTGCCTGGTTTCGAAGTTGGATAGGGGGGTCTCACACTCCCAGCAGTAAGGGAGTACCCGATATCCCTCGTAGATCAGCCCCTTTTTATAGAGTTGTGAGAATGTCCAGATGACGGACTCCATGAACGAGATGTCCATCGTCTTATAGTCGTGTTCGAAGTCAACCCATCTTGCCTGTCTCGTGACGTAACGGTGCCAGTCACTAGTCGTGCGCTGCACCAAAGTGCGGCAGTATCCGTTAAACTGGTCAATTCCGAACTCCTCGACCTCTAGCCGTCCTGTTACACCGAGTTCCTTTTCGGCCGCCATCTCTGCTGGAAGGCCGTGACAATCCCAGCCGAAGCGGCGTTCTACCCGGCGGCCCTTCATGGTCTGGTAACGAGGCACAGCGTCTTTGACGAAGCCGGTCAAAAGGTGACCGTAGTGAGGCAGTCCGTTTGCAAATGGCGGACCGTCATAGAAGACGAATTCGGTCCCATCCTTTGGCCTCATTTCGATGGAGGCGGCGAAGGTGCCGTCTTTCTCCCAGAAATCTAGAATTTTATCTTCGATATCGGGAAGATTTAGCTCTTGGGAGACGTTCTGATATTGAGCGACTTTTTCGGTTGGGTCGTTAGACGGTTGGAGCATACATCCAAACTAGAGGCTGGAGGTGGATTGCAATGTTCTTGGGAGGAGCTTTTGAACTTTCCCAGGCCGATCTGGTCCAACTTGGACGGTTTGCACTTACGGATCGAATAGTGTATGGGCCAGCTTTGTAGAAAATGGGTCAGAGGACCTCTGAGATCCAGGACATTTGAAATGTTAACAGCGGCGTAGTTACTTGTTTTTCTTGTCAAAGTTTACAGCAAGTATCGAGTTGACGAAGTTGGGAGCTACAGTGAATCAAACTGAAAAGGTCAAGTCAACTGCTACTAAGGCTGCAAATAAAGAGCCGGCGTCCGGCGATTTGATTTCTTACGAAAGCTTGGACGACGCGGCTTATGAAGAGCTGCCGGAAGCTGAGTATTTAGAAGCCCAAAAGCTGCTACTCGAAAACGAGAAGTCAATCTATCTTGGGCAGGCTGAGTCTCTAAAAGCCGAGGCAGACTACCTTGCGCAGGAAGCCGAGCCTGGGGATACGCAGTTTGATGAAGAATCCGGCGAGGGCGGGACCGCGACTATCGACCGAGAGCGCGACCTGGTCCTTGCTGCGTCGGCGCTTTCTGCAGTGGAAGAGATCGATGACGCACTTCGTAAGATCGAGCATGGCACATACGGGATATGTGAAAGCTGCCATGAGGTCATTCCGAGGATGCGGATGAGGGCACTGCCTTATGCACGCCTATGCGTCAAGTGCAAGAATGGCGGTTTGTCACGTCGTTAGATACCAATAGACACACTCTAGAAAGCCGTTCGATGCGGTTCCTGAGATCCCCGCAAGCCATCGTGGCTCTCGTCGCTGCATGTGTAATCGTAATTGACCAGGTCACCAAGACTCTGGCTGAGACGAATCTGGCGACGCACTCCATTAAGATCGTGGGTCCTCTCTCTCTCGAACTCGTTTACAACTCTGGAGTCGCATTTTCGATCGGATCCGGTAACGCTCCAATCGTTACAATCGTGGAGCTATTGGTCATTGTCGGAATTATCCTTTATGTCCGAAGAATCAGAAGCATCGGTATGGCGGTGGGATTCGGCATGGTCATCGGTGGAGCACTAGGCAACCTAACCGATAGGCTGTTCAGGCACAACCATGGCTCTGTGATCGACTTCATTCATAGTGGGTTTTGGCCTACCTTCAATCTTGCAGACTCAGCGGTGGTAATCGGAATAATCGTGATCTTGTTTGCATCCCGCTCCAAGGGCAAGCGCGTCGCCTAGGTAAGCTGTTCAGGAGTTGTAAGTGGCGTTAACAGAAAAGATTCCTGATGCTTTAGCAGGGCAGAGACTGGATCGTGTTGTTTCCATGATTGCTTCTTGTTCCCGAGCCCAGGCCGTCTCGCTCATAGAAGCCGGCAGCGTTCTGGTTTCGGGAAAGGTCTTGAATTCAAAAAGCTACAAGGTCCAGAGAAACCAGCGAATAGACATTGACACTGCATCGCTATTGGTGAAGAGCGAGCTCCAGCCTGATGCCTCGGTGACATTTCGCACGGTTTTCGAAGACGAGGAGTTCATTGTCATCGACAAGCCGTCTGGACTGGTCGTTCATCCCGGTACCGGCAACGAAACGGGGACACTCGTCAACGGCCTTGTTGCCAGGTACCCGCAAATAAAAGACGTTGGTCAGTCCGACAGGCCTGGGATAGTACATCGTCTTGACAAAGGCACCTCTGGGTTGATGGTCGTGGCCAAGACGGTGACGGGCTATGAGGCCCTGGTCGAGATGATGGCGGAACATCGGGTGAGTCGAACCTATACGGCCCTTGTCCACGGGATCATGGAATCTGCGAAGGGCGTAATCGATGCTCCGATTGGACGTTCGGTCATTCATGCCACGCAAATGGCACTCAGCGCTTCTGGCAAAGAGGCGGTCACTCGTTACGAGGTTAAGTCCCGCTTCAACACTGCGCTGCAGGTGACGCTTGTAGAACTGAATTTGGAGACGGGGAGGACCCACCAGATAAGAGTTCACATGAAGGCTATCGATCATCCGGTTGTCGGTGACGAACTTTACTCGCGAAGACGAATTCCTGGGTTGACGAGGATCTTCCTGCACTCATCGAGAATTAGCTTTGCACATCCAGGGACTGGCCAGCAGATCAACCTGTTTTCCGAGCTTCCTGGCGAATTGAGCGGGTTCCTAGAAGGGCTCCAATGAAAACGGGCTCGGGGTCCTCTCCTAGGCCTTGACCAAAAACCTAGGTATTTATATCGGGCTATTTAGAATTTGCGGTTTCGGTTCGAACCTAGTGTCGAATCTTTTTTGCACGCTGTTCTGCGCGCAGTCGAAACACTCAACACTTAGCTGCTATGGCTGAGCATGGGTTGGTCGATTCTGCTGCCAAAGACGGGGATGGCAGAGTCCCCTTCTAAAGTGGTTGAGTGTCGGTCAGATGTTGGCCATCACCTAGTACTCTCTGCCTATTTGCAGCACGGAAATCTTTACCGGCACCATCTGTCCCACATGAACTCCCTGTCCCGCATGAACTCGTGGAGCATTGACAAAGACCTGAGCACAGGCGCTTGTTATATCCGGCACTTAGGCACCATGCCATCATTTACTCAGACGACACGCCTATCCGTGAGCAGCTACTACGCCAATTAGGATTTCTTTCCAGCTGCATCTCGGAGCTACGCTGCGGGTGACTTGAGCCCCGGGTGATCGGCGAGCCTATCAAGCGCTGCGGCTTCAAGCCTTCGAGCTCTGCGAGGCCCTATTCCGAGAAGGCGTGCAGTGGCTTCAAGCGACGCGGGACGTTCTCCATCGAGACCGAATCGCAGGATCACCACGGCTCTCTCGAGTGGATCGAGCTCTTCAACGGCCTTTCTCAGCTGTACGCGTGCCAAAGCTTCGTCGACCTCGTCCTCGAACGATCCCTCGCTCCCGACTACAAGGTCGCCAAGTGAGGTTTCACCCTCAGGCCCAACGGACTGATCCAAGCTTGCCACCACTCTCGCTGCATGTCTGACGTCCGCGAGCTGCGCAGCCGAGAGGTTGGAGGCTTCCGCGATCTCGAACTCTGTTGGAGATCGGCCTAGATCATTTGCCAGCTCTCTTGCTACGTTGTCGACCCGTCTCGAGCGCTCTGCCGCCTCCATTGGAAGCCGGATAGCTTGACCATGGTTATGAACGGCACGCTGCAATGATTGACGGACCCACCACGTTGCATAAGTAGAAAACTTGAAACCACGCCTCCAGTCGAATTTTTCGACTGCTCGGATGAGACCAAAGGTGCCTTCTTGAATCAGGTCGGAGAGTTCTACGCCTCGATCTTGGTAGCGCCTCGCCCAGTGAACCACCAACCTCAAGTTGGCGGCAACCATTTCGGTCTTGGCCGACTCATCTCCAGCGCGGACCTTCTTTGCCAGTTCGACCTGCTCGGCTGGTGACGGAAGTGGATGACGAGCGAGGTCGTCTAGAAACAGGCGTACGGAATCGGCGCCAAGGCCTGCAGAAAGTGCGGCCTCCACAATGGCTTCCGCGTTACCCTTCCTACGCCTGGTACGCTGTTCAGGTGCTATTTGTGTTTCCTCTTTTCGCTTCGGGGACATAATCTCTCAGATCTCTTTCGTAACTTTCAAAAAAACGTGAATGCGTAGTCTACCGCTTCCAACTTCTAAATAGTAACAGAAAATATAAATTTGCGCAAATATCGCGCCTACCACCACTTTCTCAGAGTGCTCTCATAATAAGAATTCACTGTGGATGTCGTAGGTCGATAATTTCGCAGAGAGATTAAACTCAATGCTATAAAGAACTAGTTGGAGGCTTCGATGAAAAGCTTCAATCTAAAAGCCCGCGGTAAAGTTCTGTATGCAGCTCCTCTTGCCATTGCATCCTCAGCTTTAGCTATATCTCTTATCGCTCCACAAATTGCGCGAGCTTCGACTTCGAACCTCACCGCTGTTTCGCCCGAGCAACTCGTGAGTTGGATTCAGACAGCTCACCCAGTTTCATTAAATGGAACAGTCACTGGGACCACTTCATTCCCGATTCCATCAGCTTCTTTGCTGGGCGGATCAGGGCCTCAGGGCGTGATCGGCGGGTCGACGACGGAGACCTACAATGTTTGGGCCAACGGAACGGGATCGTTCCGTTCTCAGCAGGTGACGTCAGCAGGAGAGACGGATCTTTATGTGAACCCGGGTTCGGTTTGGTATTGGGACTCAAACACCCTTACCGCCACAAATGAAAAGGCATCGGGAACAGCGCCTATGGAGAGTCCGTCTGTTTCGAATCCTCAATTGAGTGCGGCCAGCGTTGTTGACAAACTCTCCACGTATTCGACCTTGTCAGTTTCCGGTAACCAAATGGTGGCGGGCAGGCCTGCCTACACACTGTCGCTGACGCCAATCGCCTCGGATAGCCTGATCGGTGTTGTTCGCATAGCCATTGACGGCCAGACACATGTTCCTGTACAGATTCAGGTCTTCCCGAAGGGCTCCGATACTCCGGCGGCCTCTCTTGGATTCGACACTTTGACATTTGCACCTCAACCATCGGCGATCTTTGGCTTTACGCCTCCTGCTGGGGCAACGGTAGTTGAAGGGGGCTCCGGAGCTGGTGGAGCAAACGTCACTAGCGGGGGTGGTTCGGGATCGAGCGGCACCAGGGTGGTTGGAACGGGATTTGACTCCGTTGCGGTGGCGACGTTATCTTCCAAGCAGCTTTCTACCCTGGCAGGGATCGCGAAGGCGCTCCCAACGATTGCCACGCCTCTCGGTATCGGCCACCTTTATTCGAACCCGGTCTTTCAGGCTATTGTTCTGCCCAACGGAACCGTAGTTGCGGGAGCTGTTGACACATCGCGTCTGTTACAAGTGGCTGCTGGACTCTAGGCTTTGTGCAGACAGACGAGGAGGTAAAGGACTCCAACACGAAAGCCGTCACGCCCTTTGTTATCGAGACAGATGATCTGACCAAGGGGTTTGGTGGGCGAAACGTCGTCGAGGATGTCTCGCTTCGTGTACCTGCCGGTTCAATCTTTGGATTCTTAGGTCCGAACGGATCCGGCAAGACGACAACGATAAGGATGATACTAGGTCTGGTATTCCCAGATCGGGGAGAGATATCGTTGCTGGGAGCCAGGGATCAAAAGCTACGGAGGCAGCAGCTCTCCCGCGTTGGTGCCGTGGTTGAGGGGCCTGGCTTCTACCCGTATTTGAGCGGTCTCGAGAATCTAAGAAGATTTTCCCAGGTGGCCTATTCTGCGCAGAAGCAGCTCAATCTGTCGATCAAGCGTCTGACCGCGAGCGATTTGTGCAGCGCTCTCGAGAGGGTGGGGCTTCTCGAGGCAAGGGCGAAGAAGTTCCGCGCCTACTCCTTGGGGATGAAGCAGCGTCTCGCAATTGCCGCAGCGCTGCTCTGGCCAAGGGAACTCCTTGTGTTGGACGAACCCACCAACGGCCTGGATCCGCAAGGGATCGTCGAGGTGCGCGAGTTGTTGACTGGTTTAAAAGAGCAGGGGATGACAATCTTCGTCTCTTCTCACATCCTGAGCGAAGTGGAGATGATCTGCAGCGACATCGCTGTGATGGGCGATGGGAGGCTGCTCTTTCAGGGTTCAACTCAGGCGTTCAGGGGCTCGCTGGGTGAGCAGTTCGTCTTGGAAACCCCCGATGCCGGGCTTGCGGAATCGATCCTTGAGCGCCTTGGACTTGCTGAGCCGGGTTCGATCAAGATTGAAAAGGATCGCCTTAGTGCTAGCCTCACCATCGAGGAGATCGAGAGAGTTGTAGCTGCGCTGGTCAACGGCGGGGTTAGGGTTAGGGCGGTCGGCAAGACTTCTCACTCGCTGGAAGAGGCCTTCGTCAGCTTGACCGGGAGGAGCGGCCATGCTCGCTAGTGAACTCTCGCTGCTTTTCAGGAGGCGTCGCACAAGGGTTCTCCTCGTCCTCCTCTTTCTTGCTCCATGGCTTATGGGCTACATAATTTTTCAGTTTGGAGGGGGTCAGGGAGGACAGGGACCCAATTTCGTGAACTTGGTTACTCATAATGCCGTGTTTCTGGTTCTGGCCTCTGTCTCCTCGCTCTTGCCGCTGTTGTTTCCTCTTTCTGTCTCTCTGATTGCGGCCGACGCCATAGCAGGCGAGGCGTCGCTGGGAACTCTTAGGTACCTTCTTGTAGTGCCGGTATCGCGGATCAAGCTTCTCTCCAACAAGCTTCTTGCTGCGCTCGTGTTCGTATTGGTAATAAGCGTGGGAGTGGCGGTGTCAGGTCTGGTGGCCGGGGTCATAATGTTTCCTGCAGGTAGGGTACTGCTGCTATCAGGACAGACGACCTCATTTGCTCACGGCGTGCTGCTGGCCTTTTTCGCCTCCGTGCTTGTTGCAACGTCATTGGTGTCGGTTGCGGGAATCGGTCTTGCGATTTCGACATTCACAGATGTTCCAGTAGGTGCGACCCTGGGAGCCCTTGGCGTCGTAATTCTCTCTGAGATTCTCTCCAACATCACGCAGGTTCGCGGGATCTGGCCTTTGCTGCCCACTAACTATTGGCTCAGTTTTGCTGACGTCTTCAGAAATCCGATCAGTTACGGTGGGATCGGTAAAGACCTTGTTAATCAGGGCATTTGGCTAGTATTTGCCTTCAGTCTGGCAGCTGCGAGATTCTTGAGCAAGGACGTGACGTCCTGATCTGGTCTAAATACTCTTTTCGGCTCGTATCACTCCCATTCCAGTGGTCAGGCGCCCTCGATAACAAGGATCATTGTGTCAGAGCTTCCCAATTTGGTCTTCACTAAACTGCATCAATCCGGCGGTAGCGGTATAGGGCTGTCAGGTAGGCCAAGATCTTCGAGGCAGCCTGGCCGACGGTTCGACACGCTATCAGCCATGTGGGTAGCTATGGGTTCACCGTATATTATGCGGGGCGCTTGTCCGCCGTAACGATAAGACATGGTGTGCTAGTGGGTTCTTCTCGCATCTAAAAACAGCTGGTAGAGCTCTCATGGCGGTAGGCAGTGTCTAAAGGGCCTTGATCGAGGTTTTGGTGTCATCGGTGCGTTGCTTGCGGTGGCACAGGCGGCCCCGCTGCCAGTGAAATGGGCGCAGTAGGGCTTCGATATGGTGGCGGAAAGTGTAAGAGTCATCCTCAACTGAGACCACGCGTGAGATAGTTTGCCTGGGCTGCCCAGTCCACCAGCCGGATTTCGGCGGCCTCGATCTTGAGGCCTTCTGAGCCAAGGGTCACTGGACTGAGCGAGATGTCTGCAATTTCAAAATGATTCTCCACCAGCTGTCCCAACTTCGATACGAGGTCGATGAGGGCTTCAATATCGAGTCTTGGCATGCTCCTGTAGCCGTTGAATATCCTGGAGCCCGGTATGGATGCTATGAGTTCCTGGGCGTCCAGGTCACGAAGCGGGAGTACTCTTGTTGCTCTGGAGTCGAGGATGTCTGTGAGAAGACCGCCGAGCTGCATCGTGATGAATGGACCGAAGACCATGTCGTGGATGACGAAGAGCTTTATCTCAGCGGTGAGGGGCTCGCCCTTTTCGTTGAGAGTGGCCATCGAGTCCAGTCCCACAATTCCGTAGAGACCTAGCAACTCAAGACTCTTGGGTGTGCCAAGAACAGCTTCGCGGGAGATTGGATATCTCGCCCTAATCGTTTCTGGAAGCTGTCCAGCATTGTTCAGGTGGTCTGCGATCAAGCTAGTGGCTTTGGATCGATCTATGTTTGGGTGAACCAGGAACTCGCCTGACGGCTTCATCCTCCATTGCTGATATTCCCACATTCGCCCCAACGCCTGGGCAGCCGACTCTGGAAAAGCGAATAGCGGGACTTCGAAGCCCTCTTTTTTGAGTGCGGGGATGATGCTCGGAAGTGACAGGAAGTTCGCCAGTACGGTCTTGGCACTACGCCGATCTTGGGCGCTGGCAACAGCTGTTATCTTGGCTGCAATTTCAGCTGCCATGGCTGTCCCTGCGTCTCCTGAGTGTGAGAGGCGGAATGAGGCCATCGAAGAGCTGAGTGTCTCCTGCATCTCCTTTTCCCAGGTGACAGTGGGAACGTAGAGCACCAAAACGGAGTCGGTGTTTGGATCCAACAGTACTTGTTGAAGCGCGGTTCTATAGAATTCTGGGTCTGATTCCGCCGGCAACTCTACTGGGTTGGACGTTTTTGCGCCGTGTGGGAGATCGCGTTCCAACCCTTCCACCGTTTCGGCAGAGAGCCTGGCAAGCTTGAGCCCGGCTCTCTCCAGCGAGTCCTGGGCAATGGACGCGGGACCTCCGGTATTTGACAGAATCGTGACATTCGGGCCTCGTGGGGGCGGTTGAGTGGCCAAGGCGTGCCCCAGCGATAGCAGTTCCTCCAGGCTGTTGACCCGGAGCACTCCTGTATACGCGAACATCGCGTCAACGGCTTCGTCGACGGTTATGGATGTCATTCGGTGGCCGGATTCCATCTGAGGGATGCCGAGTATTCCTTCCCCTCCAGCCGGAACGGATTGATCCTGGGCAGCTTGGATTCCGTGAAAGATCGACATCGTGGGTGGGACGGTCGCAACTCTCTTTGCCTTCACCGCGACGATCGGCTTGTCCTTGGAGATGCGACGGGCTATGCGAACAAATGACCTGGGGTTTCCGAAGCTCTCGAGGTAGAGGAGAATGACATCGGTATTTTCGTCCTGTTCCCAGTAGTGAAGCAGGTCGTTTCCGGAGACGTCGGCGCGATTGCCTGATGAAACGAAGTTCGCCAAGCCAATTCCCCGGCGTCTGGCTTCCTCGACTATTGCGATCCCGAGCGCTCCAGAGTGAGCTATGAGCGAGGCTCTGCCCGGCAGAAGGCCGTGCGGACCCACGGTGGCGTTGAGCGAGATCCTCGGATCAGTGTTCGCGACACCCATGCAGTTCGGACCCACCAGACGCATGCCATTCTGACGTGCGAAGCGAACGAGTTCCCGCTCCTTTCTAATACCTTCGGCTCCGGTCTCGGAGAAGCCCGACGAGATGATCACCAGACCCCCGACCCCTTTGTCAGCCGCCTGGGCCACAACGGACTGCACCTCATTGGCCGGCACCACGATAACCGCGAGATCGATCTCGTCCGGCAGGTCAGCTAGCGATGGGTACGCCTTTACGCTCGATACGGAGTTGGCGTGCTGATTAACCGGGTGGACGGTGCCGCTGAAGCTGCTCTCGAGGATATTCCTGAAGAGCACGTTTCCAATGGATCCGAATGTGGTGCTGGCTCCGACAACCGCGATCGAGCGGGGAGAGAGGATCTTTCCTATGGATCTCGCGACGGCTCGGCGCTCCCTGTCGTACATCTTCTGGATCGATTCTGGAGTGGGCTCGATATCGAAAACCACCCGTACAACTCCGTCGCGATACGATCGAGAGTCCTTGTACCCAGCGTTGTGAAACACGCTCAACATCTTTTGGTTTTCGGGGAGCGTGTCGGCCATGAACCTGGTGATACCGGCTTCGCTCGCTCGGGCTGCAAGCATCTCGAGCATGATGGATCCAAGTCCTCTGCCCTGATGGGCATCGCTGACCAAAAAAGCAACCTCAGCTTCCGATCGTCCCGGCAGACGCTCATATCGTGACACGGCGATCATCTCCTCCCGGAAGATTGCAACGAAGGCCATGCGATCCGAGTAGTCGACGTTGACAAATCTTTGTAGCATGGTCTCACTGAGCTTGCGGATAGGGGAGAAAAAGCGGAAGTAGATAGTCTCCGGCGAGAGGGAGGCGTGGAGCCTTTCGATGAGATGGGCGTCGACAGGAACTATGGGGCGGATCTTAACGGTGCCGCCATCTGAGAGGACCACATCGGTCTCCCAGCGCGCAATCAGTCGTTCAATGTCTTCCCGGGTGTGCGATTCATTGTTAGTGCTCTGTTGGCTCATCATCGATGACGTCACCTATCACTTCGGATTCACCGTCACCGCCACGCGCCCGCTTGACCATGTCCTGCAAAGTGAACGAATTCAGATGCTTTCTCATGTGCTCGCCTACACTTGCCCAGACGGCGAGGAGCACACACTGCCCTTCGTGCTCACAGGCCCCGTTCTCGTGGGGGAGACCAAAGTCTCCAGCCACTATCGGTCCATCGACCGCGGACACGATCTGTGCAAGAGTGATCTCAATTGGCTTTCTGGCCAAAACATACCCGCCTCCGACACCTCGCTTTGACCTGACCAGCCCCGCCCCTTTGAGCGCAAGCAAAATCTGCTCCAGGTATGGCTGTGGCAGGCCTGTCCTGTCCGCGACGTCCTTTACTGAGGTTGGTCCCGGGTCATCCGAATGCAAGGCCAGAGACAAGAGGGCTCTGGAGGCATAGTCGCCTCTGGTAGAGACTTTCACGTATCCATAGTAGTCAATTTAAGTAGTCGCGAAGTTGTTAAGACTCCTAATCTGTAATCAGAGGAATCTTGAAGGTATAGAGTCGACGTGTCGACGGGTAAACGGGGTTGAAATTGGAATCGACTGAACAGGAGAGAGCCGTTTCGATATCCGAGCTACCGCCTCTACCCAACTACCGGAATGCCGATGTCTGCAATGTTGTTCCGGCAGCATTCCTCCATCTCGCAAAGACTCGGGGTTCGCTGTTTGGCAGGAGCGTTGATGAGGTCGAAGAGAGGGTTCACACCATCAATCCCGGGTTTACGCCAGATCTTGAATCGTGGTTTCCAAAGGAAGCGAGCATAGCGTCTCAGCTCGTCCTAGTTGTTCTTGACGGACTTGGGTTTCGCCAATTGGCCAGGTTCTCAAATGATATGCCGAACTTTGCGGCTTTCTCACAGATCGATATAACCTCTGTAGCTCCTACGACCACGGCAACTGCGTTGACTTCCATAAGTACAGGAGCCACGCCTTCAACACATGGGATGCTCGGTTATCGGATGGGACTTGGCAATGATCAGGTGCTGAACGCGCTTTCTTGGTCGGTGAAGGGGAATACAGCCCGGAAGGCTCCCGACCCGGAATCCCTCCAGCCTGTCATGCCTTTTTTGAATTTCCGCCCCAAGGTGGTCACCAAGGCACAGTATCAGGAGACGGGCTTTACTAAGGCGCATTTGCGCGCAACCAATATATTTGATTACAGGCTTCCGTCCTCGATGGTCGACCATGTAGGGGAGCTTCTCCGTCAGGGAGAGGCCTTTGTGTATGCGTATTACGAGGGGATCGACACCGTTGCTCATGAGTACGGTCTGAGAGCCTGCTACCTAGAGGAGTTGCGCGAGGTCGATTATTTGTTGGGTAGGCTCATGGACTCTCTGCCCAAGGGAGCGCTGCTGCTCGTGACCTCCGACCATGGGCAGGTGGAGGTGCCTGACAACCCGATTGAGCTCGATGCGAGGATCTTGGAATGTACAAGGATGCTCAGCGGCGAGGGGAGGTTTCGATGGCTTCATCTCAAGCCCGGCACCCTTGGAAAGGTTCTCGACATGGCCAGAGAGCTTTATGGCAGGGATGCCTGGGTAATGAGCAAAGATGAGCTGATTGAGGGCGGCTACTACGGGTCGCACTTTAAGACCCGGATCGAGGAGACTCGCCTCGGTGATGTGGCGTTGATCTCGAAGACGAACGTGGCTTTCCTCGATCCGCTCGACACCGGCCCCTATCGTCTTGTCTGCCGGCACGGGTCACTCACAGAAGATGAATTGCTGGTTCCGTTATTGAGCTACATAGCCTAGCGGGACCTAGAATCATGGCTAGGCTGTAGCGGTATGTCTGAAGGAGGATTATGACTGGACCTGTTAACGATTCCGAGAAGGTATTGCTGATTCCGGAGGCCAGCGACCAGCCAAAAGAGGAGGACGAGGAGTTTCAGAACCGGGAATCCGTAAACTCTCCGTCAAAGGTTCTCCGTATTGGCTCTATGATCAAGACCCTTCTTGACGAGGTCCGCGGAGTCGAACTGGATGAGGCAAGCCGCAATCGGTTGGCGGAGATCTATCAAACCTCCGTAGACGAACTCAAGGAGGGCTTGTCTCCCGACCTTGGGGCGGAGCTTGAAAAGTTGAGTCTGCCCTTTTCTGACCAGCAGCCACCATCAGAGTCAGAGATTCGCGTAGCCCAGGCGCAGTTGGTTGGGTGGCTAGAAGGCCTGTTCCACGGAATCCAGGCTACCCTGTTCGCTCAACAGACCGCCGCGAGGGCGCAGTTGGAAGATATGCGCAGGCGAGGTCTGCCGTCAGGTGACGAGAGCGCTGCTCACATGCCTGGCACTTACCTGTAACCTTGCTGCGGACGGTACCCCAAAAGGAGCAGATTTGAAGGCCTCGCTAGGATGCGATCACGCCGGCTATGAGCTGAAGGAGTTCTTGAAAGCACAGCTAGTTGTCTTGGGCCATGACGTGATCGACCACGGTACCTATTCGACCGAGCCCGTCGACTATCCGGATTTTTGTGCCGTCGCTGCCGAGACTGTTGCATCAGGTCTCGCTGATTTTGGCGTTGTTGTGGGGGGATCCGGTCAAGGAGAGCAGATCGCAGCCAACAAGGTTGACGGCATTCGAGCTGCATTATGCGTAAACGAGTATATGGCCCGGCTTGCCCGGGCCCACAATGATGCCAACGTCATCTCTTTCGGGGCGCGAATATTGGCCAAAGAGTATGCACTTGAGATCCTAAAGGCGTTTCTTTCAACCTCATTCGAAGGCGGCCGGCACGTGCGACGGCTCGAAAAGATTGCAGGGATAGAGAAAGCCCAGTCTGGAAAGTCTTAGTTGGCACCGAACCGTCATCGTCCAAGTCACCGCGGCCCTTTGACTCCGCTGGCGTCGAGGCTTTTGGTCATTGGAATTGTTGTGCTCCTGATCGGCGGTATCGCATACGTTTTATTGAGTGGGCGATCGGCGCCTGAGGTCAAGAATGTCACGGCTCCCACGATCGTACCTGTGACATCATCTACTACGACAACCCTGCCGCCAACCACTACCTTGTCACCGACGACGACAACAACTGACGCGCCTTTGAACACTGGACCGATATATGCTGTCGGCGTTGCGACTTACACGCTCTCAGAACCCGGGAAGTACCTCTGCGCTCCTCACGGCACAGACTCCGGATGCATTGTGCGAACCATGCCCCTTTATGTGCTGTTTCCTGCTGCTGGGACTCCTGGGACGGTCGTCAATGGAGCAATGCCGGACCGTAGCGGGGGAAGCTATCCTCTGGTAGTCTTCGGAAACGGCTATCTCGAGAACGCTCTGAGCTACTCGGTGATCTTGGACTACTGGGCATCCAGAGGTTATGTTGTCGCTGCCCCTCAGTTTCCGCTTTCCCAAGTCAACTCAGTGGGTGGGCCGTGGGAGGCGGATATACTCAATCAGCCCGGAGATCTCTCTGCAGCCATCAGTTATATGATCAGCCAGGACTCGTCATCCTCTTCCATGCTTTACAAGCTGATAGACCCTGGCGAAATTGCTGTTGCCGGTCAGAGCGATGGAGCAGATGATGCCTTGGCGGTAGGTTACAACACATGTTGCATGGACCCGAGAGTCAAGGCGGTGATCAGTTTGTCCGGTGCTGAACTCAGCTCGTTTCCCGGCAAGTACTTCACGACTCAAGGACCACCTCTGCTGATCGTTCAGGGAACCGACGACACAATAAATCTTCCTTCGGATTCGCAGATCGCGTTTGATGCTGCGAGACCTCCGAAATACTATCTGAGTCTGATCGGGGCCGACCATTTGGACGGCTACCAGGAGGTGGATGGGTATTCGCAGGCGGTACAACAGGTGACCGGCTCGTTCCTCGACTACTACCTCAAAGGACGAGCAGGTGCACTTGGCGAGATGAATAAAGCTGGGAATGTCGCTGGAACTGACAGCTTGAGTTGATGGGAGGAGCGAGCCGTGCGCGACTGGGCCATCGTGTATTTTGGCGCAAAAGGGAGCGGGCCGCGCCTTGGAGTCAAGGACTTGATCGACGTGGAGGGAGCCAAGACATCGGCCGGCTCGCGACTGGTGCTTTCGAGGGCACGGGTGGCGAAAAAGGATGCTTCGCTTCTTGACGGTGCGAGGCGACAGGGAGCGCAGATAGTTGCCAAGACTAACCTCAACGAGCTCGCCTTCGGGTCAACTGGTATCAATCCGTGGTTTGGCACGCCGCTCAATCCACTGAATCCGGAGCTGGTTCCAGGCGGCTCGAGTTCGGGTTCGGCTGTGGGAGTTGCAACCGGTGAAATCGACTTGAGCTTTGGCTCCGATACCGGGGGTTCGATTAGGATTCCCAGCGCCTGTTGCGGAGTGTTCGGGCTTAAGACCACCCAGGGCCGGGTTCCTCTTGACGGCGTTTGGCCGCTTTCGCAATCGCTCGATACCGTCGGGCCGATGGCAGCTGACTCGAACAGGCTTGAGGAGGCTATGGCGCTTCTTGAACCTGGTTTTTCAGTCCGGAAGCTCGATCGACCCGGAATCGCGTTGATAGAGGGATCCGGAGATTCCGAGAGTCTGACTGCCATATTTGGAGTACTGGGCCTGACCGGGTTAGAGATCGACTCGGTCGCGGATCCAGGTTTGGGGCGAGCTAGGGAAGCGGGGATTCGCATCATGTTCAAGGAGGCGCTTGATAACAACCGTGCGCTCCTGGCCGAGTCACACCGCCTGGATCCTGCGATCGTGGAGAGGTTCGCGCAGGCTCGCAGCGTCACGGGAAAAGACCTTGCCTGGGCGATTGGCGTGAGGGCAGAGTTTGGGTCAAGGCTCGATGAGCTGCTCAGTAGGTCGCAATTCCTTGCCCTTCCCACGTTGAAGGTTGCAATACCGTCGCTGGGCACCGGCCGGTTCGCGCCTCTGAATGCGAACACAATGCCGTTCAATCTGGCGGGTGTACCAGCTGTCGCGATTCCGGTGCCGCTTAGTGCAGGCCTGAAGAGCTGCTTGAACCTTAGTGATGGCTTCGCTCCGATGGGTTTCCGCGCTGACGGTGTTCAACCGATGCCTCTCTCGATCCAGATAGTTGGGAGGGAAAACGCCGAAGAAGAACTGGTGGGTCTGGCGCAACTGCTCGAGGAGGTGCTAAAAGAGCTTGATCCTAGGGGATTAGGATGAGCTTTCCGACGCTTATTCTCGATTCGATCGCTCTATGCGCCTTCTCCACGTCGTAAAGGCTGTACTCGGTGACGATGTCAAAGGTTACCTTTCCGCTAACTGCGAGGGGCAGTGCCTTGCGGACGATCTCCTGGGACCCTTGGGGATCGGTCCTGCGCATGTTCCCGAAGGAGAAGCCAGAAACCGTTCTCGACGAGTGGTGAAGCTGGTTCGTCTGTACCACCCCCGGTTCACCAGAGGCCATGCCGAACACCACGATCTGGCCGCCCGGTTTCAGGACTTCAAGGTCTTTTTGAATGGTCTCGCCCGCCACAGAGTTCAGAATAAGTTCCACACCGTCGGGATGAGAGTCTCTTACCTTTTCCGGATAGTCTGGGGTCTCGCTCGTGACTATCACCTCTGTTGCACCCACGCGGAGCGCGGAATCCGCCTTTGACCTGGAGCTGACAAGGGCGATTATAGATGATGCACCGAGTTCTTTCGCCATCTGAATGGCGGTCAGGCCGATCCCGCCTGCGGCGGCATGGATTAGCAGATTATCGCCAGGGTGCAGCCCCTGGCGCCTGTTTAGCAGTGCATACGTAGTGCAGATCAAAAGTGGGCAAGCTGCTGCGGTCGAGAGCTTCATGTTTTCGGGAATTTCGAAGACGAGGTTGACCGGAGCGAGCAAGTGTGTGGCATATGATCCAGTGTCTCCAAAGCCGACGACTCGCTTACCTACTAGAGTGGATCCTTGTTCAGAACCCGCTTGGATCACTCGGCCCACGAAATCGATTCCTGCCACATATGGAGGTCCGGTGAGAGGATACTTGCCTTGTCTGGCCATAACGTCAGCGAAGTTTACTGATGAGGCCTCCACCTCTACAAGGACTTGCGAGCCCAAAGGCTCAGGCAGATCTAACTCTGCTCGATAAAAGACGTCAGGAGGGCCAGACCTGTCGAATGCCATTGCGGTGAACTTCATCTCGGCTCCCTTGCTCGGATTTGCCGATAATACACTTTTGTTTCCATGTTGGTATGTGCAGAAAGTCAGCCTCAACTGTGATGTAGTAGTAGATGCTTGGAATGTGATAGATAATTTGGGAGGTAAAAGTGCCGCTTGTACAGGTCTCGCTGCTAAAGGGTCGGACGGCGCAACAGAAAAGGAACCTGTTGAAAGCTATTACCGCTGCGGTTGTAGAATCCGTGGATGCCAAACCGGCGAGTGTGAGGGTCATCATAAATGAGATCGATTCCGAGCACTGGGCGGTTGCAGGCGTGCCTTTTTCAGAACGAGACGTCTAGCCGGTTGAATCCAACAAACAAAGCCTTGAAGTTGCTGGTGTGCCCAGGGCTCCGCAAGGCGATTCCTCATTATCGATGGATTACACAGATGTAATTTAATTTTTCCTCTATCTGGTGCCGCTAAAAGTTTTGCGGAGTAAGTTTGTAATGCGGTCGAAAAGTTGCAATAGGTTCTTTCGACGAGAGATTGTGTCAGGCTTTGAAAGGGTTTGAATGTCGGGACAAGGGCTAGCAATATGAGATCCTTTGTTCATCTGCATACCCACACAGAGTTCTCGATGCTTGACGGTGCCGCCAGGATCAAAGAGGCGGTGGCTAAGGTGAAGGCGGATTCCCAGCCAGCACTCGCTATCACTGATCATGGCAACATGTATGGCGTGTTGGACTTCTACAAGGAGTGCCGTTCCCAAGAGATCAACCCGATAATAGGCATTGAGGCATATATGTCGGGCGGCTCTCGATTCGATCGACCCGCACGGAGGGGCAAAGTTGACGATACCGGCGGCGATTCCGATGGCGGGGAGAAGCTCTACTACCACATCATTCTGCTTGCGGAAAACAATCAGGGCTACGGCAATCTGATGAAGCTCTCCTCCGGAGCCTACCTGGAGGGCTACTACTACAAGCCTCGAGTTGATTTCGAGCTGCTCGAGAAGTATCACCACGGAGTAATCGCCACCACGGGCTGCCTCGGTGGGCTGGTGCTTCAGCACCTTCTCAAGGGCGATGTCGAGCAGGCATACAAGATCGCGGGAAACCTTCAGGAGATCTTCGGCCGCGATAGTCTCTTCGTCGAGCTTCAAGATCATGGTATTCCAGAGCAGAAGCGCACAAATCCGATGTTGATCGCCCTAGCGCGGAAGTTGAATGCCCCGCTGCTAGCAACTAACGACTCTCACTACAACTCGAGGGAAGATTCGGTTGCTCATGACGCTCTGCTGTGCGTTCAGACCGGCGCGACCCTCGCGGATGAGAAGCGCTTCAAGTTCCACGGTGATCAGCACTACCTCAAAAGCGCAGCCGAGATGCGAGAGCTTTTTTCAGAGGTGGAAGAGGCCTGTGATAACACGCTTTGGATAGCGGAGCGGGCCCAGGTGGAGATCGAGTTCGGAAAGCCGAAGCTCCCCGAGTTCCCGGTTCCGATCGAGTTCCAGAGCAAGGAGTCTTACGAGGAGTCCGCCGCGAGGTATCTTCGGCACCTGACATACAAAGGCGCTGAGTCACGCTATGGATCGAATCCGCCTGAAGAGGTCAGTGCCAGGCTTGACTATGAGCTCTCGGTAATCTCTCAGATGGGCTTCTCAGCTTATTTTCTCGTGGTATGGGATCTGATCCGATACGCCCGGGAGCATGGAATTCGGGTGGGCCCTGGAAGAGGGTCTGCCGCTGGATGCTGCGTGGCGTACTGTCTTCGCATCGTAGACCTAGATCCAATCAAATACGATCTCCTTTTTGAAAGATTTTTGAATCCTGGCAGAGTCCAGATGCCCGACATCGATATGGACTTCGACGAACGCTATCGGTCGGACATGATTCGCTACGCCGCTGAGCGGTATGGCTGGGACCGTGTTGCACAGATCGTCACCTTTTCCACTATCAAAGCAAGGGCGGCAGTTCGAGACGCGGCCAGAGTGCTGGGTTACCCTTACGGGATCGGAGACAAGATCGCTAAAGCGATGCCGCCTCTGATCATGGGCAGGGATACTCCGCTCAGCGCGTGTCTAGAAAGAGTAGATGGTTACGAGGACGGCTTCAACATGGCCTCGGAACTCAGGGACATGTGCGAGAGCGATCCTGACGTCAAAAGCGTTATAGAGGTTGCCCGTGGGCTGGAAGGTCTTCGCCGGCAAGATGGAATCCATGCTGCCGCCGTTGTAATTACCCACGAGCCACTAACTGAATACCTTCCTATCCAGCGAAAGCCCGATCCCGGAAGTCCTGCCGATCAGGCTCCGATTGTGACTCAGTACGAGATGCATGGTGTCGAGGAGCTGGGACTTCTCAAAATGGACTTCCTGGGGCTAAGGACGCTGTCGATAATCGAGCGCGCACTGGATCTCATAAAGGAGACGACGGGGCAGAGGCCGGATATCGATTCGATTCCTCTCGATGATGCCAAGACTCTGGCGATGCTGTGCGAGGCTGATTCGATCGGCGTGTTTCAGCTGGAAGGCCGACCAATGAGAGCCCTGATGCGCTCCTTGGCTCCGACGAGCTTTGACGACGTCGCGGCCCTGGTAGCGCTATATAGGCCAGGTCCTATGGCTGCAAACATGCATAACGACTACGCCGATCGCAAGAACGCTCGTAAACCGATCGATTATCTGCACCCCGATCTCAAGGAGATCCTTGCTGATACCTACGGACTGATGATCTATCAGGAGTCAGTGATGAGGGTGGCGCAGAAGTTCGCTGGATATAGCCTTGCCGAGGCAGACAACCTTCGAAAGGCCTGCGGGAAAAAGATCCGATCTCTCATCCAGGCCGAAAGGGAGAAGTTCGTAGAGGGATGCAAGAATTCCGGCTACGGAGAGGAGATCGGCACCGCTCTCTTCGACATCATCGAGCCGTTTGCAGACTACGCGTTCAATAAGAGCCACTCCTACGGCTATGGCTTGGTCGCATATCAGACTGCTTGGCTCAAGGCAAACTACACGGTGCAGTTTCTTGCTGCAGTTCTCACATCGGTCAAAGATGACAAGGAAAAGACGGCTGTATATCTGGGCGACGCCCGAGAGCATCAGATTCAAGTGATGGTCCCGGACGTCAACGTGTCGCGCTCCGACTTCACCGCGATCTTGACCGGAGAGGGTAACGGGTCGATTCGTTTTGGATTGGCTGCGATCCGAAATGTGGGAGAGTCGGTGGTTGAGCTGATAGTTGCCGAGAGGGAGAGGAACGGACCCTTTGCGTCTTTTGTGGACTACTGCATGAGGGTTGATCCTGTGGCTCTCAACAAGAGAGGCGTTGAAGCACTGATACGGTCGGGTGCTTTCGACTCGCTCGGACATCCGAGAAAAGGGTTACTTGAGATATATGAGACTGCGATCGATCGGGCGCTTACAAAGCGCAAAGAGGTGGAAGCCGGTATCATGAGCCTTTTCGATGCCTCTGACGAGCTGGAGGTTGCTCCAATGATCGAGGTGGTGATCCCCGAGGTGGAGTTCGAAAAGGCGGAATTGCTGGCATCTGAGAAGGAGATGTTGGGGCTGTATGTGTCCGACCACCCTTTGCTCGGGCTTGAGAAGGCACTAGCCCGAGTCGCGGAGTTCTCCATATCCGAAGCTCATGAGCTGCAATCGACCTCTCGTGCCGAGGAGATGATCACGGTTGGCGGCGTAGCTACCTCGGTCAGCCGGCGCTACACAAAGCGCGGGGACCTTATGGGAAGCTTTGTCCTTGAAGATCTGAGCTCTTCGATCGAGGTCTTTCTTTTTCCGAGGCAGATGTCGGATTTCGGTGCCATGCTTGAAGAAGATGCCATATTCGTGGTGAAGGGCCGTCTCGACACTAGGGACGACCAGCCAAAGATCGTGGCACACTCTATTTCCAGGCCGAATCTGTTCGCTGGGTCGTCACAGCCACTGGGGATTTGCATTGCGCTCTCTCAGCTGACAAGAAGCAACTTGGTGCGACTGAAGGGCCTGCTGATGGAGCATCCGGGAGAGGTTTCGGTTCGCCTTCATATTGGCGATGACGTCTATCAGCTTCCTGTTGAGTTCAAAGTTAATGACAAAGGCGGCCTCATTGGTGAATTGAGGGTTCTGTTTGGCGCGAATGCAATATTCGACCCGAGCCGAATGACCAGCCTGAGCGCATAGCTGGCTCCTGTGGTTCTAAATTGCCGTTCCATCTACTAGACTGGACTCAGGTAGATCCTTAGGAGATTCTTTATTACGATGCCGATTGACGTTTCGACTAAAGACTGTACTGCTCTAGGTGATGCCGAGCTGGCTGTGATGGCGGATCTTTCGGAGAAGAGCGGATCTGGCTTCGATCTCGGCTTTTTATCAAAGCAACAGGAAGACTGGGTGCTTGTCACAGATGCCCACATCGGCAACGAACTGGTGGGTTACGGGTTCTATACCCTTGAAAGAATTGGTGGTACGCCGGCAATCCTAATGGGCATATTGACGATAAGGACCGGCGAAGACAGCTCGGAAATTCTGAGAGCGATAATGCGAGACCAATACAGGAAGGCGGTTCTCGCCTTTCCGGACGAAGATGTTCTCATCGGGTGCCGGCTAATCTCTCCGCAAGGTTATGCGCTTTTGGATAATCTGGTTGATGTCGTGCCGCGGCCAGGCTATAAGCCCACTGGCGAGGAGAGAGCTTGGGCACGTCGCTTGGCGAAGAGGTTTGGCGCCGAACATCGACTTGACGATAGGAGTTTCATTTTATCGGGCAGCGGCAAGGTCGAAGGCTACATCGATTTCGACGACCCGATTCTGAATGGCAAGTTCGACGGATTCAAGAATTTTTTCGAGCCTCTTGATCCGACACGCCTTGACTGCGTTTGTGCATTTGGATGGGTTATGGCCGAAGATTTAGCACTCGTGGGGCGGGTAGAGGAAGACTGACCCTTACGTTGTCTGACGATCTCACGACCCGTTGAAGAGCAACAATCAAGGATAAGGTTTGGCGTCTAGTCGCACGCCGAACCTTAGACAGATTGATTTTTATTCGGGCTTGTCTAAACCCACCAGTGGTAGCCCAAGGCGAAATTGAGCGTGACGCCGAACATCATATACAGCAGCCAGATCCCCGTGAGTATGTGGAACAGGCCCAGAGCCCGCTCTCCAAAAGCTCCGAGCCCGGCCATGTCGGGCTTTAGGCTTGCGAAGATGTCTGAGATGTAGACTAGAACAAGTCCGACGAATATCAAAGCGACCGGTGTGTCATGTGCACCAAGAAACACTGCGGTGCCGAGTGCTGAGATGGCGAAAAATCCAACTGCCATCCCGAGGTTGACTCTCGGTTCGCTCCTGTTCGTCATCCGGTTCCATCCCATGGCGAACCAGTGAATGCCGTATGCGCTGAATGCTAGCGCAGCCATGTACAAGGGCTTTTCAGTAAAGGTGCCGAGCATCAGCCCCGTAAACAGTATGACTCCAGCGACAAACTGACAGAACCCCGGCAACCAGACGCCCCAGACGCCGGTAGCGGCGTTGACGTCGGCGTTGCGCTTTGGGTAGCCGAACAATTCCTGCGGCCCGTAAATTAGATAGCCGGTACCAAGCCCCATAAAGCCCAGGGCTAGTGGTGGAAATGCCGACGAAGGAAGACTAACAATTGTGCTTAGCATTACCTTTGTGACCTCCTAAAAAGTAGAAAGGTGTAGTCGAATTCTACAGGTATGACTCTCAATTAGCAAGGATCAACTTATAGGAACCGGCATTTGTCAATGGAGATGTCAACACCCGCTGGTCATATATGTCCAGGTAGAGATAGTGAGAGTGATCTTGCAAGTGTGAAATTTCGTAGATGTAGTTGTTAAGTTTACGCTCCTCGGTGGATGAGCTGAAGCTGAGATTAGAACGGCTGTAGTCCGAAGGCTTTCGTTGGAATTTCGAAATCTTTGGACACAGGCAGCGAGATCTGAATCTGTTGTGAACCTATTTATTCGAAATCTTGATGTAATTGGTAGGACAGTATCACCTCGAAGTCTCTGTCTTTGAACCGTTGGGCACTAGCTATTGAAGAGGGTCGCCAGGCCTTTAATTGGGAGAGACCAACAGATTCAAGCCTGGCGTTTGATCTGCAGATGGTACAGCTGTTGGTCTACCCTTACACCGGTCAGGCATGCAGCAGACAACACCGTAGCAGGCGACCTTGCAGTATCAAAGCTTCCAAGGCCGGGTCCAAAGACTGGAAT
>JAJZIP010000196.1 GCA_021810525.1 Actinomycetes bacterium | reverse complement strand
CTCGGATCACCCGTAAGCAGTGATTATTGATGTCGAGAACTCTGGCCAGGCCTTTTGGGCCCAGAGGTCAAAGTCGCGGTCGGTCAGCACCCCGGTTGCCAGGTTGCGCTCTGGATCTATCCAAAGGAACGTCCCCGATGCACCGAAATGACCGAAGGTAGACGGGGAATTCAGCTTCGACGTCCAGTGCGGAAACTTCTCTCCCCGAATTTCCAACCCAAGACCCCAGTAGTTCCGAGGCATCTCGCCAAATCCCGGCAAGATACCGGGCAGCTCGGGCAAATAAGGCAGCTTAGCTTGAGCAAGCAGGTCGGGATCCAAGAATGGAGTGCCCCATATGAGCGCTCGCGCCAACCCCAGGAGATCGCGAAGACTTCCCAGAACCCCTGCAGCAGCGCCGCTCCTTCCGGCGCTAGGCCAGAGCTCACCGCTCAGGACCGCACTCTCCATGCCTGTTACTTCAAAGAGAACTTCGAACATATAGTCGTTGAATTGGAAACCGCTTGTATCCTCTAGAGTTGCAGCCAAGAGCTCAAAGCCTGCATTCGAATAGATTCTCCTGGTACGCGGTGGAATCGTGGGCCGCTGCTCGAAGATCTCTATCGTATGATCGATCTCTGCTGAAAGTCCTGAAGCGTGAGCCAATACGTCTGATAGGACGGAACCGTTCCGCAACTCCCCGTCAAGTTTCAATACTCCCTCGGAGACAGACGACAAGATTCCGAGCGAGGTAGCCAATTTGCTCACTGAAGCCCACCGGAAAGACCTGTCACAATCACCGAACATCACTTCTGAACCCGTAGCGGTGTCAAGAACAAAACACGCATAGTTCTGGACAGGCCAAGCTTCGAGCTGCTCGGCTAAGCTGGTGCGGTGATCTGACACGCGTCTCCAAACTGACGAACGATGAGATGGGGTGGTACCCGGGGCGGGACTCGAACCCGCATGGCCCCTTCGGGCCCGGGGGGTTTAAGCCCCCTGCGTCTACCATTTCGCCACCCGGGCAAACTAGTCAATAAATCTAGGGCCTGCGAACGAAATGAGCTTCGATTTCAACACTTTTGCTTCACACTCCCCGATAAGTGAAGCTTCCCCGATCCAATACGGTGACTCCACACTGATTTTCCACAAGAAATGCCGCACCCTCATCGGACCGCCAAATAGCCGTTGTGAGGAGATCCCCTGGATAGACCGGGGCGACGAAACGGGCCGACATAGACCCAAACTTTTCAGATTCATTGTCGCACGTCGCACTCAGCAAGGCGCGTCCTGCAAATCCGTAAGTGCACAACCCGTGTAGAATCGGGCGCTCGAATCCGGCCGCCCGGGCAAATTCGGGATCGGAATGCAATGGGTTGCGGTCTCCATTCAACCTATACAGAAGAGCCTGGCCCGGCTGCGTCTCGTAGGTTATGACGGCATCAGGGTCTCTCTCCGGCGCGTTGGGCACCTTAGCCCGAGATCCGCGTGGACCACCAAATCCTCCCTCTCCGCGAATGATCACCGTGGACTCCGTCTCAAAGAGAACCTTAGCTGTGCAAACATCCCGAGTGGTGAACCTCACCTCGACGGAGGCGCCAATAATCCGATCATAAATCCCCTCGACAGACGCCGTGGTCTCCACCTCTGCGCTTGGAGGTAGATCAGCAGCAAGGCTGATACTTTGTTCCAAGTGGAGAAGCTGAGAATGATCGAACGTGCCGATCTTGTCCCAGATGTCCATTGCTTCAGGCCCACAGCCGATCACGCTGAACGTTGGCAACAGCTTCTGCGTGATTCCTTGAGTATTCTCTGTGGTGAATGCAAGTTCGGAAGGGCCTGCACCGACACTTAGAGCATACAATATTGCATCCTTGGAATCCCATCTGTGCAAAAAGGGTCCGAGTTGTGCACCCAACATATCCAAATTTAACGCCATTTCATTCCTTGAATACGCGATGACTCGCCTGAACCGATAATAGAGGATGACCCGTAATCCGAAAAAACTGGCACGGATGAAAGTCCTCGAAAACCGGCCAGCTGCCCGGTAACAACTTTACAACCACTCGATCAGAATGCATAACCAAAATCACGCCAACAATGGTAGCTTGGGTCAGTTGCGAGCCGACTGGTGCAGCCCCACCGGTCGTCTCCCTAGAGGGAGCAGGGAAGCCAGACCAGGCAGCACCCCTCAAAGACAATCGAGGAGCGACCCTTGTCACAGAGTCGCTCCTCGACAACACATCAAACGGCACTTGCCACTTCAGCTTCGCGAAAATACCCGCTAATTTGTCAAAAAACCGTTTATAGCATCCCTGCCGGGAATATGACCCCCGTCAGAAGATGGGAAATCAGCAAAAACGCTAAAAGTACCGCCGCCGCTGCGATCACCGACAGATGGATCTTCCACTTACGCACAAAGAGAAAGTAAGCCAATGTCCAAAGCGGAGTGGCAATCATGTAGCCAACGAGGTAGATCATTCCAATCAGCACCGCTGCCGCAAGAACGGCAAATGCTTGCCGCCTCGCAACACCTGCCTCGCCCACGACATCGTCGACGGCCTCCTGTGCCTCCTCAGCCTGCTCCACCACCGCTGCGACAGCCTGAAACTCGTGACCAGCCGGTCCACCGCTTGTCACGAGCGTTGGAACAGTCTCTGTTGGCGCGCCGCCCACCGGCCGCACCATTTCAAGCCGCTTCCCAGATCCGTGGGTGACGCGTCGCCACTTGGGAACGAAGGCACCGATCAGTTGGATGGCTCCAACAATCAGCGCTGCGGAGCCCAAATAAACAGGTCCGGTACTCGCCGGAGCTGGGTACCGCATTCCGATTGCGACGTATATCGCAGAACCTACAACCCATGCGATATCAAATATCAACTCCCCAAGTGGAACAGGACGGGTGTCATTCTCGATCTCTCGCTTCACAGACTCTCCATCTGCGCTGGCGGTTCCCTTGCGCATCTGACGATTCTTTCGAATCCCGAGGACGATCACGGCAATTATTCCAAGGATCAAAATATCGGAAAGAGGCCTCTCAAGGAAACGCCACTGAAAGATCTTGATCGTAAGGATCAAGTTGTTCTCGGCAGTGGCGCCGAGCACAAGTCCCACTATCACTGCAGGCAGCGAATAGTTATGCCTTCTCATGGCGAGCCCAACGGCACCCATGATTATCATCACCACGACCTGAAGCAGTTCGGTTGTCGATGCGTAAGCACCGATAGACGCGAGAACAAGGACGAATGGAACGAGCACCTTTCCTGGAATCACGGTAATCTGAGCCAAAAGAGGAGCCAAACCAAGCCCGAGAACGCTGGCAAGGATGCTTGAAAAGGCAATTACAGCAACCATCCAAAAAACTAAGGGCAGATGCTGACTAAGCATCGACGGTCCGGGCTGCAGCCCCAAGATCGAAAATGCCGCCAGCAGAATGGCCATGGCGGGACCGTTGGGGACTCCAAGAGCGACAGTAGGGATCAGAGATCCCGCCTCTTTAGAGATCGAAGAACCCTCAGGAGCAATGACTCCCTCCGCAATCCCGGTGCCGTATCTCTCAGGATGCTTTGACGACCGCATCGCGTAACCATACGAGAGGAAGTTGGCAGCAGTGGAGCCGATTCCCGGAATCACCCCGCACATCACACCAATGAACGCCGACTTCGTCGCCAACCACTTGTGCTCCAGGAGCTCTTTCACTCCACCTCCGACACTGCCCCAAACCTCCTTGCGACTGAGATTCACGCGCTCCCTGCCGCCTGCATTCCGGTTCGACGCGAACAGCACGAACATCTGGCTGATCGCGAAAAGACCTATCGCTGCAGCGGCGATGTTGATGCCGTTGTACAGCCCCAATAGGCCAAATGTGTATCGCAGGGTTCCTGTACTGGCTGCCGCTCCTCCAAATGAGAGAAGAAAGCCGAACAAACCGGAAAGGATGCCCTTTGTCGGCGAGCCCGACTGCAGCTGGCCAATCAACACAACCGCCAAAATAGTCAGCAAAAAATATTCAGGCGGGTGAAAGATGTTCACCAGCTTGACCATGACAGGAATCGCGAGGAGGATCGCAACCGCACCGAACAAGCCGCCATAGCTTGTCGCCGCGGCGGATATTCCGAGGGCTCTTCCTACCTCCCCTTTTTGCGTCATCGCATAGCCATCGAAACAGGTAGCGGCAGATTCAGGTGCTCCGGGAGTATTGATTAGAATCGCTGTAGTCGATCCCGCATAGTAGATAGCGGAGTGCGATGCCAGCAAAAGGGCAAGTCCGATCACCGGATTGACGTTATAGAGAAACGGCAGTAGCACGACGAGTAAGACGATTCCCCCGAGTCCGGGAACAACTCCTACGAAAACTCCTAGGAGTGTTCCCAGAATCATGACCACCATGGTGGTAGGGCTGCCAAAATGACTTACTCCACTCAGCAAAGACTGGAAGTAGCTCAACCCTCAACCCCTCCCACATGCGGTTGATCAGTCGATGAGTCGATCATGAAGCAACACCGGTGCTGAGCGGCACGAACTTCCTGATGGTTGCCTCTGTCGTTGGGTTGATGCCTGCTTGGATCGCAGCAATCTCTTGCTGGGGACTCTCGTAAGCAGTCGAAAGCTTGCTCTTCTGCGACTGAGCTATGAAGCCCGGCTGCTCGACAGTCCACTTGACCGCATCCTGAAGTATCTTCAGCTTGCTGGCTGGGATACCTGCTGGTCCAAAGAGCCCCATACCGGCGTCAAGAGCGCTAGCGTTGGCTTCAAGCGCCGCCTTTTCCGAGGCCGTAGCAGGCGGGTTCTGCTTTAGCAGCGTGTAGAGAGTCGGCACGTTCTTGTCGATTCCCCAGGTCTTGCGCATTGAGAACTCAAGCAGCACCTTGCCCTTGCCGGAGGTCACGAACGAAGCCCATGAGCCGCCCCAGGTCTTGGAGGAGAGCTGCCCGTCACCACGGAGGATCCCTTGTAGTTCAGCCAGAGAGCCCGAGTACGTGGTAAGGGCAGTGTAGGGAACGTTATAGATCTTGAACAGCATTGGAACAGAGACGTCACCGACTGAGCCAAGATAGGTCACCTTCGTGGTGTGGTCTTGCACCAGCGTGAAGATGCTAGTGAGAGGAGCCTTGGTGGTATTGACGCTGAAAAGGACTTTCGCGCCGCCGGCAACCCCGCCTCCGACAAATCCCAAGTAGCTCAGGTCTTGGATATTCGGTGTTTCGTTCTGAACCTTCTCCCACCTGTTGGCGAGGAAACCCTGAATATCGGTAGTCCCGATCGTCAGTCCATCGGGCGCTGCCTTAGCTACATAGTTCCAGGCCAACAGCTGGCCGCCTCCAGGCATGTCAACTACATCAGTCGTAGCATGCAAGTACTTTGCTAAGTATGGAGCTGCAGCCCTCAGAGCAAGGTCGTGAGTTGAACCGGCTGCACCAGAAGATATCAGCCTTATGGTTTTGCCAGCGAAAGGGTTATTCGGGATGTTCGGCGGATTAGATCCTGAAGCGGCAGTCGTGGCTGGCGAGGACGCCGCCGTTGTAGCAGTGCTTGATGCAGTAGAACTAGAGCCACAGGCTGCGAGCAGAGTCGCACTTGCGACAGCGGCGCCCACGGCAAAGCGAACACGCATGTGATTTCCCCCCAAGGTTTGAAGGCACGATCTGGCGGAGAACCGTCACGCACCAATAGCGATTAGCAGTGGAGTTTATAGATCCTATAGATCAGCGTCAACAACGCCCCAGCGCCTCCCCGGCAAAACAGACTGGAAATTCCGCATGGATGAATGACGAAAAACCTCCATCAACTGATGATCATTAAGGGCATCTCCGTACGCTGAGGTATTACCTTAATTCCCTTATATGTTTTCTATCGCAATTTACCTGCGACTATACGATCGTCATGGCC
>JAJZIP010000021.1 GCA_021810525.1 Actinomycetes bacterium | reverse complement strand
CCCACTCTGTCACCTTGCAGGCAATCGAATGGGGCAGCTCCTCTCTAGTCAGCGCTAGAAGCTGCTCTCGGACGAGCTCAGCAACCCAGTTTGCGTCCGAGATATCGGTAAGCGCCTCCGGCGGGTAGTACATCGGACCTTCCGGGAGGCGGCCGAAGATCTCGTCCAACAACTCATTCACCCCATCTCCGGTCTGCGCGGAAACGGGAAAGTAGCTGGATTTATCGAATTTCGCCAACGAGCTCAGCCGTTCCAGCACTGTCCTCGGAGGCACGAGGTCTATCTTGTTGACTACAACTATCGCATCTTTGGGAGTACGGCCGAGAATGAACGAGTCTCCCTTGCCAATCTCTTGGCTGGCATCTGTCAGAACAATGACCACGTCGACATCCTCGGTCGCCCGGTTGGCAGTTTCGTTGAGACGCTGCCCCAGAAGAGACCTCGGCTTGTGTATGCCTGGGGTGTCGACGAACACGATCTGGCCCAGCTTTTCCGTCAGGATCCCGCGCACCTGCGTCCGGGTGGTACTCGGCTTGTCAGAAACGATGGATACCTTCTGTCCAATTATGGCGTTGAGAAGTGTCGACTTTCCTACGTTGGGACGCCCAATAATGGTTACAAAGCCTGACTTGAAACTACTCATCGAAACCACCGAGCGGCTGTGACTCGGTCTTGAACAATCTGACCCGGCCGATTCGCCGTCTTGTGACCTTCTCGGCTTTCAGACGATAATTCCCGATCTCGACCTGCTCACCCTCCTCGGGAAGATGGCCCAACAGAGAAAGGAACAGACCGCCCAGCGTATCCCACTCACCCTCTGGAAGCTCCAGATCGAGCTGCTCGTTGAGTTCATCCAAGCTCTTTGACGCCACTATCAGGTACTCCTGATCAGAGATCTTCTCGACATCGACGATATCTTTGTCGAACTCGTCAGAGATGTCCCCGACCAGCTCCTCGATCAAATCCTCCAAGGTGACCATTCCAGAGGTGCCGCCATACTCGTCGAAAACAATTGCAAGCTGATACTTTCCTGCTTGCATCTCGCGCAGCAGATCTGAAACCGGTTTGGTCTCCGGAACATAGTGAGCCAGACGAACAAGGCCAGCCACTTCCTGGTTCGATCTTCCTTCCCTCTCGGCACGCATCAGATCTTTGGCCAGAACGACTCCTATGACGTCGTCGATGGTCTCTTTGTATACCGGAATTCGTGAAAATCCCGCGTCGAGAGCGACCTGGAGAACTTCGGCAACCCTAGCAGACTCGTCGACCACCACCATGTCGGTTCTCGGGACCATCACCTCACGGGCGACTGTGTCGCCAAAGGAGATGATGGAGTGGATGAGCTCCCGCTCTTCGGTCTCGATCACCTCCTCCTCGAGAGCGGCATCCGCCATTGCAAGAAGCTCTTGCTCGCTCACCACTCCCAGCAGTGGAACCGACTTCCCTCTCACAACCATGTCCGTCAACCCTAAGATCCCTTTCGATAGGAGCCTGACCAAAGGGAAGCGGACTATGGCCTTCACCAGGGGAACAGAGAAAAGCGCAGCCCTTTCGGGGTTCCTGACAGCCCAGTTCTTAGGAATCGCCTCGGCCAACAGGAAGATGACCACAACCTCGAAGGCTGTGCTGATCGCGAGCCCAACGGCGCCGAAGAGGTGCCCCACCATTGCACCGACAAGAGTCGCGGCAACGAGCTGAGAGAAGACAGCAACCAAAAGGACCGGGTTGAGGAAACCGCTCTGGTTCTCCAGAAGCTTCAACAGCAAAGAAGCACGCTTGGCCTTGATCTCTGTCAGAGCCATCGCCCTCACCTTTGTTATCCGAGTCAACGACGTTTCGGCGATTGCAAGAAGGCTGGCGAGCGCAACCAAAAGGACGACGGCGATTATCGTGAGAGTGTCGTACCCCGTCCAGTGATATGACGCCACGTTCGCGGTAACTGTACCGAGATAATAGAAGGTCTGTTTAGGTATCTCATCCATATGGTCTAGACAGCCCCTGGGAGCGAACCCTTTCTGTAATGGAGCTGGAGCAGCTCCTGCTCCCGCTCCTCCATGATTTCGGCCTCATCATCGAGCTCGTGATCCATGCCAAAGAGGTGCAAGATCCCATGAACTATGAGCAAGGCTATCTCGTCTTCAAGACTGCCGTCATGAGAATTGATGCCCAAGTGCTCTGCTGCGTTCTCGCTTGCCACCTCAGGGCAGATGACTACGTCACCGAGCAAAAACGGCACGGAGTAGGAATCCTGAGTGGAGGAGCGCTGATTGGCCGAACTCGAGTCCGGTGAGCGACCTGCAGTATATGGCTCGGTCTCGATCGGAAACGAAAGCACGTCGGTTGGACCGCTCTTGCCCATGAACCTTTCGTTGAGCCCTGTGATTGCGCTCTTGTCGACGAAGATCAGCGAGAACTCCGCATCGCCCGACACTTTCTGAGACTTAAGCACATTCAGCGAAAACCGCATCCAGCGATCCTCATCAATGGGAAAGGCACCCTGCTCGTTTGCTATGAAAACTTCAACGCCCAATGAAATCTCCCGAGAACCACCTAGAAGCCCTTAATATCAACGGAGGTCAAACACTCCTTAGGCAATAGTGCCAACCCTTGCCCTCTGCTCGACATGGAGGGTGGCACTTTCGTACGCCGCTACTATCTCGGAAACGATCTTGTGGCGAACCACGTCCCTCTTTCCAAGCCTAACGAACGCCATATCCTCGATTCCCGAGAGGATCTCCTCGATGCCGATCAGACCAGACCGTCCGCCGGGGAGGTCAATCTGAGTGACATCTCCGGTGATCACCGCCTTGGAACCAAAGCCGATCCTTGTCAGAAACATCTTCATCTGTTCCGGGGTAGTGTTCTGAGCCTCATCGAGAATAATGAAGGAGTTGTTCAGGGTTCGTCCACGCATGAACGCCAACGGAGCCACCTCAATGGTGCCCCGCTCCATGAGCCGGAGAATAGCTTCCGAATCCATCATGTCGTACAAAGCGTCATAAAGCGGCCTGAGATAGGGGTCTACCTTAGCCATGAGGTCACCTGGCAGAAAGCCGAGGCGCTCGCCCGCCTCAACTGCAGGCCTCGTAAGAATGATCCTGTTCACCTGCTTTGCCTGAAGCGCTTGAACGGCGAGCGCAACCGCAAGGTACGACTTTCCCGTCCCCGCGGGCCCGATGCCGAAGGTGATGATGTTGCGCAAAATGGCATCAGTGTAGTGCTTCTGACCAGCGGTTTTGGGCCTTACACTCTTTCCCTTTCCTGACCGCAGAATCTCGGTGGTGAGAACCTCGGAGGGTTTCTCATCGGAACGGACCATGTCGATGGTCCTGGAAAGGTTCGCCGGATCCAACTTCTGGCCCCGTTGAATCAGGGTCACCAGCTCTTCAAAAAGCTGAGCAACACGCTCCGACTCGTTCCCGGAAACCGTGATCTCATTTCCCCTTACCCGAATATCAGTACCCGGAAATTCGGCTTCTACCAACCTTAGAAGCTCGTCCTGGTAACCCAATAATCCCACCATCAACGAGTTGTTTGGAACAGATATCTGCACCTGCGATGTTGTCAAACGGTGATGCCTTTCAAAATGGACTCATAACCAATGCTGTTGACTATAAGCCTTAGAATACTCCCTAATGGACAAAGTGTCCTTATTAATTCTACTTGCCCAGAGCATTCTTCTCGATTCTCAACAAACTGCACAGCCTCCCCAAGTAATTGACCTTACGCCAGAGGCAGCGTTAAAAAATCTTTTCAAAGCTCCTATTGGCCATTGCAATCAGACCCTTTTGCGTATAACTTCTACTCTGCCCGATCCCTGAGTATGCAATTGAATAGAAAGCTCTTGAGGACAGGCATTGTTATCGTTCATCAGCCGCGCTAGAAACAGAGTCCAGTCAGGCACCAATAGGAAACCACATCTTAGAACCGTAGCTGGATACTCACTTTTGGCTCTCTCAACCATAACTTCGTTGTCAACCGTCGTGGTGTCTCTGGGGCGGCCCCGGATAACCGCCTTTCAGACGGCGGCTCCAATTGCCGGTGGAACGCGCATTTCGCACACGCAGATCCGACAGGTGACACTCAGTAGCTCCGACAGGGAACTCTCGAGCCAGTTCGCCAGCCAGGCAGACCTTGCCCGGATGGTTGCGAAGCAGCCGCTTGCTGCTGGAGAGCTGATCGAAGTATCAGACCTCGCAAATCCTGGCACAAATGCCGGCTCGGCCGATGAGATGACGGTTCCTCTCGCTGAGTCGAATGCGCCGATCAACCAAATACTCCCAGGCAACTACATACAACTGATCGCAACTATCGGGACCGGCTCCTCGGCAACCTCCAGAGTCGTTGCCGGCGCCGTCAAAGTGATCGCGGTGACCAAGACGGGCTCCGCCTTTGGACAGGCCAGCCAGAGCGGCGCAGATCTCCTGCTCTCTGTTGGCAACCCGACCGAGGTGGTCGCAATCGCTCAGGCGGAGACTGCGGGATCGCTGGTGGGAGTCAAAGTGAGCGGGACCAGTGCTGCCGTCTTCCAGGGAGTGTTCTCCCTTGATAGCCAACCTGCACAGCCAACTACAGCGATTGCGGCGCCAGCATCTCTCGGTTGAAGCCTTTGGGCCACTGGTTGATCAGATGAGGCTGTAACGCTCCTCCTCATCGACCTCTATGACCTCTCTTTGGACTAAATAGGCTAGCGATGCCCTCGTCGATTGCTTGGCCGGAGTGAAAAGGGTCTCCGGAAGCTCCGGACCGTAGATCTTGCGAGTCAGGTCATCCACATGCATAGGCAGCGGTTGGTCAAGAATTGAGACGATCTGAGCAAGGCGGTGATGGCGGTGGGTTATGTAATACTCGATCACCCTGTCACAGAGCTCCTCGGAGATCTCAGGACCGTGCCCAGGCAGGATCGTCTGGCTCCCAAGCTTTCTGACCTTGATCAACGAGGAAAGGTACTTCTCAAGGTCTCCGTCAGGATACGCAATCACGGTGGTCGAACGGCCCAACATGTGGTCTCCTGCCAACAGGTATCCGCTATCTGTTTGAAACGCCAGATGGTCATGCACATGGCCTGGTGTTGCCACCACCTTGATCTCCTTCATTCCAAGCTCGAAAAGATCGTCGTCTTGGAGAACCCTTCCGACGCCAAAGACAAGGCGCGGAAGGAAAGCACTTACACCAACACCCAGCTCTTGCGACCACAGCCTTGCTGTCTCGCTATGGTCGAGATGGTGATGGGTCAGAAAGATCCCCACCGCCTCGACATTTGCCCGGTCCAGAACCGCTTTCACATTCCCAAAGTGGGTCTCTGAAACGGGACCGGGATCCACGATGAGGGCCGTTCCGCCTGCACTGTCCATGAGCACGTAGGTGTTTGTCCCGTCCAGGGTGTTGGGCGACGGGTTCGGTGCAATGACTCTGACCAGTTCGTCAGTAATATAGGTTGTCGTGTCCAGCGTCCCAAGTGGAGGAAGTCCAACCTCGATCCTCGGGTCCTGGGGCTCGTTGTCAGTCATGGCCGCCCTTTGAAATTCTCTCTAACGAGATCGTATACCTTTTGTAGGGTGGCGGGAAGGAACTTCCCCTCCCCGCTCCCGTCAAACCGAACCTGAACCTCTCGATTCGTCCGGCTTCCTGCTCGCAGCTGTCTTGTGTTGGCTCATACCCACCGCTGGGTTGGCTAATCCATCACAGCCCGTTCGCCTAGGGCTTTGGCCGACCCTCATTTCAAGGTCTTCGCCGCTATCCACACCCCAGTCCACCCCAGTGCGTGGCATCAGGTACTCTTACCTTCGGCTTTCTGGCCTCGGCGTAATCCCGTTCCTTGGGTTTCCACAAGGTCAACCACACGACTGGTTCCTGAGTTCGATATGAAGGCCAGTACAACGCTCACACCAACTTTGCGCCGGACACCGCCTGGCCAGAAACGAGAACGCCCGCCAGACTCATCCCGAGACAGTCCCGCAACCCCCGGTTCTGATGTCATCCAACGAGGTTACGAAGTGTCACCGGATGGTTCGCTTTCGCTCATCCTGTACATTCCTGGTGGAGGTTCCCATGCCGTTTGAACACAACGTTAACCACCTTCGCGCTTTACCAACGCGCCTTGTCCCGGTTTGATATCCCTTTCTCGCAAGCTGACATCGGAGGGCCAAAGAGAAAAACTCCTTCCTCCATCTTTGATATCACATTGCTTCGCCAGCAACATACAAAGTTGACCTATAGCCAGCATTCACAGCACACGAGATCCTCCCCTCCCATGCAGAAGGACCCCTAAACCAGCGGCTGATGTTGCGCTGGTCCTTCTAAGGCTTGACGCTCCATCCGGCCGCTGTGGCTGGCCTGGGCGGCTTTACCCACGATGTCTCTCTACGTCTCGCGCGACCGTAAGTCCTGCGACAACAACGTTGTTAGGCCCATTCATGTCTGCCTTTGCGGGATAGCTGCAGGCGACACCCAAAACCTCTGTGGAACGGCTGATACGGTGTCGGTCTGAAAAGAGGGAAGACCGTTGAAATTGACCCTTGATTCCTTCCCCGAGAGTTGCTAATTTGTTCACGCCTCCCCCGAAATGCATAGAGAGCCGTCGAAAGATGCGGCTCAATCCTCCAGGTCATAGGTTGAATACACTCGAAACTTCGGCTCCCGCCGAGCCACTGGGGGCAGCTGCACAGATCGAACGGCAGCTGCTCGAATTTCTTCGCAAATCCGAGGCCGATCTAAATACACGCTCCTCCCTCAAGAGCGCCAGAAACGAGTTGGGCAGACTCATCGAGAGCTGGAACGAAGAGCATCCGTCTAGAACGATCACCGACACGGCGGGTTTCGGAGAAATAGTGCTCAGAAATCTCATCGGCTTTGGACCCATCGAGCCGCTGCTCGAGGACAACGCGATATGGGAGATCTCCGTAAACGGGCCCAAAGAGATCTTCGTGAAATCACACGACAGACCTCCTCGCAGACACCACGAATCATTCCATGACGAGCTCCACCTAGAACGGGTGCTCTCAAGGATGCTCGAGACCTCTGTCGGCAGCACCAGGCAGCTGGACCCTTCGCTGGGGGTGCAGGATGCCCAACTGCCGGACGGAACAAGGCTGCACATAGTCCACCCGGAACTCACAAGGGAGTTCTCCTTTGCGGTGTCCATCCGAAAATTCGCCAAGAACTCATTTCGCGACATCGCAGACTTCGTGGCGGCAGGATCCCTGTCACCTCAGGCAGGCGACTTTCTCTTCCGAGCCGTAGCATCCGGAGCCACTGTCCTTATCTCCGGGGCACCCGGATCAGGTAAGACCACGATGCTGAGCGGGCTCATGGATGCGGTTCCGGACTCGAAAAGAGTGATCGTCATCGAAGAGACCCCCGAGATCAACATCTCCAAACCGGACAGGGTCCAGCTGCACACGCGAATGAATCGGCCAGGCCGCATGGAGATCCCGCTAAGAACTCTGGTGAAGGCAAGTCTCCGTATGAACTCAGATGTCCTGGTAATGGGAGAGGTGAGAGACGACGAAAGCCTGCCCCTTCTTCTCTCCCTGTCATCAGGAATCCAGGGGATGAGCACTATCCATGCCTCCAGCTGCAAAGACGCGCTTTCAAGGCTTCGCCTGCTGGCTCAGCTCTCCATCAACGGGACTGTTCCAATCTGGGCGGTCAATCAGATAATAGCCAATTCGATCGATCTCATCGTTCAGCTCAAACGGGTAGGCGCCTCGGTGGTGGTGGACGAGATCATAGCAATGGAGGAAGGCTCAAAGGATCTTGACTTTGGCTTTGTGACAACTGAACTCTTCTCATTTGACCCCGTCGAATGGAGTTTGAAGTCCTCCGGTCACAACCCGCTCCGTCTCAGCCATGTCAAGATCGAAAAAGAGTTGTCGGAAAAGCTTGAATCCTCGGGCGACAGGATCGAACGAGATCGCTCGCCTGAGCTAAAGACTGAGGTAAGGATGTGAGGTCGCTTCTCTTCGCCGTCATAGGCACCGTCCTCATCGGTCCGACCGTTGTTCCGATTTGGAGAGACCGGCCAAAGAGCAAGAAAGCGGTACATTCTAGACTCGCCCGGGAAAGCCGGGAGACTTTGAGCGGGATCTACAAGATTGCGGTCGGCACCGACCATCGCAGGCCAGCGTTGAAGTTTCTGCTTGCCTTGTCTGGGGTTTCAGCCGGGTGTGCATGGTTAAGCGGACTCGGGTGGCATATCTCTGCCGTTCTTGGATTGCTCGCCGCCACGGTCCTGTTTCTGCGGGCCGGACAGATCTCCAAGTCGAGACAGAAAGAGTTGGCAGCATCCTGGCCTGGCTATCTGGAGAGGACGCGCGCCAAAATGCTTACCACCTCCCGCTCTCTGCCTTATGTGATATTCGAAGGGCAGGTTGCCGGCGCTTCATTTCTCGAAGAGCTGCTCCAGCACGGCCGACGTGAGTTCGAGAACTCGGGAGATCTCAGAAAATCTCTAGAGGCAATTTGGCAAATGGGCGACGACGAAGAGGTTACGAACTACGTCTGCACAGCATTGCTCGACACGCTCGGCTCTACAAGCTCCCAGATCGAGAGCCAGCTGTCTCTGATTTCGGCCACCGTGCGCTCAAGGAACGAACTCAAAGAGGAGACGAGTTCGCGCCTGGCGGGAGTCAGAACCGCTCGAGCATTCATCTTGATCATCCCACTGGGGATGGCCCTCGTTGGGATCTCGTTTGCCGGGTCGGTTGAACCATTTCTAAGCCTGGTGTCACTTGTGCAGATAATGGCGGCCCTTCTCGTGTTGGCCCTGTGCTGGTACTGGTCAAGCAAACTGATGGCGTTCCCCGCCTGGCCTACCAGATCCGCGTACGGCTTCAAAAAGGAAGGCGCAACCCAGCCATGACCGCTCTCAGCCTTGCTCTGACATGCCTGTCGGGGGTCGCGGGAATGGTTCTTGTTGCCCCTTTTGGCAACCGGATCTCCCGGTGGCAGAGACAAACCAGGGGCAAAGTGGCCTCTATGACCAAAAAGCCAGTTGGCCAGGCCGTTGCGGCACTACTCGGAGCTGCCGCCGCAATCGTGCTCTTCCCCGGTGAAGCGCCTATACCGATTGCCGCCCTTGGTGCCGCCTCGAGTGCAGCGTCGGCTTGGTTGATGGAACACTTGGTGTCGAATCGTCGCAGAAAGCGCCGCGCCAACGAGGTAGACCTGGCAGTCGTGAGCCTGCTCGAGCAGGTACATCTCAAGCTGATCAACGGTAACTCTTTGAACGCCGCACTAGTAAACGCCGAAGGGGTGACCAATCCCGATGTCGCCCTACTGCAGAATCTGCTCCGCTCAGGCTTGGACCTAGAGACCGCCGCCTCGTTTTGGCTCGAAGAGTTCGACACGGAGTCGAAACGACGTCTGACCGATCTTTTTCTCGCCAAGACAACCACTTCGGAGACTTTAGCTCTTCTGTCAGCACTGATCAACCAGCTCAGGAAAGAGCAACGTTTCTCCCTCATCGCCGAGATAGAGCGCCGTAATCAGCTTGTCTGGATCCCGGTAACAATCGCGGTGCTCGTTCCAGGGATGATCTTTATAGCCATTCCTCTCGAGGCGACACTCCACTCACTTCTCAACTGACCTGTTTCCCCCAAAACTGCATAATCATCAACATAAGGAAAACCATGAGTTCTGTCTTTTGTTACGCCTTTTCCGCACTTTCGATGCTTTTGAATCATCTATATCAACCAACGGACGAAAAAGGGGAAGGGGTCGTCTCGTCCGCCGTTGCGGTCGTAATCTTTTCCGCGCTCGGTGTCGCAATGTGGTTCGCATTCAGAAACACTATGGACACCGCCACATCGATGGTCACCTCGCAGATCTCCCAGCTCGGTAATTAGCGATGGCCTCCCTGCGAACCGGTTCCGAACAAGGAAGCGGCATGATCAGCTCAGTTGTAGGCCTGATTTTCGTCGTCGCGTTTCTAGTGGCCGCTGCGAACTTGACCAAGATGCTGCTGGTCGAGCAGAGACTCAACGCATTGGCAACGGACTCGGCTCGCAGGCTCAGCACAGCCGACGCTTTGCAAAGTCAAAACTCCCTGAGCGAGGTGGAAGGCCGAATTGCCGCGCTACTCCCAGCTTATGCAAACGACCTTTCATTTTCCTTGGAAAAAAATGGAAACATTCTGGATTTTCAGATACATCTCAGCAACTATTCGGTGACAATCTGGCCGAACCTGGGTACTCGGCTCTACACCCTCACTGCCTCCGCAACCTCACATATCGAGAGCTGACAGATGACTTCGGCAAAAAGAGACAAATCACGCGAGGAAGCCGGCGTCCTCGAAAACCTCTTCGTATTTGCGGTTGTGGCCACCGCAATTATCACAATGGGTGCATTCTCCATCTTTGTCCTCGAAGCTCAGAGATACCAAGCCGGACTCGATCTATCGACCCACACAGCGATAAGGGACATTGTTGGAAGCAACTTTAGCCAGGACCCGCAACGGCTGGCTCAGTCAGACCTTTCCACGGTCTTTCAGGAGATGGGATTGACCACCCAAAACACCTCGGTCACGGTAGCCGACACAAATGGTCGATGTGGAATGGTAGCGATCTCCGAACACAAAGTCCTTGACCTCTTCTGGAACCACCTGATTGCCGTCCAGCTCTCCTCAAGCCAGAGAGAGCCGATGGACCCGCTTTCATCGGGACTTGAGGGGGTTGCCACGTGCGTCGGCTCCTAACGAGATGGATGCGACCTCTAGACACCGACGGATCGGCGATCTTCCTGACGCCTTTACTCATAGTTGTCATGGCCTACCTGACGGGATTCTTCGTAGATCTCGGAACCGGAATAACCAAAGCAGACGGCCTCGACCAATCACTCTCCTTGGCCGCAGCTGCAGCCAGCACGCAGGTATCTGCAAGCAAGTTCTACCAGAGCGGGCTCGTCGCGCTTGATCAAGCCTCTTCCACAACTGTTGCGATAGCACAGCTGCAATCAACGATGCCGAAAGGCGCCAGCCTCGACGCCCTCCCATCTGTGGTGGTTTCCGGAGGTGCCGTATGCGTCCGGGCCAGCGAAAAAATAAAAATGCCCTTCACGCTTCTCCCGGGCGTTAGCTCAGAGATCACCTACTCGAGCAGTTCAAGCGCGATCGCGCGCGGCTCGGACACCAAAACTGCACCCGGCTGCTAGAGCTGTCCGATCCTAGGAGAACCGTCTTCCAACTATCTTTTACATAGGATGATCAATTCAAATTTCATACCCGTTGCCATAAAGACTGGAACTGACAGCTACCTCATCGCCTACCAGCTCCCTGAGCCAATGCTGGATGAGTGGAACTCACGGACCCCCGACGCCCAGTTCAAATTGGAAGTGAGCGGCCTTGAAGGAGATACTTGGACGCCGCTCGGTGTTAAAAAGATCGGCCAATCATTCACAGTACCCAAGAGCTTCGGCCCGGTTCCACTATTTCGCACCGAAACAGAGGCCGGCTACCGTTACATCGGATTGCGCAAGATCGATCTGCAGGGAACGTCAAATTTCAGGGACATAGGCGGCTACCTTACCGAAAAAGGCTCACAACTCCGATTTGGAAGGATCTTTCGGTCCGACAATCTCTCAAGACTCACCGATTCTGACTGGGAGGTGATAAAGGAGCTGGGCGTCTCTAAGATAATTGACCTTCGAAGGAGCGATGAGAAGGCCAGATCCCAAACTGTGGCGCCCCGTGACTCCGGTATCGAGATCATTGAAATCCCCATCGATGTCGAGATATTCGGCAAGAGCGAGCTGATCGAACATATCTTATCAAAAGAGATCAAAAGGGTCACTAATGATGACATGGCGCAGATGTACGAGGATCTCTTGGCCAAATACCGTTCCAAATTCGCCCAGACGGTGTCGCTCTTGCTCGAGCCCACGCAGGCGAGCACGATAGTCCACTGTACGGCCGGAAAGGACCGTACTGGACTTAGCGTAGCACTCGTTCAGCTACTCTTGAGCGTGCCCCGGCAGCAGATCATGAGCGACTTCCTTTTGTCCAACGCCTTCAGAACGCCCACTCGGATCGCCGCCCTTTCAGAAAAACTCAAATCCCACCAGGTGGACATTGACGATATCGTCCCGTATCTGAGTGCCTCCAAGCAGGCATTATTGCGAGCGTTTAAAATCCTCGACTCTCAATATGAGGGCGCCACCGACTACCTGAACTTCGACGAAACTTATGCCCCGACGTTGGCGAGTGAGTGGAAGACTCGCATTTTCTACACCTAGATACCCTTCTAAATTACGCTATTCGTGCCATTGTCCCCTCTTAAACGCGCGTTTTTTTTCGTCAACCCTTTATTAATTAGCCTTATGCAGTAACATTCAGTTAACGGTTCAGACACATGGAGTCATAACGGCCATACGGGGGATTCAAATGGCGCAAGAGCAGAACGAGCCATCCGTCACCATTGAAGCTCTAATGGATGAGCAGAGAACATTCGCTCCATCTAGGGAGTTTGTAGCACAAGCGAACATCAACTCTGCTTCAGTGTACAAAGACGGCGATGACTATGAAACCTTCTGGGAAAAGCAGGCCGACAGCTTGCTTTGGCGCAGGAAGTGGACAAAGGTTCTTGACTGGTCCAATCCGCCCTTTGCCAAATGGTTTGTCGACGCAAAGCTGAACGTCACCGAAAGCTGTCTCGACAGGCACCTCGAAAAGAACGGGAACAAAGTCGCATACTTTTTCGTAGGCGAGCAAGGCGATGAACGAACGGTCACCTACCGCCAGCTCTACGAAGAGGTGTGCCAGCTTGCAAATGGCTTGGCCTCCCTCGGCGTCTCCAAGGGTGACAGAGTCGCCATTTACATGGGAATGACAGTCGAACTGCCTGTAGCTCTTCTTGCGTGCGCCCGCCTGGGTGCCCCTCACTCTGTCGTTTTCGGCGGGTTCAGCTCCGACGCCCTGATGGACAGGATAAATGACGCAGAGGCAAAGGTTTTGATCACCTGCGACGAATCGTGGCGGAACGGAAACAAGATCGCCCTGAAGAGCTACGCGGATGCCGCGCTTGAAAACACCCCTTCGATCCAGCACGTTGTGGTGGTGTGCAGAACAGGAACCACAGTCCCGATGAAAGAAAGCCGGGATATCTACTACCACGAACTCATCAAAGATCAGCCAAAAGAGCGCCCGGCCACAGAGACCGACTCCGAGGATACGTTGTACATACTTTACACCTCGGGAACCACCGGAAAACCAAAGGGAATAGTCCACACCACGGGTGGATATCTTCTTGGCGCGTCCTATACGCATAAAAATGTCTTCGATATCAAAGACAACGACGTCTACTGGTGCACTGCGGACATCGGCTGGGTGACGGGCCACAGCTACATCGTTTATGGCCCGCTTGCCAACGGAACCACCTCCGTACTCTACGAGGGCGTTCCAAACTACCCAGATAAGGACCGTTACTGGGAGATCATCGAGAAGTACAAGGTGACCCAGCTCTACACAGCGCCTACCTCGATCCGGACCTTTATGAAATGGGGCACGGAGTATCCAGAGCGCCATGACTTGTCGTCGCTCAGATTGATCGGAACGGTCGGAGAGCCGATCAACCCCGAAGCATGGATCTGGTACAACAAGTACATAGGCGGTGGAAGGACCCCAATAGTTGACACATGGTGGCAGACTGAAACAGGCCACATCATGATCTCACCGCTACCTGGGGTTACAACCACCAAGCCAGGTTCCGCCACCGTGTCTCTTCCGGGGATAGGCGCGGACATCATCGACGAGGAGGGAAACCGTGTTCCGCTCGGTGGAGGTGGTTACCTAGTTCTAACACACCCATGGCCCGGCATGCTCCGAACCATCTTCAAAGATCCGCAGCGCTTCGTCGACACCTACTGGGGAAGGTTCTCTAAGCCGAAGGAAAAGCGTTGGATCTACTTCGCTGGAGACGGCGCAAAACGAGACACTGATGGCTACTACTGGCTTTTGGGCAGGGTCGACGACGTCATGAACGTATCAGGGCACAGGATATCAACGCTGGAGGTTGAATCCGCGCTGGTCGACCACCAAGACGTCGCAGAAGCAGCCGTTGTAGGGCGCAACGATCCGATAACCGGGCAGGCAATAGCCGCCTTCGTAACATTGAAGGGCCATGTCCAGGGCAATGAGCAGCTAATCGGCGAGCTTCGCGAGCATGTAGCTGTCAAGATCGGCAAAATAGCAAGACCGGCATCCATCGTCTTCACAGATGAACTGCCCAAGACACGTTCTGGAAAAATCATGCGGAGACTACTCAGGGACATCTCCGAGCAAAGGCAGCTAGGTGATGTGACGACGCTCGCAAATGCTGACGTCGTAAAAGATATTGCAGCAAGAGCTGCGGCTGTGACGACCTCTCAGGAGGATTGACATCGCATATTTTCGTCTCAAAGGTCTGAAAGACAAAGATGAGGCCATCTAAAGATCTAACCCGAATGCGCATCGGCGCACACAATCTGGGTGCTTTTCCTTGGTGCCCAGCAGATTGCAATACACTCCCAAGACAGTCTTGGTCGAGGCAAAATGAAAGGAATCAGTATGGCGGATAACACACCGGCCATTGCAGATCCAGCATCATTGGGACTAGCTGGCTTTGGAATGACCACGTTCGTTCTCAGCGTATTCAATGCTGGGATACTGCATCTAACGCTTGAAGGCGTAGTACTGCCACTTACCATTTTCTACGGAGGAATTGCACAGCTCCTAGCCGGAATGTGGGAATTCAAGCGAGGCAACGTATTCGGTACCGTTGCATTCACCTCATATGGCGCCTTCTGGCTTTCGTTCTGGTGGTACGTCCACTCAGTAGCAGGTGGTCTTCCGGCAGCTGAAGCCTACAAGGCAACAGGTCTCTTCCTTTTGGCATGGACCATCTTTACAGCGATAATGACCATTGCAGCATTCGGCCTCAACGGGGTGATAAGGACCTTGTTCGTGGTCCTTCTCATTACGTTTATCCTTCTTGTCATCGGGGTCTTTGCAACCGGTACAGGCACCTCACTTGACATCTGGACCAAGATTGGCGGTTGGGCAGGAATCGTGACCGCATTGATCGCATGGTACGGAGTCGCTGGCGGGGTAGTCAATTCGGTATATGGCAGAGAAGCGATACCGATGTTCGCAAAGAAGAGCTAGCCCAAAAAAGCTTTCGACAAGCGGCCCTCGAAAAGATGGCCGCTTGTCACCGAACCCTTTATTCGCGATCGATCAGGGAAGCCGCTGCAACTTCGTATGGCGTTCCTGCCACGTGCAAGCTGATCTTTGCTTTAGAGTCCGCACTCGCATTCGACTCGAGATAGCAGCCGATGGCCTCGAGAAGGCCAGAGTTCACACCGGCTTCATCAAGTGCGATGGCCTGTCGGAGCAGTGAATACGCTCTGTGGATATTGCCGTTCGAGAGAGCCTCCAAGAGTCTGAAAATAACAGTCACTGCCTCCCGCTGAGTCCTGCCCCTTGAAACCACTGGCAAACCTCCGATGATCAAACGGCTCTCCCTAAGGAGTTACCCCAGACTGCTGAGATGCGCGGACATTTTTAGCCTTCACCGGATCGAGCCTTTGATATTTTTCCAGTTCATCTGTGCCGACCAAAGACGGATCAAGTCTTAGGGCTACCTGATTTGCCAGCAGGCGCCCTTTCAGGGTAAGCGTAGTGGTGCCGCCTGAATCAAAACACAAGGGCTCAATCTCCTCGAATCCTCTGATCGCCCGGGTAGGCACGCCCACGCAGGTCCTGAGAAGCAGCTCCAACGCTTCGAGCCTCTTCTCTTGCGGCCTTATCTCCTCCGAACCTGCAACTGGATCGCCACCGCCACTGACGGCCGAAAGATAGCGGCTGAGATTGAAGATGTTCCAGCTCCGCTTGGAGTCAAGGTGCGAATGAGCTGAGCACCCGGCTCCTATGTACTCCCCCTGCATCCAGTAGTTCCAATTGTGCCTCGAATAATGACCGGGCATGGACCAGTTGGAAATCTCGTACCACTCCATCCCTGCCCGAGCCAGCATTGCATCTATGATCTGGTATGCATCGGCTTGATAGTCCTCGTTCGGGTGACGGCTGCCGTCTCTTGCCAGAGGTGTGTTCTTTTCGACGGTCAAAGCATATGCCGAAACATGAGACGGCGCCGGCGATAATTCCAACACCTTCTTAATACTCTCTTCTAGAGTCGATATGGTCTCAGCGGCTGCACCAAAGATCAAATCAACCGAGTAGTCCTCGATGCCAGCCTTGCCGATCGAATCGACGGCCCTGAGGATGGCAGTTGGCTCGTAGTCTCTTCCCAGCGACCTCAAGACCTCCTTCGAGAAGCTCTGCAAGCCAAGCGAAATCCGGTTCACACCAGAATCTCTGTAGATCATCAACCCTTCTGAGGTGGTCGACTCCGGATTGCACTCGATAGTGACCTCTGCTTGCGAGCTGAAACTGATTTCGCTGATGGCCCTTGCGATTAGGCGGGCGGGAATGACAGACGGAGTGCCGCCACCTATGTAAAGGCTGTCGACGTGGGACAGTTCTCCCTTCGAGCGTCTCCATCTCAGTTCCCCAAGCAATGCCTCGACATAGTCGTCGATCCGTGCCTCCGCGCCGGCCCAGGTGGCAAAGGCACAGTAGTCGCATCTTGAGACACAGAAGGGAATATGAATGTAAAGGCCCCGGAAAGAAGTCACTTCTTCCAGGCTAGATTGCCAGAAGTCGCATCGGCATCATCGACCCGTCGTTGATCAGTGCAAGATTCTAAGGCCCAAATCCTCAAGCCTTCTCGCCATCTCCTCTGCAGTCAGCTCGAACAAACAGGCCAAGACCTTTAGATCCTCATGGCGAATGGTGATCATCCGTCCGTTGAAGTCCTGTCTTTGCACTTGGATCATGGAAAGATATCTTCTCAAAAGGTCCTTCTCCGGGCCTTCCATCAAATTGAGCTTGATCAGATCTATTGTCACCTTGATGCTCGGCTCGATGATCGGAGGTCTGCGCTCCTCGCTGGGCGTCACGGAAAACGACTCGACAACCTCCTCCAGGCCGGTTCCCGACACAGAGAAATTGACAAGGGGCGCTATCGGGGCCTTTGGGGCACTTTGTTTGGGAAGCAGCTGGTCTACCGGCACGTCATAGAGTTCAGCAAGCCGCTGCAGCCTCGGCACTGAGATCGAACGCTCTCCCCTCTCATAGGCACCCAAAACGCTCGCTTTGAACTCCTGACTCGATGCCTCTTCCACGGCATGGAGGGACAAATGCTTCTGTTTACGAACCGAACGGAGCCGGAGCCCCACTTTCCTGGCGTAACCGTCAAATACTTCTTCGTCCTCGTTCACAGCCATTAGTTTTAGTCGAGTACCACCCCTTGTCCCGCAATTGCTTGAAAAGACCACGGATAGTGACTCTTGAAATAATTCCTGCCTATCCTAAAAGTCCTGCTCGCTGCAGTGACAACACACCTGACACAACGACAGCAGCTGTCTCAGAACGGAGAATATTCCTCCCCAGATCAATTTTTCGCGAAAATAACTCCAGTTCAGAGTAGGTAAATCCGCCTTCAGGTCCTACTGCAACCGGAGTATCCAGTTCCAGCAAAGAATCACCACCTAGAGTGCACGCACCACACGTAGGGTACGTCTCAGCGAAACTCTCCAGGCTTGTGATCGGCTCGAGCCTCGGGAGAAATGCCGCACGACACTGCATCCCCGCCTCCCTCATCACCTTTTGAAGCCTGACTAGTTCTCGGCCGCCCTCTTCCAGGCCCGCCTGCCTTGTCGAAGAGTACTGGGAATGGAGCAGACATACCCTATCGACCCCAAGCTCCGTCATCTTCTGTAGCGCCCAGCTAGCCCGATCGAGAGAAGGCAGACAGAAGCCAATGATTATGGGGGGTTCCTCTCTCGACTCTGAAAAGACCTCGCTGGTGAATTCGAGGCCTAAGCGCTTTCTTCCACGGCCCTTCTCTCGTAGGCGCAGAACCGCCGTCCTCCAGCCTCCACTTCCGTCGCCCAGAGTGATTGAGTCACCAGATCTCAACCGCCGTACCGTGCCGAGGTGATGCTGGTCCTCCTCAGAAAGCTCAACCGTGGAAATGTCATCGACAATTACGTGAGCGACTCCGGATAACGCCAGAATCTGTCCCCCTGATCCAGAAAGCATGCTACTACTTGAATGCCGACTTGATCTTGGAGAAGATCCCGTGATCCTTGTCAGCAACCTCTTCTCCTCTGACATCGGCGATCCTTCTGAAGAGCTCGTCTTGATCAGCATCGAGGTGGGCTGGAATTTCGACTTGAATGGTCACGATCAGATCACCCCGTCGCCCGCTTCCGCGAATATCGGGCACTCCTCGGCTTCTCAGCCTGAACTGCGTTCCGGACTGGGTACCCTGTGGAATCACCAGGTCCTCGATGCCATCGAGAGTCTCAAACTTCAGCGCAGCGCCAAGAACCGCCTGGGTAAGAGGAATGGTCAGCTCGCATCTTAGGTCGTTGCCCTCGCGCCTGAAACGCGGATGCGGCCTGACCCGGATCTGGACATAGAGGTCTCCCGACAGACCGCCTCGCGGTCCCGCAGGTCCCCGACCACCAAGTCGCAAAGTCGAGCCGCTATCGACCCCTGCTGGGATCTCAACTGAATAGGTCCTCTCCTCGGTACGCCGACCCTCTCCGCGGCAATCCTGGCAAGGAGTAGTGATGACAGTCCCCTCACCACGGCAGCGGTCACACGTTGCCGTGGTCACCATTCGGCCAAGGATGGACTGGGCCACACGTCTCACCTGGCCGGTGCCATTGCATACTGGGCAGCTGCTGGCGGTGGTTCCTGGCTTTGCTCCCGAGCCTGAACAGGTGGCACATGTCACCGGAAGCCTAAGCGTCACATCCTTCTGGGTGCCAAAGACGGCCTCAGTGAATGTTAGATCAACTGTTACTTCGCTGTCCGCACCCTTCTGAGGACCTCTGCGCGGCTGCTCGAACCCACCACCAAAGGCTGATCCGAAAAAGGCTCCGAAGATGTCATTGATACCTGCGCCAAACGGACCCGCATCATTGGCTCCTCCACGAAGCCCTTCTTCACCATAGGTATCGTAGATGCGGCGTTTCTCCGGATCTCTCAGAGTCTCGTAGGCAGTGGTTATCTCTTTGAATCTGTTCTCAAGGTCTTTGTCTCCCCCATTTGCATCTGGGTGCAGCTCTCTGGCAAGGCGACGATAGGCCTTCTTGATCTCCTCTTCGGATGCGTTCCTAGAAACTCCTAAAAGGCTGTAATAATCGTTTGCCACCTAATCCCTATCCCTCACTGAGTCTCTTTCCCAACCCTGCACTAACCAAATTCACTGCAGCTAACACCTTTGGATAATTCATTCGAGTAGGACCAACCAAACCGATAGATCCAACCCTCTCACCCTCTACCACGTATGGAGCGACAACGACGGAACACTCCGCCAACGGCTCGATTCCCAACTCCGAGCCGATTGCAACATTCTGGCCCTTAGACAAAACATCTCTGATCAGCGAAACGACCAAAAAATGCTGCTCGAGCGTCGCCAAAACCCTTCTCACTGTGTCAACCGCATCAAAGGCGCTTGCGACCTTCGAGGCGCCTTCGATATAAACGCTCTCCGTCTCGCTCTGGAGCTCTCTTAGAGCTGCAATGGACAATGCACAGAGCTGGTACAATTCCGGGTTCCCAGAGACTTCGGCCTCCACAAGTGAACCCAGAGGAACCCCTCTCAGCTTCTTAGTCAAAAGGCCGGATGCCATTTCCAGATGAGCCTCACTGACCTCATCGCTGAGCTCCAACGTCTTCTTCTCGACCGCACCTTTGGAGTCGACCATCAGCAACAAGACCCTCTTTGGGTCAAGTGAGATCAATTGAATCGACCTGATGAGGCTGGTCTCAGGGCTCGGACCCGTCACTACCGCGGCGTAGTTGGTCAAATTGGTCAAGAGTCGCGACGTGTCGCTGAACATCTCCGTCAATGCACCATGAGCCTTCGTGAAAAACTCCTCGACACTTTTGAACTGCAGAACATCCGAGTCGCCAACGTCGTTTACGAAGGTATCCACATAATACCTATACCCCTTGTCCGTCGGTATTCGACCTGCGCTTGTGTGCGGCTGGATCAGATACCCTTCATGCTCCAAGAGGTTCATCTCATTTCTGATCGTTGCAGAAGATACCTGGATGCCTGCCACACGAGCAAGATGGGAGGAGCCAACGGGCTCGGCACAATTTACATATTCATCAACAACCGCTCGAAGGATAGCGGCTTTTCTTGAGTCCATTGAATCAGACACCATTCCGCCCTTTGTCAGAACATCCTTAGCACTCTATTCTATCGAGTGCCAACGGCTCTAAAAATCACTTAGTTGATTCGAATTGTCCGAGGGCGTCAATTTCCTTGTATATCCATTCTAGCGTCCAAATTCCACCTGGACCGGCTGGTTCAAGGGCCGGCTATACCAACTGCGGTCCGGCCATCGCCTTCAGGGCCAGGGTCCCATCGGCCTGCCAGGTCACCGACATAGGATCAGCAAGGTGACCCACAAAGTTACCTTCCGCATCGTCATTGGCGAACGCCAAAAAAAGCCACTGGGACTCGCGGTTTTGAATCATACGCCCAGCGTAGAGCTTGTCGTCCGTGATCAGCTTGGCGTCGTAAATATCGAACGGACCAAGGATCGACTCGCTCGGAACAGCCCATACCCCACCCGATCCCCCTCCAGTCTCGCCGGCAGATCTCCGGGCAATCGAGAATTCGCGGTTCAAACAGGAGAACAACAAGACCGGCCGACCATCAATCACAGAGATCTGAGTCACCTCGAGGTCCCCGAATCCGGCGCCAGACTCTGACAAAGGCGGCAGAATCTCCCAGTTCAAAAGATCCAATGAATATGCATGCCCCACCACGCCGCGATCATCGTCGGCTCCAGTCTTGGCCCTCGCCGTGACGAACATGTGCCAGCCGGTGCCTTCTGGATCTGGAAAGACCCATGGATCCCGCCATGTCTCGTTAGGCCAAGTGGATTCACCCAGCTTCTCATAGAGGCGCGCATCGGCAGCCAAGGGCGGGAAGTCGCTCCTCTTTTCCCATCTATAAAGGTCGTCCGAGGTCGCGAGACCGATCCTCTGGACCAGCCCGCCTTCCCTATACGAGATGCCCGTGTAAAACATGTACCAAAGCCCGTCGGGACCTTTTACGACAGAGCCGGTCCAGGTTGCCAAGTCATCGAAGGCCTCCTCCTCCGAAGGAGCCATAACGTCATCACAGACCTTCCAGTTGAACAGGTCCGTTGAAACTGCATGGCCGATGGTTGTCCTGGTATGTCGACCGTCGGGATTCCTAACTAGGTCTTTGCGTCCATCGGGAGAATGGTAAACCTTTGAAGCCTTGAGAAAATAGATGTGGTATTCGTCGCCGGTATCAGCAATCCAAAAATCCCAAGTCCAGGTTTCAGCTAATTGCAGCACGACCAAATTCCAATCTCTCGAAAACCATGATGCCGCCTTTGACGAAAGGAGATTCTACCCTCTCGGCCATCTTGTCCACTTTGCTCCCCGATTCTCATACGAACCGAATTGAATGCACTCAAATTATCAAAACATTGGTGATGATTGCTGTCGCAGCCAACATTGGCACCTGTGTTCGCACTGCCAATCGAAGTCTTGGAGCCGACCGGCCAATCCGGTCTTCACCAATCAAGTACAACACTATCCCGAGCAAATTATCAACCCGCTTCTCATCTTCCTCTTCCCGACCGATCCAAGACATAGCCGCTACAGGAGGGCTTGAAAAGCGTTTTCTGTGCGGATAAGGCCGAGTATTGGCCCAAAGGTCGACAGCTCGGGCGTTTTCTTCCAAATCAGCGAGCGGCGGAGACCACCAAGCAAGTTCAAGATCTTTCACGACTGGAGAGAGGAGTAAAGACGGAATGCGAGAGAGCAAGAAAGCGATTCTAGAGATGATTTGCCGTGAGCAACATTGATTTGACTTCGATTTCACAGCCGGCCTCAGAGGTTTTCGTCCATCTGGTGAATGCTATCGAAATCGTGAGCATGGGGCACCTCCGGCGAGCGAAGACAATTGATAGCAGCTTTCACAATCTTTCTACGCGAGGGCATCGAAGCCTCCATGATCGTAGCAATGCTGCTCGCCTATCTGGACAAGATCGGCTAGAGAAGACACTTCAAAGATGTGATAATCGGCGTCACCTCTGCACTTTTATAGGCAGCTACGGCAGGCACGATAATCTTTATTACCGTCCGGACCTACTCAGGCGTTTCATTCCAGACGATATTCGAGACCGTCACATACCTGTTTGCGACCGTCGTGATGACCTATATGACGTTTTGGTGTCCAACCACGCCAAGGATCTGTCCGATGTCCTGATCTCGAAAGCGGGACATGCCCTTGAAGCTAGGGCTCGCTTTGGCCTCGGAGCCATTGCATTTCAGATTGTAGGCAGCGAAAGCCTTGAAACGATGGTCTGTCTTTACTCTGGCGATCGTCTTTGCCACATCAGGGCAGGGCATCATAATCGGAGGCGCTATAGGTTTCGTAGCCTCGATTGCCATCGCATCTTGGATCTATCAGCTCGGCAGAAGAGTCAACATCGGGAGAGCGTTCAAGTTTCTTGGAATCGCCTTGATAGTATTCGCCGCAGGACTGCTTGTGGATGCCGTACAGAACATGAAGAACCTGAACTGGCTTCCGGTACTGTCAAAGCCTCTCTGGAACAGCTCTTCCTTACTCTCGCAGCAGAGCACCTTTGGAGACATACTGCACACCTTCCTCGGCTATGCAGACCGTCCCACCGCGCTACAGGTATTGGTGTACGTGCTCTATCTGGGGATCACCGTCTACTTCTTTGTCACACTCACGAAGAGAGCGAGACGATCTCTTAAACAAGGGTTCAACATTCACGCTGAAAGCGTTCGATCAGCCCGAGGATGAGAGGATGCCGCGGCTCACTCATCGAGTCTGAGTGCCGAGATGAAGGCTTCTTGGGGAACCTCCACCCTCCCTATGTTCTTCATCCTCTTCTTGCCCTCTTTTTGCTTCTCAAGAAGCTTCCTCTTTCGTGTTATGTCTCCCCCATAACACTTGGCCAGAACGTCCTTCCTCCTGGCTTTGACGGTCTCACGAGCGACTATGCGGCCTCCGATGGCAGCCTGAATTGGCACGTCGAACAACTGCCTGGGAATCAGGTCGCCCAGCTTGGCGGTCATCTTTCGCCCATAGTCGTAGGCCTTCGACCTATGGATGATCGTCGAAAACGCGTCCACGGGCACCCCATTGAGTAAGATGTCAAGCTTCACGAGATCGCTTTCACCATATCCCGCAGGTTCATAGTCCAGGGAGGCATACCCTTTGGTCTTGCTCTTCAACTGATCGAAGAGATCCATGACCACCTCGGCAAGGGGAATCCTGTAACCGATCTCCAGCCTCTCCGGTGAAATGTACTCCATACGGTTCAGCTCACCGCGCCTGGTTTGGCAGAGCTCCATTATCGCACCGGTGTATTCGGACGGGGTGATTATGTTGATCTGGAGGAATGGCTCCTCCACCTTGGAGATCGACTGAGCTGCCGGCATGTCGCTCGGCCTGTCGATCTTCACGGGAACAGCTGAACCTTCCAAAAAGGCTACGTACTCGACAGAGGGCGCGGTCGCGATCAGCGAGAGCCCGAACTCGCGCTCGAGCCGCTCGCGGACGATCTCCATGTGAAGCAGCCCCAAGAAGCCGCAGCGGAAGCCAAAGCCCAAAGCTCCAGAAGTCTCCGGCTCATATGTGAACGAGCTGTCATTGAGCCTCAGCTTCTCGAGTGACTCCCTGAGATCCTCGAATTCGTCGCCGTCGATAGGATACAATCCGCAGAAAACCATCGGCTTCGGGTCTCGATACCCTTCCAGTGGCTCGGTTGCAGGATTGGCGTAGGAGGTAACCGTCTCACCGGAGCGAGCCTCCCCAACGTCTTTTATCCCCGCAATAAGGTAACCAACCTCCCCGGGGCCGAGTTCGCTCACCGGCACCTGAACCGGGGTTCTGATCCCGATCTCCTCTGCTTCATGAACGGCAAAGGTCTGCATGAATCGCAGTTTTGAGTTGGCACTAAGAACGCCATCGACGACCCTAAGCGAAGAGACGACCCCTCGGTACTGGTCGTAGTATGAATCAAATATCAGCGCCCTCAACGGCTTGTCTCTATCTCCCCCTGGCGAGGGAATCCTTGCCACGGCTGCATCCAGGAGTTCCGGCACTCCCTCACCGGTCTTGCCAGAGATCCTCAGAATCTCTTTAGCAGGAATCCCCAGAACCTTCTCGATCTCCGCCGCGTAACGATCAGGATCAGCTGCTGGAAGGTCGATCTTATTGAGTGCGGCCACGATCTCAAGATTGTGCTCCATGGCCAAGTAACAGTTGGCAAGGGTCTGGGCTTCGATCCCTTGCGAAGCGTCGACAAGAAGGATCACCCCTTCGCAAGCAGCCAGGGAGCGCGAGACTTCATAACCGAAGTCGACATGCCCTGGGGTGTCAATAAGGTGGATTATGTAGTCCTTCCATCGAACACGCACGTTCTGCGCCTTTATTGTTATCCCCCGCTCACGCTCTATATCCATTGAATCGAGGTACTGTTCCCGCATCTCCCTGGGGTCAACCGCTCCGGTGAGTTCCAGTATTCGATCGGATAATGTCGATTTGCCGTGATCGATATGTGCGATGATAGATAAATTGCGTATTTTGGTGGAGTCAATCATTTTTCTCTACAAAAGATTAGGCTCCCAAAGCCCGACTTACGCTGAATAGGATCTAAACTCTTCTTCCCAGCAACCACCTTTGAACTGGATCACTTTTTGCGTCACAGAAATGGACACGGAAACAATAATGGCAAACATCAAAAGCCAAATTAAAAGGAACAAGACGAACGAGGTTCGCAGGCTCCGGAACAAGTCGGTGCGCTCCGAATTGAAGACCAGGATCAAGACGGCTGCCGCTGCGGCGGAAACTCAACAAGAGAGCAGCGTCGAAGCCATCAGATCGGCGGTCAAAAAGCTCGACAAGGCGGCTTCAGCCGGCATCATCCACAAGAACCAGGCTGCAAGGCGAAAAGGGCGTCTGATGGCCCGTATAGCCAAAATGTCGCATGAACGGTCGGAAGAAGTGTAAGAAGCCCATCACCGGCTTTCAAAGGTGCACCGAAGGTGCACCTTTGGCATTTAACTGCACAACTCGACTACGCGAACTATCGAAAGAGCGCCCCCTGACAGATGACATTGGGAGCGCGCCGCAGAATTGCGTACCTCCATTTCTCCTCGCCCAGAAGGATCCGCTGCTTCTCTTTCTCCCTATCCCCAGCTAGCGGTCAGTCGATGACACTTTGATACTCCCCTTTCAGTGATGCAAGAACCGCAGGATGAACGATCTGTCCGTGCGAAACGTTCAAAGAGCCTTTAAGACGTTGCGAAAGAGGATCGTGAGCGAGATCTAAAAGTCTGGGAACGACAGCCGCCGAGAGTGCTTTGGATGAGGTCCTGGGATATTGACCTGGCACATTTGTCACGCAGTAGTGAATCACCCCAGCCTCGACGTATGTCGGATGCGAGAGAGAGGTAGGGTGGGAGGTCTCGATGCAACCTCCCTGGTCGATTGCAAGATCTACGATGACCGAGCCCGGGCGCATCGATTCTACCTGGTCCCTCGTGACAACAATTGGAGCTCGCGCGCCGGTTACAAGTGCTGCTCCGATGACAAGGTCTGCGTTCGATATCACCTCGCCAACGTTGTGGTGGTTAGAGTAGAGAGTCGACGTCACAATTCCCTGCTCGTGGACCTCCGACAGTCTGTCCAGATGCACGTCGACGCCTGTGACCTCAGCATCCATTCCCCTTGCTCCGCGTGCTGCCATCGTACCGACGACGCCCATTCCAATGACGACAACCCTTGAAGGCGGCACACCCGAAGCGCCTCCCAGAAGGGTCCCGGAGCCCTCACCTAGATAATATGCCCCTATGATCGCCGCTGCCCTGCCTGCAACCTCACTCATGGGTGCCAGTAGCGGATGGCCCTTTTCCGAGGTGAGTGTTTCAAAGGCGTAGGCCTCGACACCGGAAGCGACCAGCGCCTCGGTTAGTTCAGCATCAGCGGCCAAGTGGAGGTAAGCAAAAAGCTGCAATCCCGGTCTGAAATAGGCGCGTTCAGCGGGCTGTGGCTCTTTCACCTTGCAAACGATGTCTGCAGACCAAGCCTCCTCGGTAGTTTCGACTATTCGAGCTCCGACCAAACGGTAGTCTTCATCGGTGAATCCAGAGCCAAGCCCGGCCCCAGTCTGAACCGTGGTCTCCAGACCAGAGTGAATCAGCATCTTTACCGCGCTGGGATCGAGCACTATTCGCCGCTCGCCATCCTTGGTCTCCGCCGGAAGCCCAATAGTCCTCGTCATTAAAGGCACTCCTTCAACTAGAACCCGCACACCCCGTCCCGGTCCTCAATCAGGCCCTCGTCAGGCAGTCGCGAACGAGACCACAGCTAGACCAAGGTGAATCAATCGTTTACTCTCAACTACAAGCTACACGTGAACCATGTTCGCCTCTACGGGGAAAATAGGAGCCAGCACCGATAACATCTGGCTCGGCACCGCTGAGCTGAAGCCGTTGCGACCTTGCCGTGAAAGAGGCGGCCACGCTCGCCAACACCGGAAAGGCTGAGAAGTAAAAGGTCAGGCAGAACCACTCTGTATAGTCCGGAGATCTAGCCAACGCTATTTGAAAAGCTCTTGGCAAGGCGTGCTACAAGGAGTTCAACCGCAAGCTCGGGAGAGAGCCCCCCTTCGCCCTTGATCTGGCGGTCCGCCTGTGACAGCCATACGAAGGCTTGGGCGAGTCTGACATATCCAAGACGTCTTGCACTGGTAAGAATCTTCTTTAGGACAAATTCCGGTTTGGTGTATTTCTTGTCTCTGTCACGAAGTGTTGCCAATGCTTGCGCCGGGGTATTGATGCCGCTCCCGGAGGCGACCGCAAGTTCAACCAACCTGCGCTGAAGAATCGCAACTATCACCAGGGGATGCCTCTTCCCGGCCTGCATGAGCCGATCCAGCATCTCGAGGGATTCGTGAACTTTGCCTGCTTCGATCGCATCGGTAAAGTCCCAAGGCGCTACGTCACCAGGTGCCGGCAGATAGCTCTGGAGAGTCGCGACATCGATACGACTGGATTCCCCAACACCTGCCTTGAGAAGCTCGATGACTTGGCCCACCTGAGCCACATCCTCCCCCATGTGGTGAGCCAGCAATCTGAAGGCATCCGGATCGAACTTCAGCCGGGATTCGTGCACCGTGTCCGCTATGAAACTGTTCTTGCCACCCTTGTTCTTGAGCGAAGCGTCGATCACCCACTTCTTGTTTGCAAAGAACGACTTCAACTTTGCATCAACGCTGCCCGAGAAGTTAGCAAGAACGAGGTAGTTGTCGCCGCTGTATGATTCCAATGTCGTAAGCAGTAGCGCCGAATCTTCGGAACTAAGTGCTGAAGGGTCTCTCAGCACTATGAGGGCGCTGGGCGAGAACATGAAGCTCTGAGAGAGGCTGCTGACAACATCTATGACCGAGCAGTCACCACCCTGAAAAACGACCCGTTCCAAGTCGCCGACCGTTAAAGCCTCGATCTTTTCCACCAGCTCGGAAAAGTCCCTGTAAACAAGCTCAGGATCGTCTCCCACTATCAGCGTGGCTCGGGAGATCACGCTTTCCGAGGTTCTCATCTCAGCTCTCCAAAACCCAGGCCGGGGGGCGCCCAGCGGCAATGGCGCTTATGACGTCCAATGACTGACGCGTGCCCGCCACATCATGAACTCTGAAGACCTTTGCCCCCTGCAACGCACCGATCGCCGCAGCGGACAGCGAGCCGGTTCTCCGCTCTGAAACCGCCTTTCCAAGGACGTCTCCCACAAAACCCTTGTTGGAGGCGGAGATCAACACAGGATATCCCAGCTGGCAAAGCTGTCCGGTTGAGAGCAGGAGTTCCATCGACTGCGCGGTAGTCTTCCCGAGGTCAAAACCCGCGTCGACTATGATGCTCTCGCGAGCTATTCCCGCCTCCAGTGCCAAGTTGACCCGGTCGACCAAGAACTCTTTGACTTCCGCCTTCAAATCGCGATAAACGGGGTTGGGGTCAGCTAGTCTTGGCACCAGTCTGATGTGGGTGGCAACGGCAGCACCGTTATATCGCGCTACGTTTTCAAGGTATCCTCGAGAGCCGAAGCCCGAGATGTCGTTGCCGAGCGCGGCACCGGCCCTCATGGCCTCATCGATCACTCGCGCATTCCAGGTATCCACGCTCAATGCAACGTCGAAACGCTCCCGCAGGAGTTCGATTGCGGGGATCACGCGATCAAGCTCCTCCGCTTCGGGGACCTCCGGCCCAGGTCCAGCCTTGACCCCGCCAACGTCAAGAATATCTGCGCCTTCTGTTACAAGCTGCTCCGCACGCCGTAAAAATGCGTCAAGCTCGAAATACCTCCCGCGATCAAAAAAAGAGTCTTTGGTGCGATTCAGTATCCCCATCACTAGAGATCTCTGGTCGAGGTCGAACTCGAAGCTCCTGAGCTTGAGCACCATCGGACGCGCTAGAAAAGCCTCGAGGTGAGGGCCTTGCGATACTGTGCAACCTTGGGGTCCGCAGGATCGAATGTCGCCAAAAGATCGAGATACTCTTTCCTCGCCTGGTCATCATCTCTCACGAAGTCGAGCAACCCGTCGAGACGAGCCTCTACCTCGTCGTGAGAGGAGAAGCTTATGTCTTTGGATAGTAGGCGAGCCTTTGCTGCCAGTTGACGCAGCTCGTCATTCTCTGGAACCCTCGCAATCAGCTCGAGCGCAGCTTCGTAGTCGCCGCTATCTATCTTGAGGCTGGCTAGCTTGGCAATCGCACCCACATGTCCTGGATCGAGCTCCAAAGCGTTCAAAAGGCTTGCCTCGTCGTTCGACTCAGCCAGCAGATCCGCCGGCGAGTGGATCGGAGCCAACTTCTCTACCCATGCCCGAATCTGTTGTTCGGGAAGGGCCCCTACGAATGAGTCCACGATCTTGCGATCCTTGATGGCGAAGACCGCCGGAATGGATTGCACTCTGAACGCCTGCGATATTGCCGGATTTTCGTCCACATTGACCTTCGCCAGTGCGACACGTCCCTCTGTCTCGTCAACCACCTTTTCAATCATCGGACCCAAGGTTCGACAAGGGGCACACCATGGAGCCCAGAGGTCAATGACTACCGGCACTGTCTCAGACAGATCCAGCACGTCCTTTTCAAAGGTTGCATCTGTAACTTCAATCATAACTAGAGCTTATTCCATCAGCTGTTGTTACGCATCAACAGCGCGAGCTCATCGAAGAGTTACCGCCATCCGTGACGGGGACAGCGCTTTAGTCCGAACACAGATTTAAGGCTATCTCAAGGGAACTCTCATGAAGGAGGCGTCTGATTTCCAGGTTGAAGAGTAAACCACCGTTCTTCCCGAGTAAAAGGTCAGATCTAGCGGTGAGACACAGACCATGTTGCAAGTTCCGCTCACCTTTCCAAGGGGTAGAACAAAGAAGGACCAGCCGTCGATCTTTGCAGGCAACATCCCCATGGTCCACTTCCGACCTCCAGGCAGAACCGCCTGAAAAGACGTTACGGAGTCCGGCATCATCCCGAAGAGGAAGCGCTGACCGTTATCAGCTGTCTTGAGAGAGATGCTTGGTGAAGCGCTCGTTGACGCAAACCAGAAGCCGTTTCTCGATTGACCGCCGTAGCCAAGATCCACCCAGGCATTCCCCTTCTGAAGATCCGCTGACAGCGCCCATTGGTGTCCAGCAGCTGTACCTGAGGCGAGTTCCACCCCTCCGCTTGGAACCAGCGACGAATCAACGGGCGGCGACCCAGTGATTCCAGGGGCACAGTCTCCACCGCCAAGGGAGCGCCCATTTACAATACAGTTGCCTATAGAAGGGTTGTACTTGATACCGTTAGCGACCTTCTCTAGTGTCGAAAGAGCCAAGCCATGGCCGACAATCGTAAACGATACCGTAGGACGCTCAATCCACTGAAGCGATATCACCGGGAAGGCATTCGAGGCAACCGGAATTCCTGTCAATCCTGGTCCGCTCGGTCTATTCTGAGAACCTGAAACCACGCCGCGACACACTGGATCGATCTGGCTCGCCGGAGCGTCGACAGGACCACTGCAGGTTATCGACTCGTGCATCTGACCTCCGACGTCACTGTAGCTCACCTGGCCGTACACGTGATCTGATGCTGTC
>JAJZIP010000195.1 GCA_021810525.1 Actinomycetes bacterium | reverse complement strand
AGGTCGAACCGGGTAAGCCGCACGGCGAGGTACTTGCCATGAAGAGACAGGCCCTTTTCCGTGCGGCTCCCCTCCGAACCACGCGGGCACCTTTCGGTGCACGTAGCTCTCCAGTGATCTACGCCGTTTTGGCGGCAGCAGTGAGCCCGTCATGGATCACGCCATGGCAAGGGTGGCAGACCACGAGGGTCTTGCGCCGCTTCCTCAACATGAGCACCGCCCATGGGGGCTGGCCTGTGTGCTGTTCGAGACTGGCGAGGTTGCGGACCTGGTGAACAATCACCTTGCCCGGCTCCCCGCACAGCTCGCACCTTCGAGCAAGCAGCCGGCGAACCAGCTCCTTCCTCTGGTAGGTGACCTGTTCAGAGAAAGTACGGTCAACGATGACCGCCCTCTTGTCTCTCACCAGTGGTATCCCGCCGAACCGTGCGACAAGTGGCTGCTTGCCTATGCGTTCGACCCGAGCCTCGTAGCACCTACGTGGTCCCTGTGGCGTCTCGATCGTGGCGCGATGTTTGGCCTCCATCTTCGGCACCGAGGACTGGTGTTTCGCCGCCAAGGTCTTCAGCATCGAGGTCCGGGCATCCCAGCAGAGCTGGTCAAGACGCCAGACGTCGTTGGCAAGCAGGTAGTACTGGACGACGCCCCGGTACTCGGCCCCGTAGGTCTTGACGATGTCGAAATCGTCAAGGTTCTGCATGGCCGACCGGTGACACGGCTTGCCGTGGCCCCGATAGGGGGCACGCCTGGCCTTGATCACATCGAGCGGTACTCGCAGCCCGATCTTGCCGTTGACCGCACGTAGGCCACCGACGATCTTGCTGTCATTGTGCTGCACGATGATCTCATAACCGAGATACCTCGCCGCTTGACTGCGGGCGTGGGTGATCAGGGTCTTCTCGGCGGAGAGTTCCGGCTTGAGCTCGTCACGCAGGAACTCGGCCAATTCAGCCTTGATCATCTCGGCTTCGGCCTTCGGTCCGATGAAACCGAGGAGATGGTCGTCGGCGTATCGGGAATAGCGCAACCTTCGGTAGTCGGGATCACAGGGATCGCCGACCGGTAGGCGGCGAAGCTCCTGGCGAAGTTTCCGGGCATTATCCCGGTTGCCCCGCTTACGAGCATACGTTAGTCGATCCTTCAACTTTTTGTATGAAGGATTACGCCCTCTGACCTTTCCCTTGGTGTGCTGCGGGATAAGAACTGTCTCGACGTAGTCGTCCAACTTGTGCAGGTAAATGTTGGAAAGGATCGGTGAAGCGACCCCGCCCTGCGGGCATCCGCTGAGCGTGGCGTTCCACCGCCAGTCCTCCAAGTACCCGGCTGAAAGCATCTTGCCGATCAGCCGCAGGAAGCGCCCATCGTGGATCTTTGCCGACAGGATCGTGAGCATAACCTCATGGTCAAGACTCCCGAAGCAATCGGCAACGTCTCCTTCGATGAACCACGTCGTTCCGGTCCAGCCATCGGCGATCTCCCGCAGAGCGGTATGACAGCCTCGGCCGGGGCGGAACCCATGCGAACGGTCAGAAAACTGGGGCTCGTAGTATGCCTCCAAAAGGAGGCGGACCACCTCGCTGACCAGCTTGTCCGACCAGGTCGGCATGCCGAGTGGACGCATCTTCCCGTTTTTCTTCGGGATGTAGATACGCCTAACCGGAGAGAAGCGGTAGCGCTCGTGACGCATCGCGTCGATGATCGCCCCGATCTTCTCCATCGTCATGCCGTCCGCGGTTTCCTGTGCCGGCCCAGGCGTCATCGCCCCCTTGTTGGAGTAGATGCGCCAATAGGCCAACAGGTACAGCTGCGGGTTGAACAGCTTTCGGTACAGCTCATTGCACGGCAGGCCCTTCCTGCCACGTTCACGGAGGACGCCTAGTACCACCTCGGCATTTTGCATTTCGCATACCTCCTTGTTCTTTGGTGTCGGATCACCTGTGCCCCTTCGCCCTGTGGACGGCCTTCCCGTCCTCCCTGGCAGGTCGTTGCTCCTGCGACTACTACGGGCACTGTGTCGCCATAGGGCTCGCGCCCCTTAGGCGATCCCACGTTCGTCTCTCACATACGTATCGAGCGTGACGTAGGCGGCCCACTCATCTCCTTGAATGCCCTTATTGGGCATCGCTCCAGACCCAGAGGGTTGCAGCAGGCACCACCTCATCCTGTCGCAGGGGCTGGCACCCGTTTCAGACGTCTTTCCGGTCGGTGTTCAATTGCACCAGCTGGAGATTGGGCTTCAAGCAGTCAGGCTTTCGCCATATCACGCAGGTCCACCGTCTCCTCGTCCCGTACGCCTGGGCACGAGAGACGGCTCAATGGCATGCTGTTGTCCCCTTTCCCTTTCGATTCCAGGTCAGCCATTGGACCCAGGGATGTCACCTCCAATCCCTCCCCACTGTGTGGGGGATATGTCAGAGCGCCTCGTGGCGCAGGGTGATCCTGGAAAAGTTGTCGAAGCAGCTCTCGGCCTTTGATGTCAAGCTGGGCCTCATGGTCTCCGTGGGTGAGGTCGGCAGCCTCGGCACCGTCCATGAACGAACACACCTGTTCGAAAAGAGCTCGACTCTCTTCGAAGGCATCGTAGTCACAGCTAGTTTCCATCGCAGTTCTCCTTCTGTCGGTATATCCTCCAGTATTATCACTGTAGGATGAGAGACGGTAGATATCGGGGAATTTCGACACAAGGAGACAATGAGATGAGCAAGACGCAACCAAGGCCATTTGCCGCAACACGCAAAGCCATCGCGGCAGCTCTCGGTGAGATCGATGGGTTGTTACCCGGAACGGTCATTCTGCGTCACATGCGCTGTGGAAAGGCTGGCTGTAAATGCAAGGCCGACCCACCTACCCTGCACGGTCCCTACATCCAGTGGACTCGGACCGCACAGAACAAGACCGTAACGCGATACCTAAGCCCAGACCAGCTGGGCCGCTACCAGTCCTGGTTCGATAACACCCGGCGGCTCAAGGATCTCGTGGCCAAGCTGGAGATCGTCTCGCTACAGGCACTTGAGTCCGCTGAGGCGTCGACAGCGAAAGCCCCGGTCCACCGTCCAACGCCCCCTCGCAGACCTAGGCAAGTCGACACATAGCTCTGCCTCGGCATCGATTCCCCCACCACCAGTCCTCCATCCTGACATCTCTTCAGCGCTGTCGGACTACAAACTATCTGCCAGTGCGCATGATTGGCGACCAATCTCTAACCCTCCAGAGGAGCCGCACCCAATTGATTTGGCAAAATGGACAGGTCCAAACGCAAACGATTTGCTCGGCGGATTTCTGCAAGTGCTCTATTTCCCAAGGTGATTTGCGCTGGGTTTTCTAAACACTCCTAATCTTGAGAGAGTGGGAGTGTCATTATTGGAAAGATAAACAGATTCTCACCAAAAGTTCGTGACCGCGCAATCTTTATGGTCACTGATCACCGGGATGAGTATCCATCGGGGGGCGGGCAGCAATTCAGCTTGTCGCAGAAGTTAGGTATGACATTGGAGACACTTCGTGCTTAGCTCCGCCTGGCCGAGACCGGCCCCTCAACGGTCTTGTCTGAAATATGTAGCTTGATATACAACGATCTGATATACTTTTATTTGATTGGAATGTGGAATATCCAATACCCTTTTTTTTGAATTAGTTGTGGTGCGGACTCCCAGGGAGCAGTCCGTTAGTATTTGAGATGCCAAACTGGTATTCATAAGCACAAATGGATTCAACTCCTTCGCATAAATCTCAGCGATCTTGCGGTCGCGGCGCGTGTGTGCAGCTACTTGAACCTGGGTAGAGACCAACGCATATTTAGTCAGTCAATTGTGCACTAACTGCTAATTAAGTAGTTGATTGCCATGAATGATTTCACCGACGTAAGTCTCAATGAACAGTTGTCCTTAGCCCAGACATCCTCTGACCCAGAAGCACTCACGCACCTAGCTAACCATCACCTCGAGGTTATACGCAATGCGGTAGCCTTCAACCCAAAAACGCCAGCCGAAGTACTTTCACAACTTGCTGAGGACGACAATAAATGGGTTCGCTTTGCGGTTGCCAGTAACCCATCTGCACCTTCGGACTCACTCACTTTTCTGGCGAGAATTGAAAACGTCAAAGTTCGCATGAATGTGGCAGCTAACTTTAATGCTCCTCCGGGACTTCTTGCAATTCTTGCCAGCGATAGACACAAATCCGTGCGTCTGGCCATAGCCGCCAATCCCAGCGCCCCATTAGAAGCTTTAGCACGGCTGATACAGGATAGAAAGAAATCTATCCCTGCTGCAGTAGCAGGTAATTTCAATGCAGGAGCGGAAATTTTGGTCGTGCTTTCATCAAATCGGCGCAAGAAGGTCCGAATGGCAGTATCGGGAAATCTGGGTACGCCTGCGGACTTATTGAGCCAGCTGGGGAAAGATGACAATTGGGAGGTTCGCCAAAGTGTTGCTTCAAACTTATCTACACCCAGGAACGTGCTCGCGCTTCTTGCAGCTGATCAAAAAACGTTGGTAAGAAAATCAATCGGTGCCAATTTGAACACACCGTCCTCAATTCTGGTCGAATTAGCCAATGATGCCAGCGAAAAAACTCGCGTGGCGGTAGCAGGAAATTCAAGCACCCCACCACATGTGCTAGATCTTCTTGCGTTCAGTGGAAGAAAGCTCATCCACGTTGCAGTAGCCGGAAATGCCAGCACGCTGCCGGCAACGCTATCGTGGCTCATCGCAGATCCAAGGACCAACATTCGTATGTCAGTTGCAGGCAATCCCAGGATCACGCCCAACCTTTGTGAACAACTGGCTGAGGATAGCTCATGGCGAGTGCGAAACGAACTTGCCAAAAATCCAAATACACGGCAAAGCAGCCTTTCAAAACTTGCAGATGATGAGACTAAGCCGGTTCAAATTTCTGTCGCTGAAAATCCCTCCACCCCCCTACACACCTTGGAAGCTCTTGCGGCAAATCAGAGGACCTCAATCCGCATAGCGGCCGCGAGTAATTCAAGCACATCTACCCAACTGATCTCCAGGCTTTCTCAAGACAGCGATTGGGAAGTGCGCAATAGCGTGGCTAAAAATCTGGCCACTCAGCCCGACCTTCTATCTCGACTAGCTGATGATGAGAACAAATGGGTTCGCAGATCGGTCGGTGGTAATCCCAACACCTCCACCGAAATACTTATTGGCCTTGCAGCCGATGACAGGGTACAGACCCGGATAGCAGTAGCTTTTAATCCTAACGCAACTCAAGATATCTTGGAGAAATTAGCCGCCGATCAAAGAACCGAAATTCAAATTGCAGTCGCGGGAAATCCCAATACACCTCCTGAGTCGCTAGTCGAACTTGCCAAGATCGATAATGGTCTAGTTCGTCGAAACATTGCCAAAAATCCAAATACACCTTCGACGGTATTTGCCGATTTGGCAGAAGATCCGAGCAAGCTGGTGCGTACATCAGTTGCCTATAACTCCACTACACCATCTGCAACACTCACTCGCTTGGCGGCCGATGGGAGAGAAGACATCCGAGTTGCAGTGGCGCTAAATGTCGCTACACCGCCAGGAACTCTATCTGTACTCGCATCTGATAGAAGGAAAGCAATCCGCATCGCATTGGCCCATAATCCCAATACACCACAAGAAGCATTAGATCGACTTGCTATTGACCAAAGAAAAGCAGTTCACAATGCCGTTAAAGCTAACCCTAACTACCAGCCTGATACTCAAGGCATCCTTTCCGACTAACCATGAAAGCATTGATAGCGGTTACTCGGGATTGGATCGTACCCGATAGCCTGGGCGATACTCCACCGCCTGCGCTCAGTCCTTGTGCGTCCGGGCCGAGATCGACTGACAGGAGTGGTGGAGGTGGGACGAGACCTACTTCGGCGGTGAGGAGGCAGACCTC
>JAJZIP010000194.1 GCA_021810525.1 Actinomycetes bacterium | reverse complement strand
CAGTCCCAAGTCTTCACCTATTTTGTCCTTCCCGTAGAAACGGGCTAGTTCAACAGCGTTAGCCATCTTTAGGCGCATTTTACCTGATCCAGCTGATGTTGCTTCTGAAAGCCATCTCGATGCCCCATATCCAAGAGATAGTATTGTATAGAAACTAAGCCAAGAGAATATGAAGGGAGGAATATTGCTGTGGTGTTTTCAATGATAGAGGTTGCAGTTGGTGCTATCGGTATCCTGGCATCCGCTCGGACTGGGGTACTAGGATGGGCGACTGTGATTGCGGTGGGTTTAGTCTTTGCCGGATTTGGTGGGGTGGTAACGGGAACTCTTCATACAGGACTTTCTGCACTTGCATTCGTATTGATGGCCTTCGGCCTCGGAATGAACGTTGGCCCGCGGCGATATAGCTTTCGTTGGCACAAAGGGACAGGTGGTTAATATCTCTCTTATAAAACTGTTATGTACCTGGACACATGGATATATTTACCATCGATTCGATGGTAAATATAGAGAACTCCGAGCGAATTCTGTGGCTAGGGCCGCCTATGGATGGGACTCGTTCCCTCCCTATGCAATCTGAAGCCAAATGTGATTCCGACGAAGGAAATTCGGTAAACGATCTCAACAAAGCGAAATGTGCGACTCAAAACTTACACAATAACCCGTGGGATCACTGACCAAGCCGCCGAAGAAGCAGTTTAGATGTCCTTGATGACCGGCCCAGGCGGACGAATCTTTTGGAAGATTGTCACGGAGATCCTTGAAGACAGCAGGCCACCTACTTCCGTCGAATGTCGGGATATAGAGCGCTGTAAGAGTGACGCCACCTCACTTTTTCTCGTAAAGCCCCATATAAATTCCCAGATCAACATCATCATGTTCTGGTAAGGGGCACCACAGTCAAAGGGACACGAATAGTTTAAAAGTCAATTACGTTGAACCCTATTTACCATCGAATCGATGGTAATCAATCATATTTGACCATGTAGATGGTACTTTTATAAAGTAGATAAGTTGTGATCTTCTGCGAAAGCGTCGCAAATTGATAACTCGATGGCTAAGGTACATGTGAATAAGGAAGGCGTGTTTGCCGCCTGCTAGCACGATTGGCCAGAGCAGCAAGTGGAACTCGTCCAAGAGCTCACCTTAAAGGCTTGGGCAGCGAGATCAGCTCGCCCATGAGATAACCTCCGTTCGGCGGTCTTCATGCGTCGAACCGCATCCATCAACGTCGACCTCCCGCTCCAGGGTGGCTTTCCTACTTGACATGGCTAACAGGGAATTTCCACAATACTACCTTATCAGGGGCTTGCCACTCATGAGAATGTTGTTCAACAAACGTAGGCTGATCAGTTAGAGCAGCTCTCTCAGAACGCGTCAGGTGCTGACCCATCACTTCTGGCTATAAGTTCCTCTATTTCTGTCCGAAGTCGTGAGCCACTAACAAACGCGCTAGACGATGCTTCACCGAGCGCCACAGTAAAGGACGATCGCATTTCAGGGTGCATTCCATCAACACAAAGCTCAACTAGTTCCCGCAATGTCAAAGCCACATCTCGATGCAATGTGCCGAGGATCGATTTGCGCTTTTCGAGCACGTTACCGAGTTCTTTCCATGCAATTCCACGGTCGTTCGGATCAACACTATGTCTCAACGATGCCCCCCAGTTATGCCAGGAAAGAAGGGTCTCATAGTGTAATTCCCCGAGTAGAAGCCGACGATCATCGAGAATTAGCGCATGTTCCTTGGCAGCTTCCCGCCAGCGGCCCAAGTCGCCGAACAGTGTAGCGAGGTTGTTCCGACACTGCAGCGTTTCGCGATGTGACCAACCCAATATACCTTCGACCCGTTCGACCAAATCCTCTCGTTTAGCGAGAAGGTCAACTAAGCCGGACGAATCGCAGTTAGCTTTGAGAATCTCGCGCTTTACCTCTAGATAGTTGTTCTCTGCCCGCATGGTCTCACCGTGAGTAACTCCTAGATACCGGCGCCGCTTTTCCACGCACTCTGCGAGATACTCCTCGGCGTGTTTAAGATCATCTCGTCGCCAGAACGCTACGCCCACATCATTCAGACCTTGAAGCACATCATAATCGATAGGCCATTCTCCAAATAGACGACGCCTCTGAAAAAGTACTGATAGCTGATGTGAGGGACCATTCGAATTTGGCTCCAGATTATTCTCCACCACCGCCAACCAGCCCTCGGCGCGAAGGTAAAGGCGAGAGTGACGGTCTAGAGTCGGGAATGCGACAGCTCGCTCCAACACAGACTTGGCTTCTGGAAGAGCGCCAGTCGCGAAGAGCGCGCGCGCCATAAGGAGGAGCCCCTCGGGATTTAGACAATTGCGCACTTTCACGACACGAAGTACCGTTACTACTACCTGTGAGAAGCCAGCTACGTGAAGAGCCTCCAACACACGAAGTAACGTGCCTTGTGGCAATCGACCCCACGCTTCGTCAAGAAGAAGTTGCAAATTACTTGACTGATGCAGAGAAAAGGTTATACGAGCGAGCTCTCGCTGGTTTGCCTCGGAGAGGGCCAGAAATCCAAGTGCTCCAAGCACCTGCGACAACTCTCGCATAAAGATGTCCGTTTGAAGGTCAACCCACCGGGCCAGGTCCCACAGAATCGCGCGAATTGGCGCACTTTCATCCCACGTACAAATATCTTCGATAGCTGTAGCGAGACGCCTTAGAAGTCCGACAACTACTTCGTCTTTGTTGCGAAACGAATAGACGCTATCTGACTCGAGACCGATAGTTACCTGTCGGCGTACTACCTCGTGAAAGTGGAGTCCTTCCGTTGCGGCTGTCAAGACCCCCGTCTCTAACAACAAACCCTGTATTCTCGCTGCTTCAGGACGAGAAATTCCAGTCGCTACCATCAGATGGTCGGCATCAAGCAGTTCCGGGAGAAACACAAGGACCCGGAGAACCTCTGCGCCAACCTCCTCGTATACACGGCCGAGAAGCCGGTTGCTTTCGTCACGTAACGTTTGCAAGTGAGCCCGATCTGCTATGTGAGCCAATCCCACGGACTCAAGAACTTGAGTTGCATTCGACGCACAAACGAGGTCCACGAGCCATTCTGCTCTTCGTGGTGAGCCAGCTGCTCCACGTGCAATCCTCGACACCTCAAGCTCGGTAAGTGCTGAAATCTGACCTCCAACTGCTTCGCGTACCAAGTGTTCAAGGTGGGCTAACTCCAAGGGAAGTAGCGAAAGCTCTTCTAGTCCAGGTTTGGGGGTCTGGGAGGTAACAAGTACTGTGCTAGCCCCGTCTCGAGTGAAGGCGCCAATATTAACGGGGCGTTCAGCTCCGTCAAGAATGAAAAGCATCGGTTGATGTTCGAGCCCGAGCGTGCGACGAATGGCTCGAAGAAACCGGTCGAGATCGATCTCGGGATTTAGGTGTGCTTCAAGCGTCGGCATTCCAAATGCTTCTAGCAAATTCCGAAGGGATGCGGCGAAGTCGGGACCGTGAAGCGCCAACACCTTTTGGGAGTTGGCGACGCGCTCCGCCACTTCTAGTGCTAATCTCGTTTTACCAATGCCCGACGCCCCTGTGACTTGTAGAAGCGAAACTCCTCTTTGGATCAGGTCTAACGCATTGAGCAGCGTATCAGCACGTCCCCGATAAACATATCTCTTAACTGGCAAGGACACCATTATGGAACGCTTAAGTAGCATATCCGTAACGTATTCCGACGTGGGAGAGATGGGTGGAGGGGTGGGAATCTTGAACCCCGCCTCACAGAAGGCATCGTGCATCCTCGGAATATCCAGTCCGGAACGCAACGAAGAAGCGGCTTGCACCAGACTCTTGAGGACTTCAAATGCCCGACGCCCGTCTCGGGACTCCACGACGCGACCCGCTAGCAGTTCGGCGGCGACACCTGCGTCTGCTACCCCAGCTGTATCGACCTTCAGAATCAAGATCTCAGCGCGCGATAAGATTTGTACCTTCCGTAGGTTATCCAATCCAATTAAGTGGTGATCCAATCCTGCAAGCGCACGTGCTTCTGGAGCAGACATGTTTCCCGAAGAAACATCGCCGAAACGTTGAAGAGCACTTTGTAGAGCGGAGACTGGGCGCGATGCGTGGTTACAAACGAGAAGGATGCGGTCGTCCACTCGAAGTCCCTCTTCGGCTTGCCGAACCCATTGGGCGACGGCTTTGCCAAACGAACTCTCTGGGTTGCTGCTTAAAGTGAGAGTACGTTTTACCTGTATAAGTGCCCTGTGGCCCTGAACAAACTTGACTTCAATGTGGTCTAGGGCATGGTGCGTTTCCATTCGCACGGCGGTACGAAACGCGCGCTCCTGCCGCAGAGTTGAGAGACGGACCGCCCGCCGAGCTGCGGCATGAGCCATCACCCAGGCGGCTATGCTAGCTCGAAATTGAGACCCCTGCTCATTGGCCGCACCGCCAAGCACATTACTCTTCGCAAGCCCCTCAGAATACTCCATACAGCGAGAATGCCACATCTCGACTCGTCATGGCGACCAAATTGTAAGTTTTCACGTCCGATTTCGATTTGCAGGTCACGTGCTGAAGCTAATGAACCGTCATCGTTCGAACGTAACAATGTCTTGGCACCAGCGGGAGTTTCCTGGAAAAGGTGTTGCTTAGTTGGATTACTACAGGATCTTTCGCACTGTGGAGATATTGGCGCAATGCGCGGGTGAAGAGTCACCTCAGGTTCGGTGGGAATAACGACGGATGCAACCTGAGACTATGGTTACGCATGGGAATCAAGTTTACCTCCCGTGTTCCGCAAACCCTTTGGTATAACGTTAGCTATAACTTTAGACCGCTTATAGGTAGGTTAAGAACAACCTTGACCTTTGAAGGATTGCTGGCGATTGTTTGGCCCTACATATAGTCAAGTACCAAGGAGCTTTTTGTTAAAGGTGTCAACATCTGGGAAGCCTTCGTTGACCGCTCGTAACAGCCCACGACGTGCAAAATCTTGGGCGATGTTTCGTGTGTCTTCAATCTGGCTAGGAGTAGGATATTTTTCACCATGAACAAGTCGACTACGAATATTGTAGAGATCTCTTAACTCCTTAACGACGGTACTCCTGTCGCTTTTAGTTTTTGCAATATAGTGAGCACCGTGGATGCGAAATCGATATCCGAGATCACCGTTCCGAGTGTTTTTGTCATATGGAAGAAACAGAGATTCAAGTGCGATCACAAAGTCAAGGATTGAGTCGGCGGGATTTTCTCTAGCTAATCCTGAACAAAATCGGTGTAGGGCCAAATCATTTACGGAATCCGGTTTATTTATGTGATACTGGCCAAGTTTCTCAGCGATTGTTTGAACCTTTGCGAAAGCTGTATCACTCAAGGTAGACCACTTTCGTGTTCTGGACGGAATAGTGAGTGGAACGCCTAGTGTCATGGGCTCAACCCACCTTGGGTTGGCCCGTAGCTTTGCAGAGTGTCCGGATGGTTGATAACCAAGTAGTTGAAATGCGCACAACCATCTGGCAAGGTTTTCCCGGATGTCCGGGTCAGAGTATTGCGCGTGACGAGGTGCTGAAACGGATAATTGTAATTCCACAAGTGGTATGTCGTGAATTCCAAGACCAGTAGAGGTAGTGATGCCCCACTCGTCTGATAAACTCCCCTGTTCGTCTTCGGTGAGCTGACGAATGGTTGCGTTGCTGTCCGTTGGTGGTGTTATGTATAAAGCGTGAATCTTGAGACCTGAAAGTGGAACAGTCACAAGATAGGAAAGATCGCTAGCTACAGCAACTTCGAGTACTTCTTTTGCGAAATGCCGTGCAGTTTCTAAATTCGCTGAATCCATGTTTGGAAGAGCCAAAAGGTGAGCATAGAGGGCGGGGAGTAACAAGTGACGTGTGGTCCAGCCAACATCATCAGTCTTGTAGT
>JAJZIP010000193.1 GCA_021810525.1 Actinomycetes bacterium | reverse complement strand
TCTGTGCGCATTGCCGAGATCCTTGTCGGTCTTTCAGATATCAATTTGATTCGAGTTGAAGAGAGACCGCTTTTCTTATGGAGGCCCAGTAAGGATCAGTGAGGCATTCAGATAGCTCAACACAAATCGGCAAAGGCAAGTACTGATAGAGATCTCAAAGACGACGGATATCTGGGTTTCACCGATGAGGAACGGACTGCGATGAAAGGGCATGCCCGCGAAATAAAGATAGCACGCGGATGCAGCTCTAAAAAGGCTCATGCCAACGGCGAGGCTGAGGTGATTGCCGCAATTTCTGCTATGCCAGAGCCAGATCGCGTTATGGCCGAGCGTGTTTATGCCCTGATTAGAGAGCATGCACCTAGCTTTGTTCCGATAACCTGGCATGGAATGCCTGCTTAGTCAAAAGATGGGAGTGTAATGTGTATTTTCCAGAGCGCATACAAATTCGAAGCCAGGTATGCCACGCTCGGCTTCAGCGACAAGGCCTATCTTGACGATGGCACAATGTGGCCTATTGCATATGCCTTGAAGGCAGTGAGCCCTTTAAAAGAAGAGACGATCGTAGCACTTGTCAAACTGCCATGAGGTGGGAGAGTTAGTTGCCAAGACTCCAGCTGCCAAATTCTTGTCCTTTTGAATCCTCTTCACGGCTAAGGTCGTGACTATCTCAACAAATGGCCCTCACCAAGAGCGATGGCACAGATCAGGTCCAAAGTCAGGGATCTGACCACGCCCGCCCAGGTTGGACGTCCATTTGAAGCAGTAGTCGAACAACTCAACCCGGTGCTACGTGGTTGGGGCACCTACTTCTGTCAAGGTAACTCTTCTAAGAAGTTTGGTGCAATCGACTTCTACGTGCATGAGAGAATGGCGGAACTAGCCAGTAGGAAATACGGCCTATCCGGTCACAACTGGACTACCCGCTTCACTTGGGAATGGGTAGGGAACCTTGGGATCTATCGACTCAGCGGAACTATACGCTATCCGGCTGTGAACGCCTGAGAAGGAATGATGTCGGAGAGCCGTGTGCTGGAGAACGGCATGCACGGATCGATAGGTTATGTGGCTACTGGGAAGGCAAGTCTCAATGGCGAGATGGGAGATACACCCATTAAGGAAACTTGTGGGATTGAGTCCGTTCGACCTGCCGAGCAGGCTAAACCAGTGGCCTACCTTACCCCAATCAGAACTCGAAACAGAGGATGGTGGAGTAGCAGTTGGCATCGGGATCGGTACGGGAGCAGTCTCCAATGTTGCAGCCTTCGACGGAGCCTGTCTCAATATTCGCAAGATTGGGAATCCCTGCGAAGCTCGAGCATGAATAGACCCTAAATTGCGATCTAGATGGCATTAGTTGGAAATGCGAGCGATTTAACCATAACCGGTAGGACTTTGGTTGGCTCGAGTGGCTCACCAAGATCGACGAAGTCAAGCTCGCGAAGTTCGACACCGTCAATGGAAATAAGCGGGGTATCGAAGCCTAGCTCGTCTGTTAAGATCCTGCCCAAGGCAGCGCCAAGGTCGGCATCGAGGGCCAAGACCAGAGGGAGCCCCTTCGATGACAGGCGCTCATGGAGGGCGTCGCAGACTCCGCCTGCAAGAGAGAGCAGTGTCGAGTACTCTGCATCGCCCTGCCAGGGGAGATAGACGCAGATCGGAGATTCAAGGTCGTCGAGGTCCAGTCTGGTCAGTGCCGTCGCAATACCCTGGGCGACTTCCTCGCGAGTTGGAAGGTCCGAGATCTTCGGACAGACCACTGGCAGGTTGTGAAGGGGGAGCTGCACCTCGGCTGAGACCAGAATTGTATTTCCACTCAGTTGGACCGTAAATTGGGAGGCCCCGATCGCAGTAGCTCGAATGCCCTCTCCTGCAGCTGTGATCGCCAAAGCGCGCTTTTTGAACTCTGTTCTGATCGCGCCGGTCAGATACATCGCCATATCGTCGAATACTTGGGTTTCTCTGCCGAAGAGGTATTCCGATACTCCGCCTGAAAAGGTGTAGAGGCAATCCCCTTTGGGGCGACGAGACAAGGGTGGTGTAAGCATGAGTTCTTTGGCAAGTTCGTTCTCCTCCTCGACAAGCGCACTAGCAACAAGCGCCTGAGCGAGTCTCTCGGCGAAGAGCTTCTTCTGCTTCTCGGTGAGGGGAACTCCTGGTTCCAGCTGGATCCCAATATCTTCAGCGATCGTGAAGGCCGCATTTTCGATGCGAACGGGAGCTCCTTCTTTGTCGAAGGCCAAGAGCCTTGCACCTACCGAGATTGCCGACGTCTCCAGGACCTCGCCGTCTTTGATTAGGGCGAGTTTGCTCGTTCCTCCGCCTATGTCTATGTGAAGGATCTCTCTCTTCTGTTTGCGAGAGAGCGTGACTGCGCCTGAGCCGAATGCGGCGAGGATTCCTTCGAGATTATGGCCGGCAGAAGCACAGACAAACTTTCCCCCGTGCGCCGCGAAGAGTTCTGCAACCGCGCGGGAATTCTTGCGTTCCAGGGCAACTCCAGTCAGTATCACCACTCCAGTATCCACGTCAGCTGGCAATACCCCTGCATTACGATAGCTCTCTTCGATGAACTCGGATAGACGTGCGACATCGATTGTTCCATCGCCAGAGAATGGAGTGAGAAGGATGGGGGACCGGTGAATCTCCTTGCGCTCAACTACGACGAACCGGCTTGAGAGCGACTGAGCAAGTCGCTGGAGATGCAGTTTGGAAAAGACCAGGTGCGTAGTTGATGAACCGACATCTACGCCGACTGTTATCAGCTCAACGTTGTCGAGGAGCCAGGTGTTTGACTCACCTTCCTCGGCGAGCCCGGAATCCGGGGAGTCCTCTGTAAGGTCGCCGAGAAAGGAGAAGTCGAAGTCGTGATTGTGATCGTGTCCCACTAGCGGTTGGCTGTGATGAACTCGTTCATGCGAGCCTGCGCTCCATGCTTTGTCAACTCTTCTAGGTACATCGGATGGATGCGTGGGTCTTGGTCTTCGTACTCGATCTGCTTTCCACCATTCTTGAGGCTGACATCCATTCCGAGGAAGACTTTGACCTTGTCCTGGCTGAAGGGATAGCGAAGTCCGCCAAAGGCTACCGCAAGGTATCGCGCAGGTTCAGGGCTCGTGTTGAAATGCTGGTGGAACATCATGTCTTCTGGAGCGTATAAGCTGCCGTGTTGCCAGTCGAAACGCTTGAAGTCCTTGTCTCCTTCGAACCAGAGAATCGAGTATCCGTGTCCAGTCACTGGGAAGATGTGAAAGTCCGCTCCATGACGATGACCCTTCTTGTATGTTCCTACAGGCATCTCCGACATGTGTGCATGCATGGTCCCCTGAGCTAAGGCGAACATGATGTTTGAACCACCGGCGCCTCGGTCTTTCCATTCCTTGAGCTCGAATGTGCTCAGGTCTGGAACGAAGTTCGTCTCCCACATGTGTCGACCGGGACGATGCGGGATGAATTCGCCCTCTCCTTCAAAGTATTTATTGTCACCCATCCGACCCGCGAAGTTGTACGGATTGTTGAAGATGAAGTCGTAATCGTGGAACAGCTTCATGATCATGGGAAGATTGGTAGTGGAAACAAAACGCGCAGGCTTCGTCCCGCTTGTATTGAAGTGCCTGTACTTCGAGTTCAACGGAATGGCGAACAGGCTCTTCGGCCCCCACTCAAATGAGCGTTTGGCGCCGTCCGACCCTTCGATAGTGGTGCTACCGTGACCATCCAGGACGTAAACGACCTCTTCGAACAAGTGCCTTTGTGGTTCGGTCGAGCCTCCAGCTGGGATCTCTAGGACAAAGGTGTCTAGATAATCACCTCTTCCTGAGACAAGTGCGAAAGCTCCATTGGCCCCCATTCGCGCCCACGGCTCAAGGTCCATCCTGAGCAGGTCGAAACCAAACTCCTCGTACACCGGAACGCCCTCTTCTTTGACCCAGTCAGAATATGGGTCAATCAATAAGCGAGTCTCTGCCATTCAATTCCCTTCAATCGGAGCTGCTCCTAAATTGGGAGCAATGAGTACGGAGCGCAAGTAGTGGCCTAGGTCACAACGCTTCATGTTACTGCTCTGGGATTTCCCATCTCAAACCAGGGTTTATGTCAGTTAGAATTCTCGAAGTGGAGAAAGCGGCCCTTTAGGTGCTGTATCGCCACAGTGCGCCACGTTCGGTCTTGGCGCTGGTTTCCGCAAAGCATAACCTGGTTCTTCGGCTAACTAATTATATTCGATCTTCAAAGGTCAGGTGATCAATAACTGCATTTTTGTATTCATGATCACATTTGAAGGAGGAATGGGTTCGAACTCTTTTCGGTCCCGATTGTCGTTGCCTCTCCGTGGCCAGGAAGAACGACAATGTCATCATCGAGGGGCATGATCTTTGATCTCATGGAGTCAACCAGTCTTTCGAATGAACCTCCGGGAAGGTCTGTTCTTCCAATGGAGCCCTTGAAGAGGTGATCTCCCGAAAAGAGTACCTTTTCGGAAGAGTCGGGATCGTTGACTTTGAAACAGATGGATCCTTCTGTATGACCTGGCGTATATAAAGTGTTGAAAACGAGCCCGGAACCGCTGAAAGTGTCATTGTCTCCAAGGTTGTAGATGATTTCCGGGGGGGTGAAGTCTAATCCGGACTCATTCAATTCAGCTCCTAGTAGTCCCGATGTCCCTACCGGATCCAGTAACAGGTGTTTGTCCGCATCATTTATGTAGACGGGAAGATCGGTTGTGGTTTCGTGCCTTATCTTGGTTCGAGAAAGTGTGGCAACACCGCCGATGTGATCGATGTGTCCGTGAGTCGCCAGTATTGCGACCGGCCTGAGGCCACTCGCGGAAAGCGTCTGGATGATTTCACTGGGTGATGGCGGAACATCAACGAGCACACATTCCGAGTCGTTCTTTGATCTCGAAATGATCCAGCAGTTGGTCTGAGCAAGCCATAGTGGAAGTTGTCTTATGAACATCGCCTACCTGATCAAGTTACACGAATCCGGTCGGTTTCGAAAGACGTGCCGGACGGTTAGGAGGTTTTCTATACTGTTTCAGCATAAGCTGCGCATTTCAGGTCGATGGTACGATGGACAGATTTTGAATTAGTCATCTGGTTGTTTTTGACCTTGGCCAGCTTCAGACAGATTCTTGGGAGGATTGTTGTGGCGCTTAGAGTGGTCATAGCTGAGGATGAGGCGATCATCAGGCTTGACCTCAAGGAGATCCTTGAGGAAGAGGGATATGAGGTCGTAGGTGCAGCTAGCCGCGGGGAAGAAGCGATAGACCTGATCCGGAATCTTCGACCTGATCTGGCAATTCTGGACGTCAAGATGCCGGGAAAGGATGGAATCGAGGTTGCATCCGAACTTTCGCAGGAGAATATCTGCCCCGTTGTCATCTTGACGGCATTTTCTCAGCGCAGCTTTGTCGAACAGGCACGGGATGCGGGAGTTCTGGCCTATCTGGTGAAGCCGTTTCAAGCGTCGGACCTCGTGCCCGCCATCGAGTTGGCTAGGGCCAGGTTCCAGGAGAGAGCTGCCCTAGAACAGGAGGTGTCGAACCTCTCGGATAAGGTTGAAAGGGCCACACGCCAGCTCGAGACGAGAAAGCTCCTCGACAGGGCCAAGGGGATTTTAATGGATAGAGACTCATTCAGCGAGCCGGCGGCGTTCGAATTCATCCAGAAGACCGCGATGGATACTCGAAGCACCATGGCAGAGGTCGCGCAGAGAGTTATTTCAGGTGAGTTGACTCCAAAGGCTAGGTAGAGCTGGAGATGGCTGTGGATGGAGTTCAACTCGGTTCAACTCGAATAGCTCGGCTTGGCGACTTTGCAATGTGTCTTGGTAGCCAGTTCGATCGCGTAACATGGCATCTGTGGCAAAGCTCTTGATTCTGGACGGGTTCTCCCTCGCGTTCCG
>JAJZIP010000020.1 GCA_021810525.1 Actinomycetes bacterium | reverse complement strand
CCAATGATTACAACTTCCCCACTTGCGTTCAAAAGCGCTACATTGAAATCATTGGCTTCGGTGGCGACAGGAGATCCAGAGACATGGATTATCGTCTTTCCCTGTTCGTCGTTTATCTGCCAAAGATGATGCCTCAGAACCTCGAAAGTTATTGGATCGTTTCGAGCCTTGAACTCCCTCGTTACCTCTAGAGCCATGGCTTCTCCATTCTTTGACTTCGCATCGATTCAATACCTGACAACAAACTGTCCACCTTCTTCAACTGCGAGGGTTTGACCATCGTGAAGCGGAATGGTCATTCCGTAAGAGACAATCAGAGCAGGCCCCGGAACCACGTCGCCCACACCGAGAAGTTCTGCCTTGTATAGTGGAGCAGGCTCAAAGTTCCGCGACGACAACCGAAAGATTTCCTTTATTCCAAGAAATGCTCTTTTGTAGTCACCCGGCATTCTCTTATCAGCTCCAGTTAAAGCCTTCACTTGAGTTGGAGCGCTGGAATCAACCCTGACATTTATGAGCTCAATCCTCGAACTGGGTGAGCTTGCGCCGCTTCCATAGCGGAAGTCGTACTGCTTCTCGAATGAGTCAACCAAATCGCTAATTACGCCTTCATTTAGAGGCAAGTCTCCTGGCATCGAAATATTAAGTTCATGGATCTGATTGTGATAGCGCATATCAGCACTAATCACAAGACGCGCCAAACCTGGGTCGCCCCCGTCGTCATCGATAAGGGACCGGCATTTTTGCTGCATAGAGTCCAAAACCTCATTCATCTCGTCCAAAAAATCGAGCGCCAGGCTGCCATCTATCTTCCGTATTTCATGAGGCAAAGAATGGACCAGGCTGTGGCGAAATTCGGATTGACCAATGCCGACAGCCGAAAATACAGTGGCTTCAACTGGAATGATCACCTGGGCCACACCAACGTCAGGGCCATAAGCAGTACAGTGGGTGGGACCACAACCTCCAAACGCCACCAGTGAGAAATCCCGGGGATCATAACCCCTCTCAACTGTAACTCTCCTGATTAAATCTGCCATATGTGCGTTAACAATTTGATAAATGCCCGCCGCAGCTTCTTCCACTGAAATCCCCATCGGGCCTGCGATTTGGTTCTCAACTGCCTCAATAGCCAGTTCACGGGATATCGACATAGCGCCACCCAAAAAATGTTCGGAGTCGATGTATCCCAAAATCACATCGGCATCAGTTACCGTAGGTGTCTTCCCACCCCTTCCATAACAGACGGGGCCTGGCTGTGATCCCATACTCTGGGGTCCAACACTCAGGGTTCCAAGTTCGCTCACAAACGCAGCGCTTCCACCACCTGCTCCGACAGTTACCACCTCGACGGTAGGTATAGCCACCAGCTGACGTTCGATTACCGTCTGCGGTGCAACCAGAGGGCTGCCGTTGAGAATTATCCCCACATCAAAACTGGTGCCACCCATATCAGTGGTGATCAAGTTCAACTCACCTAAAGACTGCCCCATTTTTTGACTAGCTATTACGCCACCCACAGGACCAGAAAAAAGGGTATTAATTGGAGTTAGTTCGATTTCCTTAGCAGGTGCCAGACCTCCTATCGACTGCATAATAAGTGGTTCATTTGGATAACCGGCAACTGCAATCTGGTCCCTTATCCCTTCTGCGTACTGTTTAAATACGGGTCCCAGATAAGCATTGATGACAGTGGTGTTCGCCCTTTCATATTCTCTGATAACGGGCACCAGCTCACTTGAAGTAACCACAAAAAGGTCTGGATATAGACTCTTAGCTATCTCAGCAGCACGCTTTTCGTGAGACGGATTCAAAAACGACCACAAAAAACAGATCGCCAGCACTTCAGTGCCGTTTTCCACCAACTCTAAAAGTGCATGGGTGAGACTGGCTTCATTTAGCGGTACCACCACGTCGCCACGGGAATCGATTCTCTCAATCACTCCCCTGACTCGCTCCAAGGGTACGATTGGCGACGGAGGATCAGCATTTTTATAGTCATAGAGCTGAGCTTCATCGAGACCAATTGTGCGTCCTATTACTCTTTTAATAGCCAGAGTATCCTCGAAGCCCATGGTAGTTAAAAGACCAGTTGCAGCACCCTTTCTCTCTATCATTGCGTTTGTGGTTACCGTGGTGCCATTATTGAGCATCGTGGCACTTCTGAGAACTTCTTCTAAGGTAAAGCCCCCGCTTCGAGCAGCTACTTCGATAGCCCTCAAAACACCTTCCGGTGGATTATCTGTGGTGGAAGCTGACTTGCCTATAAAGGCCTTGCCGCTGTGATCCCATATGACAGCATCTACAAATGTTCCTCCGGTATCGGTTGCGACGATAAATTGATTTGCCAACCCAATGCCTCTCAAATCGATGCAAAGCCATCGCTTTAGTTAGCCAAAGACGGTTTTGCTGCCACTGCTTGAGAACCTCGGTTACACTCGAGTGAAATCTAGGAAACCTTGCTCTCAATATCCATATAACAAAGCTTCAATATTGCTTCTTCGCTCACTTGATCACCAGTTAATTCACCGGAAATTATTCCATTCTGAAATACCAGCACCCTGTCACAGACCATAGGCAACTCCTCGTACTGGCTCGAAACTACAACCACGGCAGTATCGTCTTTGGCCATTTCCCTCAAGGTGGCGTGTATCTCGTCTCGAGCTCCAACGTCTATACCAGTGGAAGGTTCATCGATAATCACCAGAGGTGCCGATCTGAGTATGCACCTGGCCACCAGTATCTTCTGTTGCTGGCCTCCACTGAACGTGGCTAAAGTCCGATCCGGATCCTTTGGCCGTATCCTAAGTCGCTCCAACATGTTAGAAACACTTCGATGCTCGGATTTTTTAGAAAGAACCCTACCTTTTAGATACGGATCAAGATATCCCATAGTCATGTTCTCTCTAACCGTGGCTAGAGGGACTCCACTGGTAAGCTTTCTATCCCCAGGAAGCAGCATCCCACCCATCTGGCGAAACCGCTGAGGACTCAGCTTTTCCATCTTGTTGCCTAGAAAATAAATGCTTCCACCCTCTTTAGGTGAAGAACCACACAATATATAGGGGATATCCTCATGTCCAGAACCTAGAAGTCCAGTAATACCCACAACTTCGCCTGTATTGATAGTAAAATCAACACCCTTGATCCGCTGTGCTATTAGATTCTCAACCTTGAGGACTTCCCTTCCTCCCTTCTCTGACCGGCTAGAAAATTCAACCCTCTTATCGGCATTGTGCTTTATCTCCTGACCAGCCATGAGTTCGGCAAGTTCTGTGTAGTCCACCTGCCCAGTGATGTAGGTTCCTACCACTTTCCCGTTCTTGAGCGCAGTAAAACGATGACTCAAAGACATAATCTCCCGCGGATTGTGACTGATGATAATTACGGTGGTAGAAAAGTTGCGATTGATTTCAGAAATAGTCGATAAAAACGAATCTACTGTTCCAGAAGGTAGGCTTGAGGTAGGCTCATCCAGGATCAAAATTTCCTGATCCTTACCTTCAGACCGTTTACGTATCTCCTCAAGGTCTAATAACGCTCTGGCTACTGCTATTAGAACCTGGTCTGCAACGCTCAGCCGTTCAACCAAGATATCAGGATCAATCTCTAGACCCAGGCTTTCCAGTCGCTGCCGAGTCAGCCTTTTCTCACTTCGCCAGTTGAGGGTGCCAAAGGCCGTAGTTGTAAAGCGATTCACCCTGAAGTTATCCACAACTGACATCGAACCGACTAGCCCCACATCCTGGTGTACCACAGCCACAGGAAACCTTGAACTGTCTCTCGATTGAGCTGGAAATGGGGTGGGTGAACCGAAAAGCGAAAGGGCTCCATTAGTGGGTGCATAAGTCCCAGCCAGGATTTCAACCAGTGTTGATTTACCCGAGCCATTGTGGCCAACTATGCCGTGGATCTCGCCTGGATTTATTGAAATCGATACATCATCAAGAGCGGTAACGGGTCCAAATCTCATTGTAAGGTGACTTACCTCTAGGGCATTTGGCTGAGTAGTTTCGCTATGACTCTGGTTCATAGCCAACTATCTATCCTTTCCCCGCCTAAGACGTTAGCGAGGCCGACTGCTACGATCAGTACGCCACCATCAAAGACTTGCGTAATCCAGGATGCGACTGAAAGTATCTCAAGTCCTGTACTACCCACCGCCAGCACCAATACTCCCACCAGCGTTCCGAGAGCATTAAATCTTCCGGATCTGATAGTGGTAAAGCCCAAGAACACCGCAGCAAAAACAGGCAGAAGATACGGCCCCCCATAGGTTGCATCTACCGCTGTAGTCTGACCAAGCATTACCATGCCTGCCAACCATGCAGTAAAAGCCGAAAAGATCAGAACTCCAGCCCGTATCTTATTTACATGTATTCCCGCCAAAAAGGCAGCTTTTCGCCCTTCGCCAGAAAAGTACATGTTCCTTCCGGTCTTTACGTACTCAAGCAAAAACCAAATAATAGCCACCAAAATCAAGCCATAAAAAAATGGAAGCCCAACGCCGACAATTCTCTTTGTCATTACAGTGGAAAGAAATTTAGAAGGATTTGAAATCGTCTGAGATCCGGTAATTCCAAGCCCAATTCCAGTCGTCAATGTACCCATTCCAAGGGTAACTATAAAAGACTTCACCTTTAGCTTAACTACAAAATAAGCATTTACCACTCCCACCAGAAGGGCAGCCAAAAGTGATATAAATACAGCCTCTAAAGTTGGCATCTTTAGGTTAGTGATCAGCATAACTACAACCGCAGCTGAAAGTCCCAACGTCCCGCCAAAACTGAAGTCGAATTCCCCGGTAACTAGTACTGCAGTCTCACCGATTGCCAGGATTATAAGAACTGCATTGGTGGTCAATATAGTTTCAAAGTTATAAGCGGTAAAAAAAGTTGATGGAGCAAGAATCGCAAAAAGTATGATCAGGGCCGGTAACAGAAGTACAACAAAATATCGCTTGATGAACGTACGAAGGTTGCTTGAACCAACGGTTTCGGGGAGGTGCTGAGTAGATGTTACCTGCCCAGCACCTCCTTCAGTTGATATCGAATCATTTGGCTCAGCCACTCTTGTCGGACTGAGATTAGAATTGGCTTCTCGATTCGATGAATCAGACTGATCTGGCATTAACCAAGACCCCACAGCTTCTTGAAGCCCTGAACATAGCTGGTGCCAAAGATTGAGGCATCACTGTTAATATTTTCCCCAGTTAGATCAGATGAATTTAGCAGCCTCACCGGAATCGTTGTATTTGACTCAGGTGGCAGATTCAGCCCTGCCCGTAAAGCCTGGTCTATCATAGCCCAACCTTCCCATGTCGCTGATGAACCAACATCCGATGTGAATGTGCCATTTTGGACCTCTTTCAGCGATGCTCCTATGCTTGTCTGAGTGGTTATAACTTTCACCTTATGGCCCCCTCCGGCGCTACCGAGGGCAGATACTATAAACGGTGTCATTCCATCGAATACAGGGATTAGGTAATTGAGGTTTGGATGCGCAGCCAATATTGAACTTGCAGTCGAACTCAATGAACTCACCCAGTTGGATGGGTCCACATTCTGTACATCAACAACCTTGCATCCAGGGCAGTACTTTGCAAGCCCTGATTTAAATGAGTTATAGATCTGTAGCGAAAGATTTATAACATTCGAAGTTATAAAGCCGATCTGTGCATTCTTAGGTCCAGTTACTGCGATCTGTTCAGCCATCACAAGTCCTTCTAAAGAACCTGGTTGAGTTACAAATCCGAAATAGTCAGGACGTGAAGGGTTGGCATGCCACTGCTGAAGCCCCACAACCACTGGGATCCCTGCAGATTTGGCCGCCTGAAGCTGAGGCTTTACCAGAGCCGGTGCAACCGCAAGTGTAATTATTGCCATTGGCTTGGCAGCTATGGCTTGATCGAGTAACTGAATATACGTTGAAGTGCTGGCGTTTTGACCATTCAAGACCTTCAAGTTGAGTCCAGCAACCTTGGCTGCGGCAATAACGCCATTGGCTGCCTGAATTACTGGTCCAGCTGCGGGATCCCCATCTATCATCACCACTGTTTTACCTGATAGTTTCCCAGCACTAATTGCCGGCCCAGGATTCTTGAAAGCAGGAATCGCTTCCAAGGCCTTTAGTTTTGCAGACAATCCCGATGTATTTGCACTTGAGTTGGAAGCAGAGGTTGAGCTGGAAGGCACCGTGGTTGTTGCCTTACTTGAAGCACTCGATGAACTGCCACAAGCTGCAAGCAACGTGGCTCCCGCTACTAACATTGTCACCAGCGGTACTCTTTTTCTATATCCCACCCTGCTGATTAGTTTCATTCAATGACTCCCCCGTTTGATTGCCTCATGCAACTGACTATTTCAATTGCTGTGTTCATCTTGCCATCCTGGCTATTCATTTTCCCCCTCCGCTGTGCTAGATAAATAATCGATTCCTTATGACACTCCTTCTAAAGTAAACCCGGACATCTAGCGCTCTAATAAATTCACCTCAATTACATCTTCTGCAATGAAACCTCGAAATTTAGAAGCCTAAACTATGACTGGTCCTATTCTAAATATTGCTTAGATGTACAACATCTTCAACTATGTTTTGTTGTCAAGTTACCAATTTGCTAATCGCACTGACTGCTGTTTCTTATCCTGAAATCACCCAATCAAATTTGAATAAACGACTTAACTCTCCAGACAAAAAGATCATTTCCAGTAGGCTCTCTTAATCTGCGTGAGACAAAAATGGCTTTACTGGACTTCAGGTCTTTATAACTTTATACTCTGGCCTCTCACCCCAAACAATAATGGAACAATGTTCCATGTATACTCTTCAGTTGATACTGAGTCAAGCCATACCTGGTGTTTTCTGCTGAAGATCTCGAATTTCTATGTGGCCAGATTGGGGACTGCTATGGATACTCAATAATCAAGCGATGCATTTTAGGATTTGGTGCCTAACACCAATCAGCTGAAAATCTACCCAAAGCCGCCTGCTAAGCCATCACGTAGTTTTGTGTGAAATTCATTGATCATTGATTTTCATTTAGTTAAATCCAAAACAAATAAAAGGGGTAAAAGGACCATGAAGTTAGTCTCAGAGATCAACGGAGCAAACTTCCAAGAACTGCACAATACAGATAAGGACAAAAAATGAACCAAACTGACAGCACACCAATTCCAGATCAAGTATTTGGAGAAAGAGGCAGGGTGGGTCTTATAGCTCCATCGACTTGCGAACGGGCAGCGAAAGACTTTTACCAAGCCGTTCCTGACGATATCGGGCTGATTATTGCCACCCTGGCGGTATCAAAAATCTCCTCCAACGATGTTGAACTTGCTCTAAAAGGTATCGAAACCGCCGCCAAACAACTAGCAGACACCGGGGCGGATATCGTATTTTCAGCTGGGATCCCTTTAGTGCTAGAAGGGGGAATCGAAGCTGACCGCAAGTTAAAGACGCAAATCACATCCGTTTCAGGCCTACCTTCAATCACTGACCTGAATGCCGCCCTTCTGGCGCTCGCAGAAATAAATGCTACCCGGATTGTTCTCTGCACCCCTTTCGATACTCCAACCACTGACAGAATCGCCGAGGTGCTGGGCGAAGCCGGAATCGAAGTTCTTGGATCAGTTGGGGCTGGGAAAATGAAACAAAAAGACTACGCACTGCTAAAAAACGGGGTCTTCGCGGATATGGCATATGAATTAGTAAGCGCTAATCCAAAAGCTGACGCAGTGTATATTCCTTGTGGGCGTATAGGTGACATTAGGCTAACTGATGCCCTAGAAAACAGATGCAGGCGCCCAGCTATAACCGCTAATGGGCTTTTTATCTGGTGGGCCCTCAAAACTCTCAAAGTCAACAATCCAATCGAGGGCTATGGCAAGCTGCTCACGCTTCTTTGAAACACGCGTAGCTACCAGCACAACCTTATGACTGCACAAACTTGTCTCAGCTCCATCCACGACCCAGTCGTATACACGGCCAAAGGGACCTGTCGTGCCCGTAATAAAAAGAATCAATTTGGAACTATTGCAACTTTGATAGGAATCATCTCTGGGTTCTCTCTTGCGGCACATTGTAGAGCCTCCTCGGCCTTTATAAGTGGGAACTCATGGGTAATGATCTTTTCGAAGCTGTAATGATTACGTTCAACGAGCTTTATGCTCTTACGCAGCGCCCGAAAATCGTATGTAAATACCCCTTGAAGCCTCACCTCTTTGTACAGCACCCGATCAAGCAAAAGCGGACTTAATGTCGTATCCCCGGTTATCCCGGCATTGACGACCGTTCCGCCCTTTTTTACAATTTCTATCGATGTTCTAACCGCAGAGCCGCTTCCAGTTACGTCTATGACAACATCGGCCAAATCGCCATCCGTGAATCTAGATACCGTCTCGACCAGATCTTCCTCTTCCACATTTACCGTGGCATCTGCACCGAATTCAATAGCAAGGTCAAAACCTACTTTATCGCTTGTCAGACCAGTTGCAATAATCGGACCCGCTCCAGCCTCTTTGGCAACCGCCACAGTTGCCAGCCCGATAGGTCCAACACCTTGTACGACCACCGAATCGCCTAACCTGACACCGCCCTGCACTACAGCCCATTGAATACCGTTTGAGATCGCAACTCCGATCAAAGTGGCTAGCCTGGGTGAAACAGCATCGGAAACACGATGCAAAATTGAACCTGGGGCCAGATACATGTATTGACCGTACGAGCCCCACAAATGGGGCAACTGATCTGCCGGCATGCTCGTTCCATAACCTATCCTGTTCTGGCAGAATTTATAGTTTCCCATGATACAGGCGCTACAGAAACCGCACCTGACTCTCGGCTCCACTATTACCCGGTCACCTTCAGCAACGCCCCAGCGGCGCGCGGCCATCTTTCCGATTCTGTCTACCCGGCCAACGATCTCGTGGCCCAGAATCAGAGGATAAGGTGCCGATACAACAGCCCCATTGTATCTTTCTACATCCGTATGGCATATTCCGGCCATTTCTATCTTGATCAAACCATCATCATCAGCAATTTCGGGTAGGTCATACTCTAAAATCGCGAGATGCCGGGGTGCGGTTAACACCGCGCTGTAGGCTTTTTCAGTCATTTACAATCCTCCTGTAAAAACCTCATGATCCTCGATGTAACCCACCTGAATCCTGAAAAACCAAAAATAAAAATCATGGGACTCGTACCGACCAGTCGAATGAATTCTCCCGTCAGTCTCTCGGCAGCACCCTGCCATATTTCATGCTGGCTGCATAGCGTTTAGGAGTCAAACCTTCGACCTGAAAACGAGCGAGCTGATGAAGAAGAAAGGCATCTGCTCCCCGACGGTAAAGTAAACCCACGTCTCCACTGCGAAGTGCCTCAATCTCGACGGGATCGAGTCCACTTTCATTCCAAGGCTTTTCGGAACCATTCAGAACGGCATTACGAAATACTGGATCGACAGAAATTCTGTGACAAAATAAATTGACGTCGTAAGTACTCAAACTTATAAAACCTCCCATGACGCATATCCATGACCGAACTGGGTTTGCAGTTCCAAGAACCTGCAAGGTTTGTCTCCTACCGTCCCGAGCAGTGCAATCCAGTTCAAAAGCTCACCACCGACATTGCCGGCCCGCAGCATTCGCTCAGTTGTAGCCTCATCGATCAACTTGCTAATCGCGCCCTTCTTTAGACGGTCAGCTACGTGAAGAACCCATTCGGGATCCGGTACGCCAGATATCCCATCGTCACTGATTCTCGGACCGCCAACTTCAAGGGAGAAACTACCACTGGCAATAATCGCCACCCGGGATTCTGAGTCCCATTCAGCAATTGCCTTTAGTACGAATTCTCCAAGGGAACGTGCACGAAGGGACGAAATGAGAGGCGGAACAAGTCCGTTTATGTAGATAGGAAGAACTTGAAACCTGTTTTCGGGGTCAAGAAAGTGAAGCGGCACCATGAGCGAATGGTCAAGGCTCAGGTGATGGCTGCGGGAAACATCAAACTGTCCCCGAGTTAAATAATCCACCATGTGCATTCCAAGCTGGGGCTGCAAACGCACCAGTCGCTCAGGCAACGAAGGAACAGAATCATTTGGACCGCGGGCATCAGCCGCCACCGGAATACAAAGAGCAGGAAGGTTGTCGAGAAAGAAACTGTTCAAATGATCACTGTCAAAAACCACCAAAACATCTACTCTGAGATCTAATAATTGATCCAAAATGGCCTGGTACAATTGTGCTGTTTCGCTTGATTGGCCCTCCCGCTCTACCAGAGCTGGAAATCCCGGCGTGTGCGGAACACCGAATGCACCCACAAACTCGGCCATATTTCACTCCCTTTAGTACAACCTTGACTGGAACCGGATATCTTTCTGGAAAGAATCCAGTCCAGCCGCCTTCCAATATGACGGACTCACGCGCTGGGTTTGATGTTTAGATTCATTCGAAACAGGTTGGTTGGATCATAAAGTGTTTTCAGTTGGCGAAGCCTTTCATAATTATTAGCGCCCACTGAATTCCGTACCAGGTTTTCCACATCTTCACCAAATCCCGGGAAATTCAAATAGGCCGCCCCAGTGGAATATGTTTGCAAAGACGTCCAGGTGTTTCTGGTCCACTCGATATTGAGCTCATCTTCAGAGGAATCTGGCCACATTGAATCCAGCTCCAGAGTGAACGGCATATCTCTCAAGCCAAAAGCTGTCTCGTCGGAAGCCACTCTAGCAAATGCCCCTCCCAGCGGCAGGACCACGAGATAGGTGTTTTTGGAAGGTATCGTGGTAGCCACCTCCACTAATTCACTTACTACGTTGTTATCTAAACTGGCAAGATGGAGCGACTTCCAGTAATAATTGAGCGCGCCCGCCTGGACGAATGGATCAAACATCGCCTGCATCATGGTCCACGGAATAGGTCCGCTCAGATCCACCAAAGGAGTTCCAAGATGTCGAATCGGATCTAACAACCTCTCCCCAAACTCCAAATCGCCTATATGGGTAATTAGCGGAATCGCAATCGGCTTTCCGTGATGCTCCTCTGGAAAAAACGGATTATTTGGAATTGACCAGAACAAAAATGAACCACCACATTCCTCGGGCGCAGTTGTCATAAAATCTCGCCATGCTCTCAGTGCAACTTCACCAAGGTCCGCCGGATACATGGGACAGGCAAGCGTCACAATAGGTCCAACCGGATGAGCTTGAAACTCAAAGCTGGCTATTACACCGAAATTGCCTCCACCTCCTCTAACAGCCCAAAATAGGTCAGGGTTCTCGGCCGCACTTGCGACTTTCAACTCCCCGTCCGCGGTTACTATTTCAACAGAGATCAGATTGTCGATACTCAGGCCTCTTTTGCGCATTTGCCAGCCCATGCCACCCCCTAAGGTAAGGCCGGCAACACCAGTAGTCGAAACAACTCCTCCCGGGATGGCAAGGGAGAACAGTTGTGTCTCCCGGTCGACGTCCCCCCAGGTGGCGCCCCCCTGGACCCGCACTTTTGCTGTTCCTCTGTCAACCCAAATCCCTTTCATGAAAGAAAGGTCTATCATCAACCCATCATCACATGAGGCATTACCTGCTACGTTGTGGCCGCCGCCCCGGACTGCAAGTAGAACTCTATTTTCTCTGGCAAAATTAACTGAAGCAATTATGTCTGCCACCCCGCGGCAACTGACAATCAGGGCTGGCCGCTTATCGAACATACCATTCCAAATTTTGCGAGTTAGGTCATAATCTGAATCTCCCGGCCGCAGAAGCCGGCCTCGTAAATTCGATCTGAAATTCTCAAGTAGCTGATCGTCAACCTCGACACGACCACCGTCGACACAGGCAAGCGAAATATTCCCCATGCCCCTCCTTCTGGCTTTAGTTTTGAACCACTTGTAACCCCCGATGTCGCCCTCATGGTCTAATACTGCCGGGCTAAATCAAACTAGCTCAAAACTGAATTACAATTACCCGCACAACAAGTTTCATTATGACACTTTTGATAGCTCTTTTACGCTTAACTAAAAATTGCACACCATCTCTTCATGGTGCCACATCTGCCTCCTCTGGTGAGCAAAAATAGGACAACCACCCAAACCTGCAGAGTAACAGGACCGATTGGCTAGTACGGGGAGCTGAATCAGTGCCCCTTGGATCCCGGTTAACTGCAAAGAGTTGAATCCTGATCCACCATTTTGCAAGTTACAATTTCAATCTGCAACTGCACAGCCATAACTGCCTAGTCAACGGGATCTTCGCCGTCTGACAATATCCAGAACGTCCTGGGGAGTTAGTCGTCCAACCGAACTCGATGCATACACCGACAACTCGATGGTGCCATCAGGTCGAAGGAGGAAATTCGACGATTCCAATGACTGATGCTCAACATTAACGTATCCTTCCAGCGTCTTAGCCGTCTCGGCCATATCGACACCGAAACCTACTGGAAACTCAAGTTGATGATCATCAACCATTTTTCGAGCATTTTCCTGGTCATCTGTTGAAAATGCGATCACCTTGATATCTTCGCTGCTTAACTCCTCTAACATACGCTGATAACTGGCAAGCTGCTCGTTGCATCTCATGCACCAGGACCCCCTGTATGCCAGAACGACCCCATATGATCCGAGCGTTTCCTCTGGAACTTTGAGCTTGCCGCCTCCCACCCGGTCCATGGTCAACTCCGGAAATTTGGCGCCATTTGCAAGTCCCGTCATTACAACCTCTTTACTCCGTTTTAGCTATTCCACAGCATTGCATTGTTTCACTCTGACAAGCCTCTGTAGCTTACGAGACTTGAACACATTCCAGAAAGGCTGTTGACAAAAACCTTTCTTTACCTACATGCATATCACAGTCCGGTACTGGTCCTTAGAAGCATACCATTTTGTAATCATTTTTGGAATATTGTTCCACAAAAAGCCCAGGTGCTATTGACATGGCATAACCATATGAATATATTTACCATTGAGCTTTTGGAATAGGGGGGATTTTGAAGGGATCAAATTCCAAACTGCTGGATTCCATATCGCAATGTCGCGCAAACCTGTACAAACCTTCGTTCATACTGGAGAGTGTTGACCGGGTGCCAAACGGGCACAAATTAATCTCGTGTCTGGTCCATTTAAGCTGGAGCCCACCCGCTGGGCAATTTGCCAGTACAGCCAGCTCAAAGAGCAAACCTGCTACATATCAAGTTGCAGTATCGACAGTGTTGCAAAGTTACCCTTGTCCGGGTGTATATCCCCGAGCATCATTGATGGCAAGCTGGATCATTAGTTTCGCATTACAAGCATTGTCAATTTTAGGTATGTCAAATTTGAATACGCCAAAGACTTCATTTTCGCTGCCCCACCCATCTACAAGTCAAGGTTCAAAATGCCTATAGTAAGATTTGAACACGTTTCCCAAACTTTTGAGATGCGACGAACCGGACTGACGGTACAAGCACTGAGCGACGTCACCTTTGACGTCGAGGAGAAGGAGTTTTGCGCCATAGTAGGACCCAGTGGATGCGGCAAGAGCACACTTCTAAGTCTTCTGGCAGGTCTTAAACCCCCTTCGAGCGGAAACATTTATTTTCGCTCAAATCAAGTTGAAGGGATCAATACCGCGGTTGGATATGTGACACAGGACTCTCGGCTACTCCCCTGGATGTCCGTGATCGACAACATCAGGCTGCCGCTTGACATACGCCACGTTCCTCGTAAAGAAAGGGATGCCAGAGTTGAAGAATGGATAAGCCTGGTCGGATTGGAAGGATTTGAGTCAGTTTACCCATCTCAGCTCTCTGGGGGGATGCAGAAGCGGTGTTCAATCGCCCGAACTTTGGTATACGACCCTGAAGTAGTACTTATGGACGAACCGTTTGCGGCAGTGGACGCGATTACCCGAACTGTGCTCCAGCAAATTCTGTTGGACTTATGGAGCAATTATCAAAAAACGGTAATCTTTGTCACCCACGACCTCAATGAAGCACTTACCTTAGCAGACCGTGTTGTAGTTATGACACGGAGACCGGGGCGGATTAAAGCAGAACTTGCTGTTCCGATATCTAGGCCTAGAGACGTATTTCACGTCGCCGAACTCCCAGAGTTTGCCAAGATTCACCGGGAACTTTGGGAAATATTTAGATCAGAGATCGGTGACGAAAAACCTGACTCTACAAGATTTCAACCAAAAGACGTTGAATTTGAGAATGTCAACTCTCGGGCGAAATCCAGAGAATCAAATAGGAGGTGACAACTTGACAGCTGCGACTGACGGCGAAACCATTCTCATAGGAAGAGGCTCATCGAGCCGGGGAACCGGAATCCCAAGGCGGCCTAAAACATCAAGATCTATTCGCGCCGCACAAATTGTTTCTGTAATAGTCATATTGGGCGCTTGGCAATTGGCGGACAACAGAGTATTTCCGAATTACCTCATCAGCAGCCCTTCCAATGTAGTTCAAAAGTTGATTAGCCTGCTTTCTACCGCGACAATGTGGCGTAACATCGGTGCTACTGCCGAAGAACTGGCGCTTGGATACCTACTAGGTGTGGTTTCTGGAGTTATTTTTGGAGTCGGTCTGGCTTACTGGAGAGTAGCTGGAGCTACCTTTGAACCTCTAATAACAGTAATTAACGGTATACCTAAAATTGCATTAGCGCCACTTCTTCTAATCTGGTTCGGACTGGGTTTGGCTTCCAAGGTGGCTATAGCTTCCATGACCGTCTTCTTTGTAATGTTTTACAACTCGTACCTAGGTGTCCGCTCGATGCCGAATGATCTTGTCGAAGTGGTAAAGCTCATGGGTGGAGGAAGGTCGGTGGTACTTAGAAAAGTTGTGTTACCGCAAATTAGCACGCCTCTGATTACAGGACTTAGATCCGCAGTTCCATTCGCAATGATTGGCGTAATTGTCGGAGAATTTATAGCTGCAGACAAAGGCGTTGGTTATTTCATTCGAAATTCATCCGAAAATTTCGATTCAGCAAGTGTATTCGCAGGAATTGTAATTTTAGTTCTGATGATCATCGTTGGCACAGGGATCATCAGTTTATTTGAGCGATGGGTAATGCCATGGAGAACCTATCAGGACGAGTGAGTGCCAGCAGATTAATAAAACAATAAATAAAACAACCAAGGGGGATATAAATGTCATTGTATTTCAGTTCGTTATCTTCGGATCGCAAAAGATCCGTACGCCATTTTCGAGCGGCGAGTCTAGTCATGGCTCTATCGGTGTTAACGCTAAGCGCATGTGGAAGCAGCAGCTCGTCAGCATCATCTACCAGCAAGACCACTTCAGCAAGTTCGAGCTCAAGTGCCAAAACACTTACACCTGCTACCATCGCATTGGTAGTAAATGTTTTAGACCTTGCCCCGGTCGGTGTGGCTCAAAAAGAGGGGTTCTTTAAAAAAGAAGGCATAAACGCCAAAGTCGAGGTGGTCCAAGGAAGCAGTGTCGCAGACTCGGCATTGGCGGCAGGAACTGTCCAATTTAGTGGAGTCTCATCAACTGCAGCAGTTCTGGCGAATGCGAAGGGTCTTCCTCTGGAATCAGTTGTCACTACCAATATTGGTAACACTATTCAAATGTTTGTCAGTTCTAAGTGGTTATCCAGCCACCCTGTTCCAAGTTCAGCAAGTGCAGACACCAAGCTTGCCAGTCTAAAGGGTGCAACCATTGGAGAACTTTCCTCATCTGATAAAGCAGTATGGAAATTGGCAGCCAAATATGGCGGCTTTAGTTACTCCAACTTCCACAAAATCTCTTTCACCAGTATATCTGCAGAGGCTGCGGCCATAAAACAAGGGCTGATCGATGCCTTTGCTGCATCACCTCCTTCAACCGCTCAACTAACTGCCGAAGGTTTGGGCTCAGTTCTAGTTGGAGTTAGTAACCTGCCGCTTGGCGCATCACAAGTGTATGACATCGTCTTGGCCTCACGAGCGTATGCGAAATCCCATCCATCGGTGGTAAAGGGGGTGGCCACAGCAGTAGCAATGGCTGACAACTTTCTGCGGGATCATCCCAACAAGGCCGTCCCTGTACTTGTCTCTTTATTTCCAGGATTTACCGCTTCAGAACTTACGACGAGTCTAAAAGAAACTCAGTTTCCAAAAAATGGACTTGCGACCCAAAGTGACTGGAACGACGCAATTAAGTGGAACGTCGAAACAGGTGCAATTCCAAGTGGCAGCACTGCAAAACAAGGCGTTGTTTGGACAAATCAATATATAAATACCGCTGCTCTAGGTTAGGTTCTTCAAATCTCCTGCAGTACCAATGCCAACATTTGATGGCAAATATAAACATACATATATCAACAGAAAGAGTGGTGAAAGAATGGCTAAATGGCCTGATGGGAAAAGCATAGCATTTGGACTTATCATCCCCTGGGAGATCTGGCCCGCCGATATTGGTACGCCTAAATCTCATCAGCGGAGTTCACAGCGTCCCGTACCGTCAGACGCTCTCTATGCTCGAGACATGTGGGCAGTATGGGACCATGAATACGCTGAGGCTCAGGGTCTAAAACGTTTACTAACGATGTTCGATGACTACAACGTGCGTACTACTTTCGTGGCAAACGGCAAGCGGGTGGAGGTAAGTCCCGAACTGGCAAAAGAAGCACAGTCTGCCGGACATGATATGGGTAGCGAAAATTATGAGCACGCTTATCCGATCATGATGACGCTGGAGGAAGAGCGCAAGTCGCTTGAAAACACAGTCTCGGCATTCAAATCGGTGCTTGGGGCAGCTCCTACTGGATATATTTCTCCGGGTCACCGGCCGACACCAAATACCGTACCTTTGGTATTTGACCTCGGTTATTCCTGGCACGCCGACTTTCAGGGAGACGACGTGCCGTTCAAAATGCAGGACGGAGATCGAGATCTCATTTGTATGCCTTATGCACACGTAAGTGATTACCAGTCTTACTCAGGGAATGGCAGGACCCCACGCGAGCTGTTGCAGATGGCCATCGACGAATTCGATGTACTTCGAAAAGAAGGTCTGCGAGGAAGCCCAAAGATGATGGGGTTTGCCATTCACCCGTTCATCTGTCACGGATTTCGGACTCGTGTACTGGAACTTATGCTTGACCATATTACGGCTTGTCCAGATGTCTGGGTTGCAACCCGAAGCGAAATCGCGCAGTGGGTTAGAGAAAATCCCAATGACTTCGCAACGGTCTCGAAAGAGCAGGTTGCCAAGATGTTTCCGGCAACCTGATGACCGCTCGACAAGAAGACAATGAAACTTTAGCTGCGCTACGATTTGATGGAGCACCGGTCATTGTGACCGGTGCAGGCGCAGGTATAGGTCAGGCGTGCTGCGAAGTACTCACCGATCTCGGAGCTACGGTCATCGCCGTTGATTTTAATGAGGAAATTCTCGCCAATATAAGCAACAGTGCAATCTACGGAGAAAATGCCAAAGCTTTCGTTGCTGATGTATCGTCAGAAGCTGACGTCGCAAATCTGAAAGCAGAAATCGAGCGGAGCTACGATTCGATAACAGCTGTAATAAATGTTGCAGGAACCAACGATAATACTTCTGTAAGGAAACTCAGTCTTGAACAGTGGAATCGCATTATGGCAACAAACCTTACAAGCGTATTCCTAATGACCCGAGAATTTCTTCCTCTGGTTGAACGCGGTCGTGGCAGCTTTGTAAACATCGCATCCACCTACGGATTGGTTGGAGTCAAAAACAACACCAGCTACTGCTCATCCAAAGCTGGAATAATAAATTTGACCCGTCAAATAGCCACGGAGGTTGGATCTGCTGGAGTCCGTGCTAACAGTGTTTGCCCTGGTCCGACCTTGACCCCCAGAAGGCAAAGTTCATTCGACTCAGGAAGAAGCAACCGAGCAGAAGCCGAGCAGCGGACGCTTCTCGGCCGAATGGCGAGTCCACTTGAAATCGCCAGGGTGATTGTATTTTTAGCATCCAATGCTGCATCTTATGTAACTGGAGCAACGTTTGTTGTTGACGGGGGCCAACTTGCATTCATTGGGCCGCACGACTAAAAGCTGAATTTTGGTGATAATCAGCATAGCAATATTTTAGGATTGGCTGTTCTTGGGTTGTTTTCCACTAATGACCAGCAAAAGTGTTGCTTAGTCAACCTCGGACATCAATCATAGCTCCTGCCACTTCAAACACAAGAAAGGAGTAGGTCTTGGGAATTTTAGATGGTACGGCAATAATTATTACCGGAGGTGCGCGCGGGCTCGGCCGCGCAATGGCTTTAGCTCTTGTTGAAGCTGGCGCTGGCGTTCTCGTGGTCGATATCGACCGTGATCAAATTCAGGAAATCTGTCATGAGGCAAACGGCTTGATAGAAGGCATTTGCGCTGATGTTACCGATGAAAATGGAATCACACAAATAGTGGAAAAGTGCCTGAATTCGTTCGGACATGTAGATATGGTTGTAAATAATGCCGGGATAAGTCTGAGCACAATTCGCCCCGGAGACCGTTACAAAAACCCTATTCGCTTCTATGAGTTGAATGGGTCAGATGTGCGTCGCTTTGTAGACCTTCATATGATCGCACCATTTCTTCTCTCACGGGCTACGGTTGGCCATATGATGAAACAGGGTTGGGGACGAATCGTCAACGTCACCACCGGCCTTGACACCATGACCCGGTCCGGTCAAGCACCTTATGGACCCAGCAAGGCCGGAAATGAAGCGTTTGCTGCGGTAATGGCAAGGGATCTTGAAGGTACTGGAGTCACGGTAAACGTTCTGATACCTGGTGGGCAAGCTGATACCCGTTTTATACCACAGCTACCTGATCTCCCCCGCGACCAGTTGACACCTCCCGCGGTGATGGGTCCACCAATTGTCTGGCTCGCCTCAAGGCAGTCCGACGGTATAACTGCGCGTCGATTTATCGCAAACAAATGGGATCCCGCGATTGGACCAGGAGAAGCGGCACAACGCTCAGGTGGCCCAATTGCATGGGAGGCTTGAAATTGAGAAAGCCCAAGCACATTGGCCCAATTCTCGACCAGAGTTATCACCCGGTAAGCGTGCAATAAACTAGGTTCACAATTACCCTGGAGTCGTAAACTCGGCTCAGAAACTGTTTTGGCCGCCGATCAAGTGACAGGAAACATCTTTGTCACGCTGTCTAGCGACACGGTCGCGAATTCCTGAGGGTTTTTACGAACCCAGTCGGTAATTTCTGTACGGGTAGTGAACCATACATCGGGACACCCTAGAACATGGTCCAACAATCTTTCTATTGCCCTTGTCCGAAATCCATGGCATAAAAATGGATGAATTGCAAACCCCATCATCTTGGGGCTTCCCCGCAATCCTTCCCTTCTTAGCACGTCAAACTCATCGATGGCCATCTCGAGCATATCCCTGGGAGTTCTACCGTCCGTCGCATAGGTCTGATAGTCACTAACGTGCGCATAAGGCATACAAACTAGATCGCGATCCGAACCCTCCACCCGGAAAGGTACGTCATCCCCTTGGAAATCTGACATCCAAGAATATCCCAACTCAAATATCAGAGGGAAAGTATTTGGCGTGGGTCGATGACCCGGAGAAATATATCCAGTAGGAGCTGCCCCAAGCACCGATTTGAATGCCGAGACTGTGTTCTCAAGCGACTTGCGCTCTTCCTCTTGCGTCATCATGATGGGATAGACATGTTCGTAATTTTCACTTCCCATATCGTGTCCGGCTGCTTTTGCCAATTTGGCAAGCTCCGGACTCATTTCGACCCGCTTACCATTCGCTACGAAAGTAGCGCGAATATTGTAATCATCAAACATCGTTAGTAAACGTCTAAGTCCCTGAGCCTCGGCGTATTCATGATCCCACACTGCCCACATGTCCCTCGGATAGATGGCATCGGTAGGAACAGGATGCTGCGAGCTTCGCTGGTTGGACTTGGGGGTACCCAAGTCTGGCGGCCACACTTCCCAAGGAATCATCAAACCAAATGCAATGCTCTTCCCATCAGGCCATTTAGCCATTTCTCATACCCTCCTATAGGTTTAATTACATACAAACCCAGCAATTAAAATCCAGGCTGGAGGGCACACTCTAGCTATATGACCTTTAGCGTGTCAATAGAAAGTGGAAAGACATTCCATTTTTAGATCAAATACAACTTGCTGCAATTTCACTCCGGCTAATCCTTCAATCACCCTGAAGCTAGACGCATTACGGACTTACTATCATCCGGTTTCCTACGGTGTGGTTCTAAAGCATTCGCCGAAGCTCGGCCTGAATTAAGTAGACCAGGGTCAATTCTTGACCTGGATTGATCCTGGCTTCCTTAGTGAAGTTCCGCGCTTTTGCTATTCCTGCTTCGTTGTCGGATTTCCACTTCGAAATCGCTTCATCTGTGTCGGTATTTGGATAGGTTGAAATAATTTTCTCACATAGCTTTCGCCTCAACTGCCGCAATTCGTCAGCAGTCGAACGAACTTGCCAGGAAATCCATCTGCGCTCAACTTCTACGCTTGACAGGATCTCAAAAACCTGATCAATGCCTACCGTCAGCTCAATCTCTCTTATCAATTTGACCACATCGGAAATTTCAATCCCGCTCTTGCCACTAATTTCTCCAGCTTCGATAGCCCTTGGAGCCAATTGCAGAAGTGACAATTTGTTTGAAAGCGCCAGACCCACCGCCTGATCTTGCAGTACTTCGGACAAGTCAGAATTCGGTAGCGCTAATGACGCCACAAAATCCGGACAGCCAATGACCTTTTCTATATACGACTTCTGAGTCTCGATCAGATGCTCAAAAGAACCGTCTCTGTCTTTTCCAGATAAATCTCTTACGAGACAATCAATTATTCCAACCACAGACCGAAAGATTGTCGACTCTGCCTGATGGTCCAGCTGAGACTCGATTTGATCAATTCCATCCCATAATGAAAGCGCTTCTGTAACTTTGCAACTGAGCCAAAATGAAGCGGCTATATCGCTCAAGGAACAGTTGAGTTCCTGCGATCTTTCGTAAGCCCAGACGATTCCCATCCGATTTACAATCAGTCCAGCCAATTCGGTAGAGATCAGCTGCGGATAGAGCGGGTGCCTGGACATCAACTGACCAAATCTGCTGGAGACAGTGACCGGAAAATATTCAAGAGCAAGCTCAGTCAAAGAAGGGTTCAATATGAACGCAGAATCCACTATCGAATCAGCAATACCGGACTTTGCATAAGCCTGGAGTACCGCTATTTCGGGCCGGGTAAGTCCTGCGTCAGCCGACCGCCTCTTCTGGAACTCTTCAACACTTGGCAGAAAATCAGCCTGTCGGTCAAATCCTCTCTGGTCTTCCCAGTCTTCAATCAATGCTTCAAACGCGTCGAGATCATAGACGTTGACATACGCGGATCTGTCAATTGCCACGATGCCTTCATTCACCCGGCGGAGAACCTTGAGCATTGCTTCACCACTCAGCTGCTGAAGCAGCCAGTCCCTCTCCGACTCTTCAAGGAGTGACTCACTAATGGCCAACCCGAGCAATATCTTCAAGTTGACTTCATAATCAGACATTGCCACGCCGCCGGCATTGTCTATGAAATCAGTATTGACCCTTCCCCCTCGGCGGGAATATCTGATACGACCACGCTGAGTTATACCAAGGTTCGCCCCTTCGACAATAACCCTGGACCTGACCTGCTCCGCATCAACTCTGACTAGATCATTCGAGCTGTCACCGACTTCAGAGTTGCTTTCATCCCTGGCCTTAATAAAAGTACCTATTCCCCCAAACCAAATCAGGTCTACCTGGGACTTCAAGATTGAAGAAATAACCTCTAATGGAGTGGCTGATTCAGCTGCCAAGCCGAACATCGACCGAGGTTTGGACCCAAGGGGAATCTCCTTGGCATTTCTGGACCATATACCACCACCCGGGGATATAAGTTCAGGATTGTAGTCGGCCCAGGAAGACTTCTCCAATTTGAACAGTCTGAGCCGTTCATTGTACGATCCTACCGGATTTGGTTCAGGATCAATAAAGATATGCCGATGATCGAATGCGGCAACTAACGCTATCGAGCGGCTTTGAAGCATTCCGTTACCGAATATGTCTCCCGACATATCCCCTATTCCGACCACTTTGAACGGCTCACCCTGTGAATTCATATCCAGCTTGGCAAAATGCCGGCTTACCGCCAGCCATGCGCCTCGGGCGGTGATTGCCATAGATTTGTGATCGTACCCATGGGATCCTCCTGATGCAAAGGCGTCACCCAGCCAGTAACCGCTTTGTACTGCTATTTCATTGGCCAAATCAGAGAACGTGGCGGTTCCCTTATCAGCAGCAACCACCAGGTAGTGATCGTCGCCATCGTAAGCCACCACTCTGGGAGGTGTTATAACTTCGCCACCCAGATAGTTGTCAGTCACTGACAGCAGCGCTGCTATATAAATCTTGTAAGCATCCTCGATCTCAGTCATTGTTGGTTGCTCGCTGTTTCGCACCACGAACCCGCCCTTGGCCCCAGTGGGAATAATTATCGAATTCTTTTTGACCTGTGCCTGAGCCAGATCATAAATTTCGGTCCTAAAATCCTCAACTCTCTCGCTCCACCGGATTCCACCTCTAGCTATCAGACCAGCCCGAAGATGTATTCCAAGCACAGTTGCCCCATAAACGAAGGTTTCAAGCATAGAATGCTTGAGGATATTCAACCGAGATGCAGACGGTGCGAACTTCAGTGCCAATGCCGACTTCCCACCACGCGGAGCTTCAACAAAGTAATTAGTCCGTACAGTAGAATCGATCAACTCAAGATACCCGCGCAGGATTTGGTCTGAATCAAAACTTGAGACCCCCTCCAAGTTGTTTACAACGAGGCTGAGTGCCTGGTTCAAATCAAGCTTGTGATCAGGATCAAATCGACTTTCGAAATAACCTACAAGCGACTGAGCCAGCAAAGGGTATTCAAATAATGTCTGATCAAGTTGAGACTGGCTGTAAATAGAACTTATTTGCAACCTATAGTCGCGATAAGCCCTGAGAAGATTCACCTGGTGATAACCCAGTTCAGCCGAAAGGACCAACCGATTCAGAAGGTCCCTCTCACTGCTGCCAGCAATAACCGATTCAATCGCCTCAAGTACCCGGGTGCCGTCCCGGCCACCATCAAGACCGAGTGGGAATCGCTCTTGATGCTCCCACCTTAATTCGATGTCATCGATATGGAAAGGGATAGATTTCTCTGCTTTTGAGCCAAATGACCACTGGAGATCTTCAACTACTGAGAGTCCAAAACTGTCAAATATATGGACCAGACTGCTGAGCTCAGCCAGACTGCCACCATATCTCCTTAGCCTCATGACCCCCCTCTTAATCCCGGGATTTAAATCAAGGACTAGATAGTGGGGATCGTTAACATCATCAGATCTAATGGCGGAGAAGATTCCAAGTTTTTCAGATCCAATAAACCGCTCCTCAGAATCTCCCGGAGTAACATTTTCTATCTGAGCCAGAAATTGTGCATCTATAGCTGCATATATTGGATCAGTCGCTTCCCGATAACCTGGCGGAATTTGATCCAGGAATTCGCAAAAGTATTTGGAGTCAATACAAACGCCCAACTCACCAGCAACTTGCGATTCCCATCTACTCAGATCGAAAACTTCTCCCATGTGTTCCTGCCTATTTCACGTACCGTTGTCTAACCCCAACCTAGTAAATCCAGTTGTGCTCGTTTCCCAAAATCACGGGATTTCTAAGAAATTTTCAAGCGCTGTCAAATGCAATAACGCCTGCGACAGGAAGTCTCCAAACCGGTTGCTGATTTCAGGATAGCTGTCTCAGATACGTGCCTCGATGACTAGTCAGTCATCGAGGTGGCCGACAGCAATCAGCCGCCAACCACCTCACCTATTACTTGGTTGAACTACTTACTTATTTGTTACCTCTCTGAAGGGCTGGTGGCGTGAGCTGCTGGTTCTTCATGAATCCTCTTCCTTTAGGGAGAGGAGAGGTCAAACTACTTACCTGCGTTAGTTGAAAACGTAGAATCGATGTATTTAGACGCTGGAATCAAACTTGAATAGTCCAAGTTGTGATTAGCCAGAAAGACCTTCTGCATTGATTGAAGCGTCTTGGTGGGAGGGGCCAGGTCAGGACTAAATACGTTTGGTGGCTCCGACTCAAGAAGGCTTAGCTTCTGGCCAGTAGCGGCAGCCACAATCCCCAGGTTAAGAGCAGAGTCGGTGTTATTTCCCTGGAGCTGCTTTGAGGCCTCGACCAAAGCATCAAAAAACTCCTGGGCGGTCTTGGTCTTGGCAAAAGCACCACCATAGATGACACCGGTTGCCGCGACACCAACAGGAGCTCCGGTCAGAAGTTTCCCAACATTGTCCTTTATAATTGCACCCAAAAACGGTGCCGGAGGATATGCAGCTGCGACTGCACCCGACTTCAAGGCGCTTTCCATTTCCGGAAATGCCAGGTTGACCAGAGTCACATCCTTCAGTGTCAGGTGATAAGGCGCAAGTGCCTGAGACACCAGGTAAGCGCCGGTTGAACCCGCACCTCCGGATACCGCAATCTTCATACCCTTAAGCCCACCTGCATTTGTTACTTTACTTGCCAGAGAACTGGCGACCACAAGCCCATTGGCAGGAGTGCCTGGAGCCTCTTCAGCCATTGAACCGACCACTTTGAAATCAAGTCCCTGGTTGATTGCATTGAACATGCCGGCGGAAAAACCACCGAGAACCACCTGAACCTTATTAGTGGCTGCCAGGGTGGTGGCACTCTGACCAGATGGGACCACAGTCAAGTGAACCGCAATTCCATGCTGGGTAAAGTAACCATCGTGCATCGCAATAAAGAGTGGCTCAAAAAGAGAGAGCGGTATGTAAGCCACCGTCACCGGAGTAAGCGTCTTTGAGGTCGTCGAAGTAGCCGAAGCAGATTTGTTTGATGAAGTCGAGCTTGTTGAACTTGAACCGCAAGCTGCCAGAACCAGCGACGAAATCGCAAGCACGGCAGCAGCTGTACGGCCTTTTCGGGGGAATTTCATATTTTCTCCTTTGGAAATTATTCAAAACATTTATCTGAAACTAAAAACGGTTGTTTTCGGGGTTGGTAACACCATTCACCCATAGGCAGAGGCCTAGAAAGTTATAATTTTGACCGAGTGTGTCTAAACCTATAGTGCAGCTCCTTGCTTTTCTAGAACCGAGTGAACCTTCTCTGGATCGTGACTTTTAGATTCAGCCCATAGAGCGGCACTTACCCCAGCCGCCTGTCCCGTCGCAAATGACGTTCCCACCACCATAAACAGGGCATATGCTTCACCATCTGCGCCAATATTCCTACCTACTAAATTGGGGTGTTCGACAGATACAGTGAACAAAGCCTCGTAAGCAATCCCATACCAGTCTGGACCTCCAACTGATTCATAGACACCGGCGCCATCACTACGGGGGAACCCCACGCAGTGTTTCAACTTGTTGTTCTTCATCGCTTCCGCCTTACCAGCCATGGAAGCGAAAGCCTTTCGATCAGCACAATAATCCCTGTAAGGATCACTCCAACCAGAGCGATTGTAACAAGACCCACGTACATCTGATCGGGCTGAAACAGCTGCCAGGAGTTCCATACCAGAAACCCAAGACCGTTGTTAGAAGCAACGAACTCGGTAGCGGTGATCACTACCAGACCAAGCGCTATGGATACCCTAAGACCGGTAAAGATTGACGGCAATGACCCCGGGAGGATCACATGTCTGAATAATTTGAATTTATGGGCACCAAATGCTTTACCGGATTCGATCAGGCGGGGATCGAAATTTCTGACCGCTGCAAGTGCGTTTATCTCCAGCACAAAGAAAGTTACTGCGACCACAGTCAAAATCTTGGGAGTCTCCCCTATCCCAAAAATTACAAGAAGTAAAGGCAAAAGAGCAATCTGAGGCACGGCATAGAGTGCAGCAAATAGTGGGGAAAACGCAGAACGAAGAGGTCTTACCAGTCCAAGTATCAAACCTACAATTACACCGGATATAACCCCTATTACATAACCAACAAGCAGTCTGGCCAGAGTAAAGCCGATGTCTTTTTGCAATATGCCCTTTGAAATCAGCTGCCGGGCAGCCCTTATGATCTGAGTCGGTGGAGTGAAAATCCTTGGGTCAATAAAGTGCGCATCTGCAGAGACTTGCCACAAAATGATTAGCACAATTGGGGTTCCAACGCTGAGCACCAGATCCATTCGCCGACGGACCCGCTCTTTCCTGCGAAGCTTCGAAATCGCCTCAGCCACGACGGCACCAGTCTCACTTTGACCATTTTCATCAACTGCTGCCATAGGCGTGGTTGCCATCAGGAAAACTCCAGAGACTGTTCAACCTCGTCACGAAGATTGTCCCAGAGCATGGTCCTCAATTCACTAAAACCAACCTCAGAGGTAATAGCGACATTCCTGGGCCTTGGCAGATCCACCTTCAGATCAAGCTTTATCCGTCCGGGTCTGGCGGTCATTACTACTACCCGATCCCCAAGCAGCAACGCCTCATCTAATGAGTGCGTTACTAACAACACCGTCTTTCGGGTCTCCTCCCAAAGACGAATCAGATCCTCTTGAAGAAGCAGTCTGGTCTGAGGATCTACCGCACCAAGCGGTTCATCCATAAAAACCACATCGGGCTCTGTCACAAAAGCTCTGGCCAAAGAGAGACGCTGGCGCATCCCTCCTGAAAGTTGTTCCGGATATGTCTTTTCAAATCCTGAAAGTCCAACCCTTGAAAGCCAGGCCCTTGAGCGTTCTATACGCTCAGCTTTGGGCACCTTTGCCATCTTTAGACCAAAAGCCACATTATCTATAGCACTAAGCCAGGGGAAAAGCCCATACTCCTGAAACAGGAATGCACTCTTTAGCGGCCTGCCGCTACTGGTTATCACGTCAGAACAACCAAAAACCTGGCCGGTACTGGGAGTATCCAGCCCTCCAAGTATCCGCAGCAAAGTGGACTTCCCACAACCGGAAGGTCCAATAAGGGAAACAAAGGTTCCTTCTTCTATCACAAGATTTACGTCGCTCAGGGCCAGAACATTTTCACCACCGCCACCAAGAAAAACTTTTGACAGCTTCTGGGCACCTATATGGTTAGCAGTTTCCTTATTCAGGTTGGAAACGAATTCGGATTTATTGTCAGAGCGCGCCAACTGAAACCCCATAAATCAAAGTATTTGACAACAGAACTAACTTCCCTAAAACCAAATCAGCAATGTGGATTACTTATCCTTTTCACAGAAAGCTTACATGAAATGTTAATAATTCAAATCTTTCTTACCAATAAACATCTCGGCATGGAAAATGAACAAAACTTGCTAAAAGCATGAATTTCCGCCAACTCCGGCGAATCACTTTCACCCGAAACGAAATGGAGCTAACTACAGGCAATTTTGATACAACAAGAGATCCCGACTATTTATCCAGATCCACCGCATTTTGAAACTCATCTATCCCGCTTCATGACCTGACGGATTCGACCTAGACTCAGAATTCGCGTCGTCTTCTCCTACGGATGTACTAACCGAAGACCGCCTTAGGCAAAATCAGCCTTCGAGGGCTTTCCGGTTCGTCAAACGCATTTGTCTCGCTGAGCTGAGTCACTGCAGTCGATATATCACTGTAGTCAATTGCGAAAGTGAAATCATGGGCAAACCTGAGGACTTTTATCAGCACACTTGGATCATCCTGCCTGGTTAGACGGCGCAAAGCACCTATATAATCATCCCGGAATACCGTAGGTATGATGATCCGCCCCTCATCTTTAGCCACAAGTTCTGAGTTCATCATTATCCTGGCAAGTCTGCCATTTCCATCATCAAATGGATGAACCTCCGACACCAAAAACATAACCATCACGGCTCTGCACCACGGTGATTCGAGCTGTTCAAGCAGATGATATCCTGCCCGTAGGGTTCCCTCCACCAGGTCAGGTGCCACGAATAGGGATTGTCCAACCCGATTTTGGATCCTCTTGAACATTCCGGGATTTATATCCCTGCGTCCACCCATAATAACCTGGTGACGATGGCGGAGAATCTCCACGAACTCAGGATCTGAACTGGCAATCCTGGACATTTCCACTTTGTCGCTGACCAGCTGGAAAGTACCTGCCAAATCGTGGCTATCCTGAGGACGCCCGGGCGGAATCTTGTTCTCATATACGACGTCCAATGCTTCATCAATTGTGAATTCGGTGCCTTCGATATAATTGGAAAAATAAGCTTCAAAGAAAGGAAGACTGAGCCATCTTCTATCGTCGAATTTAGCCGGATGGCTCTGGCTGGCACCAACAGTGCTCAACCCATATGTCAGAATCTCAAAGCGCCTTACTCTGTCCGGATCGTATGGAATCCCCTTTTGCCTTGCATCCAGCGCTTGAGACTTTGTCTTCACTAAAGAGTCTCCAAGGGCAGATGATATCGATGCCTCCAGGCGCTCCACATTTTGAAACGATATTTCAAGTTTTTCCGCAAGTTGCCGGAGGGACTTCTGATAATTCCTGATCCGTTCTGCACCTTCCAGATAAGTCAATTTGTCGATCCAACTGTCCAACTCTCCCTGATCTAAAGTGCGTCGAACGTGATACCTCGTACTCCTACTTGGGATGGAGTTTTCCAGCAATGCCCGCTGCCTTGAGGCCTGATAAAGTCCGCCTGGCAGGGGTATGTCATCTGGTTGTGCTCTCGAACCGGAGCGGACCACTACTTCAAGTGAAGGAAGCCTGATTATCTTGGGCTTGCCCCGATGAGCAAGGAAAAGTACGCCGTCAACCAGACCGCCGGTTACAGCTGAACGATCGGTGATAACCCCACCAGGAACCAAGTAGCCAACGATTGCCCGCCAATATCGCATCACCATTATCGACGGATCCTGATGAGAGGATATATAAACCCCTCTCGAAAGGCGAATCAGCCTGCCCTCTTTCACCATCCGGGAAAGAGTCGCTGCCGGGTAATCTCTGGCAAACAAAAGCGTCTCAGCCACGTCCTCACCTCCCCTGAGTTTAGTATCAATCATACTTTGCTCTGTGAAAGAAACAGGGATATTAGTATCCATTTTCAGAAGTATCCAGGATATTAATGAGTAGTTTTGGAAGAAACAGGACTTGTAATATGGACCAGTACTCAGTTCTCCCACACAGTAAGAAGGCTTGGGCCAGTTCCATTTATCTTATTCACAAAGCTGACCCAGAGATTCAGCAGGTTTCTTCAAAAACTTGAAGAAACCATTGCGCTCTGCAAAAGTCTTTAATACCTGCAATAATGTAACAAAAGCAAACATAAAAAGGCATTTATGACAATTTACCCTTCCGGCAACCAGTATCAAATCGACTTCCAGGATCAGAGCGCAACCATTGTTGAAGTTGGAGGAGGGATTAGAGAATACAGAGTTGGCCAACGGGAAGTGCTCGAATCTTACCCCGTGGAAGCGATGTGCGACGGGGCACACGGCACCCCACTAATGCCCTGGCCAAACCGCCTCGAGGATGGAAAGTACAGCTTTGATGGAAATCAGTACCAGGTAGATATAACTGAACCTGCAAAAAATAACGCCATTCACGGATTTCTTCGCTGGCAGGCCTGGAATCTTATTGAGCAAACAGACAATCACCTGACAATGGCAATACGTATCCACCCCAGATCAGGATACCCATTCACCCTCGAAATAAGCGTCACGTACTCCCTTAGTGACGAAGGGCTGACCGTTGCCATCAAAGCCGAAAATCTGGGAAAGACGGCCTGTCCCTTTGGCGCTGGACAACATCCATATCTCTCCCCAGGAAATGGTCTCATTGACGACTGCGTCGTCACTCTCGATGCCGACACAAGGATCCTCACCGATAACCCCCGTCAGCTTCCACGCGGTTCCGAACCGGTTTTCGGTAGCGAGTTCGATTTTCGGGAGGGGAAAAAACTAAATCAGCAGTCTCTTGACTATCCCTTTACCGACCTTGCCAGGGACCGGGACGGAAAAGCCTGGATCAAGCTGCTTGGACCTGATGGACACAGCGCTGAGATTTGGGTGGACGAAAGCTACAAACTGATTGAAATGTACACTGGCGACACCCTGAGTCCAAGTCGGAGAAGACATGGACTTGGGGCTGAACCAATGACCTGTCCTCCTAACGCTTTCAAGAGCGGAGAAGACCTTGTCAGGTTGAACCCGGGTGACACTTTTACCGGTAAATGGGGAGCCAAGCTCGCAAAACCATTTTGACCTCTCCTCTCCCTAAAGGAAGAGGATTCATGAAGAACCAGCAGCTCACGCCACCAGCCCTTCAGAGAGTTGACGCTTCGCTGGGCCGCCGTGCTCAGCCCTAACAGGCTTTTGCTGCAGTGTCCCTCCACGTCCTGTGACCGCAAGTCCTGCGGCAAGAATGTTCTGTGTTGCGTTAATATCTGCATTAGCTTCGTACCCACAGTTGATACAGATAAAGACCGCTTGACTCTTGCGGTTCTTCTTAGCTGCACGTTCGCACTGCGGACAGGTTTGGGAAGTGAACTGTGGGTTTATT
>JAJZIP010000019.1 GCA_021810525.1 Actinomycetes bacterium | reverse complement strand
TAGGTTCATTTGTACGTGGTCCCGGTGTGCCACAACGGTCCCGGCGGAAAGCTGGTATCCACTTGATGTCTCTATCCATTGATGCGCACGGCTTTGAAATTCCATATATCGATCTCTCACCCTTTCTTTAAATAGTATTACTCGCCGTTGTGACAACGTAGTACAGGCTGGCCTGAGTTCTTTGGCATGTGTCTCCTCGGTGTCTCGCAGCGTTTGATAACTTTCTGGTAGCTGTGACCTGGGAAGCCGCGAGTCATTTGGGCTATTACCACTAAAAAAGATCCATGAATTCTTGAGCCAATGCATGGTATTCTTAGCATAAGGTCTATCTGGAAGGATGGAATTATGGCAGGGAAAGATGGCACTCAGAAACTTGGAAAGCTAGTTGAGACTGGCCTTTCCGTGGCCAAGATGGCCCAAACGAAGGCAGAGGAAGCCCTGCGCGATGTAGCACACATCTCCGAAGTTCAGCGAAACCAGATGCGCGAGATGTTTGATGATGCAGCCAAGAAGAGCCGCGAGAGTACCGAAACATTGATCAAGGGACTGCGGAAAGAGATGGAGAAGCAGATGCGGGCTGCAAATGCTCTATCGAAGGAGGAGCTTGGAAAGTTTTCCGAGAAGCTGTCCTCTTTGAGCCAGGACCTCGGGAAGGTGTCCAGCATCAGAGAGGAAGTCGCAAAGCTCACCGAGATGGTAAATTCACTTGTCCGCTCGATTTCGAGTTCCGAAACCCTTGGTGAGGCCAATGGCGAAAAGGCACCTTCAACGGGTGGCGAGAAGGCGAAGCCGACGACAGCCCGCAGGGCTCCTCGAACTACGGCTCCAAGGGCAAGAAGATCCACAAAGAAAGTGACTCCCTCGACGACGACTGCGCCTGCAGCTGAGACCGCTAAAGCGGAGCCGGCTGGCGATGCAAGTGCGCCACCCGAAAGTGAAGGCACCTCAAACGCATAAATATCTCGTTCACCACCTGTCTTGTCTCAGAAAGGCTGATTGGATCGCGCGTCGAACGTTGGTCATGACGCGCGCTTGTTGATATGGGTGTGGACAAGGGTCGAATCGCGAAACGTTTGGATTCTGCATTAGTCGAGCGTGGTCTGGCAAGCTCTAGAGAGATTGCCGCCGAGCTAATTCACGAGGGAAAGGTACTTGTAAACAGGTCCATAGCATCGAAGGCTGCTAGACATGTCAAGGCGGCCGACAGGATCGAGGTAATCTCCCTCCCGAAGTATGTTTCCCGTGGCGGGCTGAAGTTGGAGGGCGCTCTCAGTCGTTTCAAAATAGCTGTTGGTGGCCTTCGAGTCCTAGATGTCGGCAGTTCAACCGGGGGATTTACAGACTGTCTCCTCCAACATCATGCAAAGTTGGTCTATGCGGTCGACGTAGGAACCAACCAGTTGCACGAAAAGATGCGACAGGACCCCCGGGTAGTCAGCTTTGAGCGAACCAATGTGAGGGACTTTAAAGATCCAGAGGGACTGGGTTTCGATCTTGTCGTTGTAGATGTGTCGTTCACTTCGGTGCGCCTTTTGGCAGTGGACCTCGTCGCACTGACCCGGGCGGGTGGGCAGCTTGTGATCCTGGTAAAGCCACAGTTTGAGGTGGGTCACAGAGAGGCGTCAAAAGGGCGTGGAGTCATTCGAGACCCGGCGCTTTGGAAGGAGTCTCTCAAAGTGGTCGCCGAGGAATTTCTAAGACAGGGTGTCGCTGTGATCGCTCTTGCTGTTTCAGAGATACGGGGTACTCAGGGTAATGTTGAGTTCTTTTATCACCTCTCGAAAGATTCATCAGGCAAAGCAACAGATCTTGAAAGCCTGATAGATTCTGAAGTCGACGGCGTCTCTGGGCAATCCGAGGGGAATCCGTTTGACAGGTGATCACGATTTGTTAGTTTGTAGCCAATGGCAAATGTAGGGATTGTTTACCACCCCCAGCGCGAGAGTGCCCGAACTAAGGCCGTCGAGTTGGAAAAGTGGCTGTATCAAAGGGACCATCGCGCCATCTTCGTAGGTGAAAGCGAAAGCTGGGCGGAAGGCGGCCTTGATCTAGTTGTTTCTCTCGGCGGAGACGGCACAATGCTCAGGGCAATAGACAAGATTCTTCCGGCAACTATCCCGGTCTTGGGGGTGAATTTCGGATCCTTGGGTTATCTGACAGAAATCGATCCTGATGGGTTATTTCGTGCACTTGAGCGTTTTTTCGGCGGCGACTATTCGATAGAGGAGCGGATGACGCTGTCGATCGAGGTTGAGAAAGATGAAAGAGCCGGTGAGCCCCAGGAGTCCCAAGCACCTTTTCAGAAGCGTTATGTTGCGTTGAATGATTTGGTAGTTGAGAAGCTGGATTCAGGTCACGTAATCAGAGTGGATGTTACATTCGGTGCGAGCCATTTTCTGACTTATGAAGCAGACGGCTTGATTGTGAGTACGCCGACCGGATCGACCGCCTACAGCTTCTCGGCGCGAGGTCCCGTGGTCTCACCGCGCCTGAAGGCCATTGTTTTGACTCCTATAAGCCCTCATATGCTCTTCGATAGATCGTTGATTGTCGAACCCAGCGAGATTGTGGAGCTTAAAATCGCTGAGGGACCGCCCGCAGCGGTGATGGTCGATGGTTCGCGTAAGGTGGTCTTGGAGCCTGACGATAGGGTCAGATGCAGTGCTGCGGAAACGGCCGCACATCTGGTCACCTTTTCACGACGGGATTTCCACGAGATCCTGAAAAGGAAATTTGGTCTGCATTCGAAGCGGATGGGTGATTAGTCCCATACTCCGGGCATCTGGGTGGATTGGCGTGCTTGACGAACTTCACGTGACAAATTTCGGAGTGGTCGAGGATCTGACGATTTCCATTGGTCCCGGCATGACCGTTATCAGCGGCGAGACTGGAGCCGGGAAGACACTGATCGTAGATGCACTCTCAATGCTTGGCGGTCAACGTGCTGATGTGAATCTCATCAGGAGCGGCGCATTGTACGCCAGGGTGGAGGCAAGATTCCATGAAGGGTCGGACGAGATCGTGATAGCGCGACAGATTCAAAGCGACGATCCCTCAAGGGCGTACATCAATGGTTCGATATCTCGCGTAAGCGATCTTGCGAGTCTCACTTATTCGATGTTTCACATATATGGTCAGCATGATGCACAGTTGCTGTTCTCGTCATCCGCGCAGGCAGCAACCTTGGACACTTTCAGTTCTATTGACCACTCGCTACTTTCCGAAGTCAGAGGAAAGCTGGCTCAGGCACGCAATAGGCTTAGTGAACTTGGCGGAGATGAGCGTTCCCGGCAGAGGGAGCTTTCTATTTGCCAATCCGAGTTCGACGAGATCTCTGCGATCAAGATCAACGATCCTCAAGAGGAGCTTCGCATCAAGCAGGAGTTGGAGCTTTTGTCGAATGCGATCGAATTTCGAGAGTCACTTGAGCGGGTACACGCGCTGCTCATCGAGGGGGAAGACAAGCCTAGTGCGATGGATCAGCTTGGCGACGCGCGAAGGATCCTGGCACACACGAACAGCTATTCGAGTTCTGTCGAGCGTCTCAATGAGCAAATCGACTCCTTAAGAGATGTCGGACGCGAGATCCTCTTCGAGATAGAGCGACTGGACCCTGACCCTGGCAGATTCGAACAGCTCCAGGATAGGTTGTTCGAGCTTTCTAAAATTAAGAGGAGATACGGTGACACCCTGGATGAGGTGATCAAATATCGCGAAAGGGTGGCCGTAAGAATTGAGGAGCTCTCCTCTTTTGAGATTTTGGCTAGGCGGTTGGAGACGGAGATCGAAGAGTATATTGCCGAGACCGGCCGGCTTGAAGGCGAGATTCTGGCATCGAGAATTACAGGTGCCCAGAGGCTTTCCAGCGGGGTCGCTAAACGGCTGAGCTCACTGGCGATGCCAAATGGACGATTTGAAATTCACCTGGGTAAGTCTGGCATAGGTGATCCTGTATTATTTATGTTTTCATCAAATGCCGGGGAGAGACTCGGTCCGGTGTCGAAGGTGGCCTCCGGTGGGGAGTTGTCCCGTTTGATGCTTGCCATACGACTGATGTCTGGGACTCAGGTTCCCACGATGATCTTTGACGAGATCGATGCAGGAATTGGAGGTAAAACTGCCATAAGTGTTGGTGAGGCGTTGGCAGAACTTTCAGCGACAAAGCAGGTAATCGTGGTAACCCACCTTGCCCAAGTGGCAGCCTTCGCGAATCAACAGATCGCAATCAGTAAGCTGGTTGAGAACGGACGGACTATCACTATCGGCAGACGAGTGGATGGTGAAGAACGGGTCTCTGAAATGGCCAGAATGCTTTCGGGACACAAGGAGTCGGAAAAAGCGAAAGACCATGCTCGGGAGTTACTGTCAAACTCTGGGAGGCTCTGAAGGTCTAGCGAATACCGAGCCGTCGGCGTTAGCGGTTATTTCGTGAGTGGCTGATTGTTTTCGTCAACGTAGGTGACCAGGGGATGGAAATCGTCTGCTGACTCCTCTGGTACCTGGGCAAATGCCGCAATTATTAGCAGGTCCCCTACAGCTGCAAGACGGGCTGCAGCACCGTTGAGAGAGATTGTTCCTGACCCCGGCGGTGCTTCGATTGCATAGGTTATGAATCTCTCTCCGTTGTTTATGTTATAGATGTGAATCTGTTCGTGGGGTCGGATCTCTGACAATTTCAGCAGTCCGGAGTCGATAGCGCAGGATCCCTCATAGTTGAGCTCGGTTGCCGTCACCTTCACTCGGTGCAACTTTCCCTTCAGCATGGTGATGTAGTTCATTTTAACGCCTCCAGTGTCGAGATTAAAGCATAGAAGTGTGGCTGCAATTCCTTGCCAATCCGTAGAATCCTATGCCGATCCGCGAGGGTGAAGAGATTGGGGAAAATCAAAGCGCTGCCATACTTCGCGATAGTCTTCTCCAAACAAGTTTTCCAATTAGCCTTACTACGTATTTAAGAACAAGTGGGGGAACAATGCCAATCAAGGTGAATCAAATCAATGACTGGGTTACCGAAATTGTTGATTTCGACTGTGCAAGTATGACTGCTGAAATGCAAGAGGAGGCACAGGAGGCCTTCAAACTAAGACACGTGTTGGTTTTTCGCGACCAGTCGCTGACGCCGACCGAGCTCAAAGAATTTTCGAAAAGATTCGGTCCTGTCGAAGTTCCTATCAATCAGATGTACGCACATCCAGAGTGTAAGGAGGTCTTGATCCTCTCGAATGAGATCAGGCCGGATGGCACAGCTGTGGGCCTGGTCGACGGTGGAGATGGTTGGCACTCTGACTCATCGCACCTTCTAACCCCGGCAAAGGCAACGATACTCCAGTCCATCAAGAATCCAGATGTAGGCGGAGATACTATCTACTGCAACATGCACCTTGCCTTCGACGCCCTGCCGGAGGCCACGAAAGCTCGCATATTGGGTCGATTTGGGGTTCACAACGTGAGCAAGACTATAAATCCAAGGATGACAGTCTCAGCGAACCGGCCGGACGCGAAGGAGTTTTATGAGAAGGCGGCAAAGAACCGACCCAGCGTGCTTCAGCCTATGGTGCGCACGCACCCAGTGACCGGGAGACAGTCATTATATGTGTCGCCGCGATTTACGATCGCGATTGATGGAATGCCTGACGAACAGGCACAGCCTCTTCTCGACGACCTGTTCGAATATGTCTACGACGAGAGGTTCCAGTATCGGCATGTCTGGTCGGATCGAGATCTTGTCATGTGGGACAACCGCTGTCTCAATCACAAGGCAACGGGAAACCTCGCGCCAGGCGACATTCGACGGATGCATAGGACAGTTCTGGTCGGGGACGAAGCCTATTACAGTCCGGAGGGCAGGCTTCGCAGCTAGATCTGATGGGACTGACCAACACAGTCTGGCTGAATGTTTCTCTTGTCAGGGGTTGCCTGGCAAGACATCTCGCAAATGTGCTTTTTCGAGCTGGGTAACTTAACCGCATTTGGTTGCCATTCTCTTTTATTTCCTGAACGGCCCGGCCGAAGTGCTTAGCTGGTCACCGAGGGCATCGCCATCGTCGGTCACTTTCTTGGCTGGACTCGGTTTGAACTAAGCCAAATGTGCTCCGTGCGTGGTATAGACTTTTCCAGTGGTTCATAGGTGATTTGGGATTCAATCGGGAGAGTCGGATAGTGGTGGACCTTGGCTAAGCACGTATTTGTGACCGGAGGAGTTGCATCATCCTTGGGCAAGGGACTTACAGCCTCCTCTCTTGGGAGATTGTTGAAATCCCGAGGTCTTCGAGTAGTGATGCAGAAGCTCGACCCTTACATCAACATCGATCCCGGCACTATGAATCCTTTCGAACACGGAGAGGTGTTCGTCACAGATGATGGATCAGAAACCGATCTCGATCTCGGACATTACGAGCGCTTTGTAGACGTGAATCTTACTCGTCCGTCCTCTGTCACCACTGGTTCGATCTACTCTTCGGTGATTGCGCGTGAGCGACGAGGTGACTATCTCGGCAAGACGGTCCAGGTGATTCCTCACGTTACTGACGAGATCAAGAGTCGTATCTTGGCTCTGGCGGATGACGATGTCGATATCGTCATCACGGAAGTAGGCGGTACAGTCGGCGACATCGAAATACTTCCCTTTCTCGAATCGATTCGGCAGTTTCGTAAGGATGTTGGACGGGACAATGTCTGCTATATCCATCTGACCCTAGTCCCATTTCTTGGGCCAAGTGGAGAGCAGAAGACCAAGCCCACTCAGCATTCGGTAACCGAACTCCGCTCAAGAGGGATTCAGCCAGACATCATCGTCTGTCGCTCTGACAAGGCGCTGTCAGAGGGGCTGAAAGCGAAGATTTCTATGCTCTGTGACGTTCCGCAAGAGGCGGTTGTCTCGGCAGTCGACGCGAGGAACCTTTATGAGTTGCCCATGGTTCTCCATGGCGAGGGTCTTGACGAGCTGGTTCTTTCTTTGTTGCGATTCGATCCAAAGGAGCATCCGTTAGAGATGAGTTCTTGGGAGGCGGTCGTAGAGAGAACCAAGAATGCCATGGGGCGCGTGAGAATAGGTCTTATTGGGAAGTACATCAATCTGCCGGACGCCTACCTAAGCGTGGTCGAGGCGCTTAGGCATGCAGCGATACAGTGTGGTGTCAATGTAGACATCGAGTGGGTACAAGCAGAAGACGTAACACCGATGATGGCGCCGGGTCTTTTGTCGCACTTGGACGGCATTGTAATCCCTGGGGGTTTTGGCGAACGCGGCATTGAGGGAAAGATTGCAACTGCAACCTGGACCCGTGAAAATGAAGTTCCAGCCCTTGGTCTCTGCCTTGGACTTCAGACCATGGTGATCGATTATGCAAGAAACGTCGTTGGTTTAGAAGGTGCGCACTCAGGGGAGTTTCGGCGAGACTCTCCTCATCTGGTAATCGATCTGATGGAGCATCAGAAAAGCATCACGGATCTTGGTGGTACCATGAGGCTCGGCGCATATGTAGCGGTGTTGAAACCGGGTACCGCTGTTGCGGATGCATACGGTGAGCTGGTTGTCTCAGAGAGGCACCGTCACCGATTTGAGGTCAACCCGAAGTATCGTCAGCGGCTTGAAGATGCCGGGCTCGTTTGCTCAGGTCACTCGCCGGACGGAGCTCTTGTTGAGTTCATCGAGCTGCCGGGACATCCATTCTGGGTGGGGACTCAAGCACATCCGGAGTTCAAATCGAGGCCAGATCGTCCGCATCCTCTGTTTGTTTCCTTCATGCGTGCGGCTGTGAACCGTAAGAAGTTCGATCGCGAAGTCGGCTAGGTCGTAGAACCGCGCCCGTAGCTTCGTCATGGCGTCGACGACTTCCATTGGACCTAGGCAGGTGGATTGTGTTTGACAAGATATCCGAGGTTGAACTGTACCGGAACAACGTTATCTCGCTCTTTCGGGTAACGTTCTCCACCCATGATGGGAAGGTCTTCGAACGCGACGTTGTCAGGCACCTCGGAGCTGTGAGCATTGTACCGGTTCTCGATGATGGCAACAGCGTGATACTGCTTTCCCAGTTTCGGGCTTCTCTTGGCAGAGAAATCATCGAGGTGCCTGCGGGCAAAAGAGATGTCGTCGGCGAGCCCCCTGAGATCACTGCCGTCAGAGAGTTGGAAGAGGAGCTTGGACTGCGCTGCTCCTCTCTCAGAAGGCTCGGTGAATTTGAGAATTCTCCCGGTTTCACGGACGAGCACTCCGTCTCGTACCTTGCTCAAGGGTTTTCATTGGGTAGTCTTTCCCCGCAATCGATTGAGGAGAAAGAGTCGTCGATTGTCATAGCCCGGCTCTCAAGAGTTCCGGAGCTGATCACGTCGGGCATCATTACCGATGCAAAGACGATTATCGGTCTGAGCCGGGCTTCTGATTGTCTCAAACGGGATCAAAAAGAGCGGGACTCTCTATATCCGCTGGTATGGTCGGCATCGGACACCGGCAAGCATGGCTCTGGCGACGCCGTGGAAATATCCTGGTGGTCCCAGTCGCTAAAAGCACTCTAGACAGCAATGGCTAGTGACGATATCTCCGAATATCTCTTCGAGCTTTCCGTTATCCGCGGCCGTTCGGAAAATACAGTCCAGTCGTATCGGAGAGATCTGAACCTTCTCTTCGACTTTTTGGACAAGAGCCACCTGGATTATCTTAGATTGGGACTCAAAGAGGTGAATCTGTTCATAGAGAGCATTTCCCGTTCCCACTCCAAGGTTTCCCAAGCGCGAATCATCTCGGCGATAAAGGGATTTTATGGTTACTTGTTTCAGTCCGAGAGGATCTCGTCCAGCCCTTTCGCAGATATCGGTAGTATGGGGGCTCCGATCCGGCTTCCGAAATCTCTGACCAAAGGGGAGGTGGAGCTGCTAATAGGTTCAATTTCGGGGTCGACACTCGTCGATCTAAGGGATTTGGCGATGGTGGAGCTCTTGTATGGCACTGGCATGAGGATATCGGAACTGTGTAGTTTATCTATGAGCGACCTTTACCTTGAAGAGCAGTTGGTGGTTGTTACCGGAAAGGGGAGTAAGCAAAGACTGTTGCCATTGGGAAGATATGCCTATCAGGCGTTGGTCCGCTGGATTGGATCAGATGGGAGAATGCTAGTGCTCGGCCATTCCAAACGTTCAAGAGACTCTTTGGATGCGGTCTTTCTGAACCTGAGAGGAACAAGATTGACCAGACAGGGAGCATGGCTCGTCCTAAAGGATAGGTCAAGCCGGGTAGGTCTTGCCAAGAAGTTTTCTCCACATGTGTTGAGACACTCCTGCGCAACGCATATGTTGGATAATGGTGCGGATCTAAGGGTTGTACAGGAGCTATTGGGGCATGCTTCTGTCGCGACGACACAGATTTACACGAAGGTGTCAAATGAGAGAATTCGTTCCGTTTATTTCAGCGCACATCCTCGTGCGATAGATAGCTAGGTGTATTGTTTGCTATGGCTCTAGACACAATTGAGGTTTCCCGGTTGAAGCAGCTGCTCCTTGATGAGCGGCAAGAGGTAATGGAGGCTCTGGAGACTTTTGGGTTGTCCAGGAGCACTCATGGCGGGTATGACCCTAACTTCGCCGACATTTCTCAAGTTACAGCAGAAAAGGGTGAGGCTGATGCGCTGATTCAGCCATTGAAGGAAACGCTTGTCGAGATAGATGAAGCCCTGAACAGGATCGCCGACGGTACTTACGGCCTCTGCCTGAAGTGCGGCAAAGAGATACCCCTTGAGCGCCTTGAAGCCGTGCCAAAAACTAAGTACTGCACACCATGTGCAAATCTGCACCGCTAGGGAGCGACCAGACCAATATTGTTTTTTGCCAGCACTAGAGTCGGAGCTGCAATTTCCGTCGCTTTCTCAGCGCCCAGCCTGAGTATCCTGCTCACCTCGGCAGGGTCTTCGCTCAACTCCTCATACCTCTGCTGAAGCGGCTCGAGCAGAGCTATGATTGCGTCAGCAACGTTTCTCTTGAGATCCCCATACATGCTGTATCTGGAAGCCACTTCGCTCGGATGTTCTCCCGTCGCTGCGCAGAAGAGTTCGAGCAGGTTTGTCACTCCTGGCTTGTTCGCGATGTCGTAGCGCACCTTGTTTTCCGTGTCGGTCACGGCTTTGCTGACCTTCTTTGATATCTCGTCGGGCGTATCCAATATGAAAATCGTTCCCGCCCTTGATTTGGCCGACTTTGACATCTTCTTAGTTGGATGAGCCAGATCCATTACGCGCGCTCCGAGCGGAGGGATGGTGGCTTCCGGTATTTTGAAAGTTTCACCATACTTCGTGTTGAAGCGGATCGCAATGTCTCTCGTGAGCTCAAGATGCTGTCTCTGGTCTTCGCCGACCGGCACTCTTTCAGCTTGGTACAGCAAGATGTCAGCAGCCATCAGTGCCGGATAGGTGAAAAGCGCGGCCCTGACGGACTCGTCGCTCCGTCCCTTCTCCTTGAATTGTGTCATTCGCGAGAGTTCTCCGTAGGTTGCGGTGCACTCCAGAAGCCAAGACAGCTCGGCGTGTGCCGAGACATGGCTTTGAACAAAGATGGTGCAAACTTCCGGGTCTAAACCTGCAGCTAGTAGCGTCATGGCCAGACTCAGGGTATTTGCTCTAAGTTCCTCTGGTGTGTGCTCCACGGTTATCGCGTGAAGATCGACAATGGTGAAGAATGAATCAAATTCGTATTGGTCTTTGACCCATGCCTGAATTGCACCGAAATAGTTACCGATATGCAATTCACCACTTGGTTGGATTCCAGAAAGTACTCGTATCACAGCCATAGATGCTAGATGACATTTCAACAGCTTGCACCCGCAATCTCTTGGGTGATAGGTAGGGAGGTCACACCACCAAGCTTTGTATGCACTGTGAGAGCCCTCCGATTGTGAATGAGGCTTTTACGAGGCAGGCTCACCAATAATGGGATCTGGCGTGAGTGGGTCTGGGTTTCGAGCGGATTTGTACAGCGATTGGATCCCGAGGCGAGTCGGGTTTCGGCTTGGCTATAGAATAAAGTTATGAGCTGCGACAACTTCGCTGATTATGTCGCCAAGCTCGGCACCCACAAGAACAGGGTCGCCGTTATAAAAAGACCGTTCATAAAGACCGAGCGGCTCAGTTTTAGGGAGCTGCAAGACGGTGCTCGTCAAACGGCTAATTTTCTTAGAGCGGCCGGTGTAGTCGACGGCGACCGAGTCATGGTGGTGGCTGACAACTCTCCAGAATGGATTGAGCTGTTCTTGGGGACTCAGTTGATCGGTGCGATCTTGGTTCCAGTCGATGTCGGCAGCTCTTTACAGGTGGTGTTGCGCTACGTCGCCGACACAGAACCTAAGCTGATCTTTCGCAGCCGGAGCCGCCATTCTGAACTAAGTGAGCTTTTCAGGACCTATCTAATGGAAACTCTCCACGAGGCCATTTCCGAATTTCCACGTTCCTCCCCGGGGAGTCCCCCAGCCGCAGATCCCGCTGCGCTGATAGTGTTCACATCGGGGACAACCGCCGCCCCCAAAGGGGTACTGCTCACCCAGAAGAATTTGCTAAGCAATGTCTCAGGAATACTGGATCGGATCAAGATAAGCGCTGATTGGCGACTCTTGTCTGTCCTTCCGCTTTCGCATATGTACGAGCTGACCGGGAGCCTTGCGGCGTTGTCTAGCGGCGCATGCATCTTCTATCCACCACGCGTGACGCCTTCGTCGATTGCGGCTGCTCTGAGCGACTATCAGATTACAACCATGCTCGCCATACCTCAGTTGCTTGTACTCATGCTTGAGCGCATCGAACGAACTGTTGGGGAGAAGCACCTGGGTGGGGCCTACTTGGCGGCATCAAAGATTGCAGGGCATCTGCCTTTTTGGCTACGGCGTCTGCTTTTTATAAGCGTCCATTCGCGCCTTGGAGGCAAGCTGGATCTCGTGGTCACGGGCGGTGCACCGATGCCTGTCGAAGTGGCAAATGCATGGGAAGCCATGGGGGTGAGAATCGTGCAGGGCTACGGTTTGACGGAGACTTCCCCAATCCTCACAGTGAACGGCCTCACCCATCGTCGCATGGATTCACCAGGCAAAGCGCTCTTCAACGTGGAGCTGCGGATCGATGAGGAAAGAGAGATTCAGGCAAGAGGGCCGAACGTCTTCGGGGGTTATTGGCGTGACCCGACGGCAACCCAAGCAGCTTTTACCTCAGACGGTTGGTTCAGGACCGGAGACGTTGGCGAGATGAGGGAAGGCTGGCTCTATATTCGGGGTCGGCTCAAATCAGCAATTGTGCTAAGCAGCGGGTTGAAGGTCTTTCCGGAAGACATAGAGCTCGTCTCCTCTAGATCTCCGACTCTGTCTTCGATGTGCGTGGTGGGCGAAAGACGCCCAGAGGGGGAAGCCGTCGTGGCGGTGGTGTCGTCGGAAAGACCTGACCAGGAGATAACAGCGGCTATAGCAGAGGTGAACGCACAGCTTGAGTCATACCAGCACGTCTCCTCCTGGCGACGCTGGCCGTATCATGACTTTCCACGTACCCGTTTGCTGAAGATTGATCGGAGAAAGGTTCAGGACTGGCTCAACGCGAACCTGCCTGAGGCTCCGGAAACTCCTAAGGAAGAGGTTGTGGAAGACTCCCTGGTGAGGATGATCCGCTTGAGTCTTGGAGATTCACATTCACAATTTGGTGAGTCGGATCGACTTTCGGATATTGGATTGGACTCCTTAAGGCGCCTGACCCTTGGTGCACTGATCGAGGAGAACTTGGGCATTACCGTTGCTGAAGAAATGATCACCGAGTCAACGACCGTATCTGAGCTCCGCAAGGCCTTGAACGAAGGGGGCCGGGTCGAGGTTCAGCTGACCCTTCCACGCTGGCCGTTCAATCCATGGGTCCGGACGGTAGGCAACGGAGTCCGAGAGGTACTGGTGCGTGGATTGTTGAGAATTTGGGTGGAGATGCGTGTTGAGGGAATGGAAAGGTTGAAAGACCTAAGGCGTCCGGCGATATTTATTTTCAACCATACCGATGACTTTGATGGACCCGTCATTTATCAGGCTATGCCACATCGAATCCGTAAGAGATTGACCGTAGCTGCAGCCGACGATGTCCTTCGCGAGCACAAGTTCCTAGCTTTCATCATTCGGTTTTGCTTTGCTGGTTTCAATCTGTCGCGCAAAGAACCATACATGCCAAGCCTGGAGTATGTGGGACAGATGATGGACGCCGGATGGAGCGTGGTGCTTTCTCCAGAGGGTTCGCTGAGCAAGACAGGGGAGTTGCAGCCGTTCAAATCCGGCATCGGCCTGCTTGCCGTGGAGCTGGGAGTGCCGATTGTGCCGCTCAAGACTGTCGGTCTGTCAGGTACGGTTCCGCTTCATGCAAAATGGCCAAAAAAGCACTCCAAAGTCGTGGTCCATGTTGGACCCCCTGTAACCTTCGGCCCCAAGGAACGATATGACGAGGTCGCCTCGAGACTGCACCAAATTATGGAGATGCTTTGAGGGAAGGAGTGCTCAGACGCGACCGCAAACTTGTGTGCACAAGATCGCAGGCAGGAGAGTAATGCGAATTATGTTATTTGCAATTTCTTTGATCAAGTTAATGTATTATTCGCACTAGTAACACACTGTGAAGTCCGCCCGTTTCAATGATTTTGCAACGGACCCTTAGATCATAAGCGGTCCAGTCGAAGTATTTATTGATGTTCAAAGGGGGTGAGCATGTGGCGGAAAAGGTCAAGCACGTATATTACTGGCTGTTCATAATTCCGTTCGTCGGTACTTTGATACCGGCTTTTTACTCCAAGATAACGCCGACGTTATTCGGTTTGCCCTACTTCTATTGGTATCTGATTCTCTGGATCATTATCACCGGACTTGTGGGTGGCATTGTCTACTTCCTTTCCGAGTCAAGAAGATAGAAGGCAGCTGACGGTTCGAAATGCGAGCAGTTCAGATCTTGGGAGCGTTTCTATTGAATTCAGATGGGGGTGATTCATATCAAGTGGCAAGCTTTTATCATCTTCCTCGTTCTCTTCCTCGTTGTGGCGGGTCTGGGTTTTTGGGCCGCTAGATGGAAGAAAGGGGATCTCGATCTCCTGGATGAATGGGGATTGGGTGGCCGACGTTTTGGAACCTGGATTACTTGGTTCCTTTTGGGAGGCGATCTCTATACCGCCTACACATTCATCGCCGTTCCGGCTTTGGTCTACGGAGTAGGCGCATTTGGATTTTTCGCTGTTCCATACACCATTGTCCTTTATCCAATCATGTATATCGTGATGCCTCGCTTGTGGAGGGTATGCAAGGCTAACAGTTTTGTCACGCCTTCAGATTTCATTCGGGCGAGATTTGATTCGAGGTCAATGTCTCTTGCCGTTGCAATTACTGGCATTCTCGCAACCATGCCATATATTGCCCTGCAGCTAGTTGGTATACAAGCAGTTCTAATTGCCATGGGTGTATCGAGTTCAGGCGCCCTCAAAGACCTGCCACTCTTCGTTGCGTTTGCCATCTTGGCTGCATATACCTACACTTCCGGGCTTAGGGCTCCAGCGCTCACAGCTGTCGTCAAGGACATCCTTGTTTACGCGACGGTGATCGTTGCGGTAATAGTGATTCCCATCAAATTGGGAGGCATGACCCACATCTTCTCGCTTTCACAGGCTGCCCTAGTGGCGAAGAATGGAAGCATCAACCTGTCACCAAAACTTTATGGCGCATTTTCGACGCTGGCAATCGGTTCCGCCTTCGCATTGCTGCTCTATCCTCATGTGGTGACCGGTACGCTCGGGGCAAAGTCAGGAAGGACAATCGAGAGAAACTCGGCCTTGTTGCCCCTCTATTCGGTGGCGCTCGCTCTGCTTGCACTTCTGGGCTTCATGGCGATTGCAGCTGGCATCAAGACAAGCGTCTCGTCAGAGGTCGTTCCTCTGCTGCTTCTCAAGACTCTTCCTCAATGGTTTGTAGGGATCGCGTTTGCGGCAATTGGAATTGGAGCGTTGGTGCCGGCTGCAATCATGTCAATTGCAGCGGCAAACTTGTTTTCCAGAAACATATACAAGGATTTCTTCAATCCTGGCGCCACCACTCAGCAGGAAGCCAAGGTCGCCAAGTTCGTTTCACTCATCGTGAAGCTCGGCGCGCTGCTCTTTGTGGTCGTAATCCCGCTCAAATACGCGATATACCTCCAAACCCTTGGCGGGATCTGGATCTTGCAGACTGGGCCAGCGATTATAGGTGGTCTGTGGACCCGTTGGTTCCACAAGAGGGCCCTGCTGATCGGCTGGCTGATCGGCATGGCGTGGGGAACCTACATGGCATACACCCTGAAATTTGCCTCTTCGACCTATGCTTTGCATGTCTTTGGTCGCACTGAGCTGGGGTATGCAGCCGTGTGGGCAGTTATCGCAAACCTTGTCGTCGTGATAGTTCTATCAGCCATATTCAATGCCACAAAGATTTCAAACGGTATTGACAGGACATCCCCCGGAGACTATGAGGAAACTGCTGAACCGGTTCCCGAGTTGGAATCGCGCTAGAGCGCTCACAAGTTTATAAGCCGCCCGCGGACCGGCGCCGTTAGGCTTAATGGTAAGTGGGCGGCGTCTATGTTTGGGCGCTGAGAGCACAGCTCGAATGAAGTTGGGGCGATACTGGAGTACTATGTCAGATGCCGAGTTTGGGCCCTGGCGTAAATAGACTCCATTCGGTAACGGCGAGACTCCGTTAATGTTTGGAGAGGTCTAGTTGTCTTTTGAAGTCGACACAGAGACGTACAAAGGTCCCATAGGACTTCTGCTTTCTCTGATTACCGTGCAGAAGGTGGACCTCTGGCAGCTGTCGATCTCGGATCTGGTGGATGACTACCTTTCGGAACTGGAGAGAATGCGTGAACTGGATCTAGAGGTTGCTACCGAGTTTCTCGTGGTCGCGTCTACGCTTCTTGAACTGAAATGCCGAAGACTCTTTCCCTCTGATCAGGTCGAGATTGACGAGGAGTTTGCGTTCTTCGAGGAACGGGACCTGCTGATTGCCCGGCTTCTGGAGATCAAGACCTATCGCGATGCTGCTAGCAGTTTCACTGCGATGATGGAGGCTGCTTCTAGAACCGTACCTCATATCGGTATCTTGGGCGAGCCATTCTCATCGTTGATGCCGGACCTCCTCATGGGAGTCACTCCAAAGCGCTTGGCCGACAGCCTTGGTCGATTTCTGGCATCGGAGACCGAACAGGAAGTGGACATATCTCACCTTCCTGAACATCCCTTGTCCATCTCAGAGGCCGCCGAGGATGTTATCGTCAGGCTAATGGACATGGGCAAGTGCAGCTTTGCCGACTTATTGAGCCAGGCGTCGACAAGGTTCGAGGTTGTCGTGGGTTTTCTCGCGATTTTGGAGCTCTATCGACAGTCGCGTGTAAAACTGGAACAACACAATTCGCTGGGCGAGATCTCCATCGAGTGGACCTCCGAGCAGTTTTCACCTGAGGAGATTGCCGAGTTCCTGGAGTTTTCGGGCTTTGACTTAGGCAACGGCTGATGATCCGATTGGCAGTACGCGCCGCAACTTCCGGATGTAGTAATTGCGATTCTAGCCGGACGGGAGAGATATATATTGTGGGATACCGCCTGAAAGAAGTACCAGACCCGGAGAGTTCACATGACGACGTCACCTAGATCTTCATTGCCGAAGGAACTGGAGGCTGTCATGATGGTCAGCTCCGACCCAATATCCGGTGAGCGCGCCGCTTCAATCCTCGGAGTCACCATTGAAGAGATTCGAGAAGCCGTGGTTGCTCTTTCTGACTTTTACGACCGCTCGGATCGGGGGTTCCATGTCCAAGTGGTTGCCGGGGGCTATAGATTTGCCGCGCGTCCTGAGATGTCAGATGTTTTAGAAAGGTTCGCACTGAGCGAGACTCCTCCGAGACTTTCAAGCGCGCTCTTGGAGACTCTTGCGATTATTGCATATCGACAGCCTATTTCGAAGGCACAGATCTCCGCAATCCGCGGCGTGAATTCGGATCATGTAATCAAAATGTTGACCTTGCGAGGCTACATTGAGGCGAGCGCCAGAGATAGCAGAGCGGGAGGAGCGAGGTATTATCGGACGACGCAAGCGTTTTTGGAAAAGCTCGGCATATTTTCGATCTCCGATCTGCCCAAGGTGGAAGGCTTCCTCCCCGGGCCTGAGGTTGCAGAGGCTTTGGAAGCCTCCCTATTCGACGGTGATCACTAGTGGGAATGGCCGGATGTGGTATAGATGATTTCGTCAGCATTAAGCTTCAGAGTCCTCTCGGACCGATTTTTGCATGAATGGGCCTTCCTCAGCCAACCGGCCGGCCGATAGATCTGAGAAGCTGCACAAGGTGCTTGCCCGTGTAGGTTACGGATCGCGCCGAACTTGCGAGAGCATCATTGCCGAGGGACGTGTGGAGGTAAACGGCGAACTTGCTCAGATAGGCGTCAGGGTGAACCCCGATTTCGACGAAGTCACGGTGGACGGAGTCGTCATCGGCATCAGGCCCGATCTAGTTTACGTACTTCTGAACAAGCCAGCCGGCTATATCAGTTCAGTAAGCGATCCCCAGGGTCGCAGGACCGTTTTAGATCTTGTGCCAGTTGAAAAAAGGATTTTCCCCGTAGGCCGGCTTGACCTAGAGAGCGAAGGATTGCTCGTTTTGACGAACGATGGCGATTTGACCAATCTCATAACTCATCCATCACATGGAGTGGAGAAGGAGTATCTGGTTCATGTGGATTGGGCAATCTCGGACAAGGCCATAGCAAGGCTCAGAAATGGAGTTGCACTCGAGGACGGTTTGACGGCGCCGGCAAAGGTTGGAAGAGTCGCTCCCGATGCGATTCGCATTACCATTCATGAAGGACGTAACCGTCAAATAAGGCGCATGTGCGAGTCACTGGGTTACAGGGTTGTCCGTCTGGTTCGCACCAGAATCGGACCGATTCGAGATACTAGCCTGCGCCCGGGGGAGTGGCGCCGTCTGACCGCTGGTGAAGTAGTAGCCCTCAGAAATCATGCTCTAACAAGCAAGGGCACTTAGGCCTTACTGGGCACAAGAGAAGTTATGCTGATCGCAATGGCGATTAGAGCGCTACGAGGCGCAACCACAATTGACTTTGATGCTGCAGATGAGGTACTAAAGTACACAAAAGAGCTGCTCAGACTTATGCTAGAGCGCAACGATGTTGACAAAGATGACCTAATCAGCATTCTTTTCACCGCGACAGATGATATCCATGCCGAATTTCCCGCTGTGGCCGCACGTGAGCTCGGCCTTGGCGATGTCCCGTTGATGTGCGCAAGAGAGCTGGCAATCGCGAACTCGACACCTTTTTGCATTCGAGTGATGATGCACCTGGAAAGCTCGCGGGCTAGAGCCAATATGAGGCACGTATACTTGCGCGGGGCCAAAGGGCTTAGGGACGATCTGCCGGAATGAGGGCTTGCTTCAGATAGTCAGTGAGGTCAATCGATAGATGTCGGATCATAATGAGGGAAAAGTGGCAATCTCGGGTATCAGAAGCTTCAATGGTGAGTTGAGGGTACCTGGGGATAAGTCGATCTCCCATCGCGCGCTTCTCATCTCGGCGCTCTCAAGCGGTGTTTCGCAAATTCTGGGCCTATCCTCCGGAAAAGATGTACAGGCTACTCGGGCAGTGATCTCTCGACTAGGTGCAAAGGTGAACGTGGAGGGGGACCATATCACTGTCGAGGGTGGAAGAAGACTACTTAAGCCCCCAGACGAGATATTGGATGTTGGAAATTCCGGAACCCTTATAAGGCTTGCCGCGGGAATGGTTGCCGGACTGGGCGGCAGGTACAGCTTCACCGGTGACGAGTCTGTCAACCGGAGGCCCATGGCGCGCATTTTCAAGCCCCTAACCGAGATGGGTGCCAAGATTGAGGCTTCAGGCAGTGGTGATACCGCTCCATTTACGATCACAAGCCATGGCCTCAACGGTATTAGGTACGAGATGCCGATCGCCTCAGCTCAGGTGAAGTCAGCAATTCTATTTGCCGGCTTGGGAGCACGCGGAACCACGACGGTGGTCGAGCATGTCCCGACACGGCGTCATACCGAGGAGATGCTGGGAGATGCCGGCGCTCTCATTGAGGTGGAGAAGCTCGAAGATCGCAGCGAGATCCGCATTGAACGCGGCGATCTACATCCCGTGGATTACGACATCCCAGGCGACCCCTCGCAGGCAGCCTTTTGGCTTGTAGCCGCACTCATAACCCCGAATTCACAGGTCACAGTGAGAAATATCTACTTGGGAGATCTCAGGTCTGACTTCATTTCGGTACTGGAGAGAATGGGGGGCGATCTTGAGATTATCCGCAAATCCCAGAATTCGGGTGACGTGACTGCAAGATCGTCCAATCTGAACGCGACTGAAATCTCTCCGAAAGAGATTCCCGGGATAATTGATGAGATTCCCATCCTCTCTGTAGCCGCTGTTTGTGCGTCCGGCACCACTACTATCAGTGGTGCTGCAGAACTCAGGGTGAAAGAGTCTGACCGCATCTCCGTAATGACGGAAGCTCTGAGATCATTTGGTGCAAAGGTGGACGAGTTTCCTGACGGTATGGCGATTACAAGGGGCGGACAGCTCCACTCCGGCAAGGTGTCTGCCCATCTTGACCATAGAATCGCCATGGCGTCGTCGATTCTCGGAGCAGCCGTCGAAGGCGAAACTGAGGTTTTAGGATTCGACAGCGTAGCGTCCTCCTACCCAAATTTCGTGAGTGATCTGCTCTCGTTGATGTCCAGCAATGACGCTTCATCTCGACCGTAGCTGTTCGCGGCCGGTATTTTATTGAAGCGGAATCTCCCAGAGAGGGAACCAGTGGGCCAGATCCTGTTCAATCGGAATCTCTTTTTCGATTAGAGATTTGACCGCCATCTCCCGCTCGTTGCTCCTCTTCTCGGGACCGGTTGGAACGAAAGGATAGAAAGATCCCCTTTTGAAGAGATAAACGAAGTAGACAATCTCGCCGCTCTGTGTCTCGCTGAATGGAAAGACGGAGCATAGAAGCTGGGATCCGAACCCGGCGTCGTCGATCGTCGAGTTCAGCACGTGCACCTTTGTCACAAGTGTTCCGAAGTCGTCGTCTTTCAGGGTGATCCACTCGTAGCCGTATGAGTCAGTTGCACTTGGCGCCGGGACCTTCGTGCCCATGGTCTCGATGACAGTCTGAAACTCCGATATAGCATTTTCAAATGACGCCCCGGAGGCTGGCTTGAAGCAGACCCCCGCCTTCCCTGTGCTTATCAGGTTTCCCGACACCGAAAGGGTAATGCTGGCCCCCGGCAGCGAAAACAAGTTGTCCAGATTTGACTTAGCTGGCTGTGTACGGCCGAGAATCGTATCAAAGATCTTCATAGTCTTCTACTAACTCGGCCGGTTCATTTGCTCTTCAAGCTTTGAGAGCTGCTCAAGGCGCTTTTCCAGCGTTGGGTGAGTCGAGACCAGGTTTCCCAAGGAGACGCCCTGGGTGAGTGCGGGTGCGAAGTAAAAGGCGTTGAACGCCGATGCCGAACGCAGGTCTCGGGTCGGAATTCTCCCGATTTCACCGCTCACCTTGACCAGTGCGGAGGCCAGCATTGAGGGCCGTCCTATCAGGATTGCCCCCGAACGGTCCGCAGACAGTTCACGGTAACGAGATAGCGCTCGAGTAAGAAGGAAGGAGATCGCGTATATGATCGCCGAGACAAGCACAACCGCCAGCTCAATTGCGGCTGCGTTACTATTTGAGTTGTTGTTGCCCCGCGAATTGCCCCCGCCCATGAACATGCCTGACCAAAGTGCAATTCGTGTTAAAAAGCCAGCGACCATTCCGAGGAAGCTGGCTATCGTCATAACCGCTACGTCTTTGTGTGCGACGTGGGAGAGCTCATGAGCCAGCACCGCCTCAATTTCCTGGGTATCCAGCCTACGCAGGAGCCCTGTTGTGGTGCATACAACTGCGGCCTTGGGCGAGCGGCCGGTGGCAAAGGCATTCGGCATGTCGATGTCCGCGATTGCGACCCGGGGCTTTGGCATGTCTGCCATTGCCACTAATCTGTCTACAATTGCATGAAGTTCGGGCGCCTGCTCTGCAGATACTATTCTTGCGCCCATTGAATATAAAGCGATCTTGTCGGAGAAGTAGTACTGCGAAAAAAGTAGCGCGGCAGCGATGATTATTACTGTGATTGACTGAACCCCGACAGCAATGAGCAGTGAGATGAATACAACGTATAGAAGACCAATCAGGAAGATGGTGAAACCCATCCTCGTGCTTAGCCCTCTATCTTTGGGAAACTTAGTTATTGCCATATATACATTAAAGCATTCGCCAACATGATTTGCTCCTGGTACAGCTGTGATTTGGCTGAGAGGACGATATCGAAGGAACGGCGAAGCGAATTTGAGGAGTGGTAGTTGGAACTTATAGCCATCGACGGGTTGGCTGGCACAGGAAAGTCGACGCTGGCCAGGGCACTGGCAGAGCGGTTGGGACTCGACTATCTCGACACCGGTGCCACGTTTCGCATGATGGCCTTGGCAATGCTGAGATCTAACGTACGCCTTGAAGACGAGGATGAAATCATGCGTGTCGTCGACTCTGTGGACATCTCTTACGAAAAGGGTAAATCCATGGTCAACGGTGTCGACGTTACCGACGCAATACGTGATGAAAAGGTGTCTAGCGCTGCATCGAAAATAGCGGTACATCCGAGGCTCAGAGAGAGGCTACTGAATTGGCAGAGAAGCTGGGTTGCAAGTCACGGCGCTTCCGTTGTGGAAGGACGTGACACCACTTCCGCGGTATTCCCTGATGCAGCTGTGAAGGTCTATCTGGAAGCTGATGCAAAGGTTCGAGCGGCGAGGCGCTCTGAAGCTACGGTTGCCACAATTGCGGAGCGAGATAAGCGCGACAGCGAACGCAAGGTAGCCCCGCTTATTCGAGTCCCAGAGGCAGTCGAAATCGACACAACCCGGCTTAGCCGCTCCGAGGTAGAAAATCTTGTCATAGACCTATGGGAGAGACACAGGTCGAAAGAGTAACAGATAGGTTGGAAACTAGATGGCTTCAGAACTTGAAAGACCAATCCCTGAGACCTTTTGCATCCAGGCACCCAAGGCGTGGGAACTGTATGCCTACGGCGTTGTACGCACCTTGGTTAACGTTTTGAACCGGACGGCTTGGAGAGTGACGGTAATCGGTGCCGAGAAGCTTCCAGCGGGTCCGTTCATACTGGCACCGGTTCATCGTTCGAACCTGGACACGCTGTTCGTAGCCTCTTTGACGAAGAGACGTCTTCGTTTCATGGGTAAGGACGGGGTCTGGAAGTACAGGATGAGCGGCGCTATCTTCAGTGCCCTTGGAGGCTTTCCAGTTCACCGGGGAATAGCTGATCGGGAAGCCATTAGACGCTGCAACCTAGTTCTTGCTGGCGGAGAGCCCCTGGTGCTTTTTCCAGAAGGCACCCGAAAGAGCGGTCCAATCGTTGAGGGTCTGTTCGAGGGTGCCGCCTACATTGCCATCAAAGGCAAGGTTCCGATCGTGCCAGTAGGCATCGGTGGATCTGAGAGAGCTTGGGCAAAGAACAGGAAGATGCCAAGATTCACAAAAGTGGTATTAGTCGTTGGCGATCCAATATATCCTGACGTAGATGGTAACGGCGGGCGGGTATCGCGATCTTCTCTGAAGGCTTTTTCCGAGCGCCTAAGCTATTCGTTGCAGGCGCTTTTCGACAAGGCGCAAGCAATCCTTGACCTGGACTGAACTGTCCGATACCGTTTGTGGTCCTTTTATAAGCGCGTAGTTGCTGACCGGAAGTTGCCTGCTCCGCGAGCCTACCACGTGGCTTACCTACCAGACTTGGCGCGCGCCCCTGCCTTTAGCGCTTCAAGCGAGGTCTACGGTCTCGCCAGAATAGCGTTAAGGGTTTCTGAAGCTCCTACCGAACGATCATCCTCAAGTGGTGACTCTGTTCCTCTGGGGGCCAATAGCGAAAGGGCAACAGCAGCTGATAACGCTCTCAGGAGATCTCGGAGTTCAGGTGGGGGAGGGAAGTACTCTTCCTCTTCTGTTGCATTGACCTCTTCAATTCCCGCCTTGGGATGAAGCTTCGCAATAACCGCTTCGATCAGATCTTCGGGTGCTGATGCCCCAGCCGTAACCGCCACCACTCCGCTTATATCTTCGGGAAGTTCTGAAGGGTCGTTGATCCGATAGACCTCTTTTGCACCATAGCGTTTTGCGGTCATTGCAAGAGCCACAGTGTTTGATGAATTCGCCGAGCCGATCACCACAACAACGTCTGAATGGTTTGAGACCTCTCTCACTGCGAGCTGCCTGTTCGTAGTGGCAAAGCAGAGATCCGATCTGTTCGCCATCCATACGCCTGGGAACTTCCGCTGAGCAGATTCTCGTATCTCCGCCCAGTCATCAAGTGATAGCGTGGTTTGATTTACCAAAGCCACGGGCCCTGGGCTTGTCTGAAGTCGATCAAGCTCTTCTTCATTTTCGATCAAGGTGATCGAATTCGGCGCGATTGCAATCGTCCCGATGGCCTCGTCATGGTCCTTGTGGCCCACGTAAATAATCGAGTATCCCTTGTTTGAGCGGACCTTCACCTCGTGGTGGACTTTGGTTACAAGCGGACAGACTGCGTTTATGCTGATTCGACCCTGCTTTCGCGCACTTTCGACAAGCTCTGGTGCGGAGCCATGAGCGGAGAGCATTACTGGAGCTCCTGGAGGAATCTCAGAGAGGTCCTCGACAAATCTGACCCCCAGCCTCTCAAAGCGGTCGACGATTACCTTGTTATGAACGATTTCGTGGTAACAGTAGACCGGAGGTTCGAAAATCTTAACCATCCAGGTAAGTGATTTTATCGCCATCTCCACGCCTGCACAGAAGCCGCGGGGTTTTGCAAGCAAGACCTTTTCAACATCCACTTGTACCAGATTAGCCGGTCCGCAATACTATGGAATCTATGTCGTTGCCGCGTGTCGTTACCGTAACCAGGGGATCAGTGGCTGAGCATGCACATATCTTCCCAGGTGACGAGCTAGTTTCCATCAATGGGAGACGTCCAAGGGACATAATCGAGTATCAACTCCTTGTAGATGAGCCGGAGCTGGAAATCGAATTGAGCCGAGGTGGTCTGCAGCTCAGCGTGACGATTGACAAGCTCGCCGGAGAGCCCTTCGGGGCTGAGATCGAATCGGCCCTTTTCGATCAAGTTCGCACATGTGACAACCACTGCGAGTTCTGCTTCATCTACCAGCTGCCTAAAGGACTGCGCAAAAGCCTTTATATGAAAGATGATGACTATCGGCTCTCCTTTCTTTACGGAAATTTCACCACGCTTACTCGCTTTACCGAGGCAGACCTCGAGCGAGTTATCACGGAACGACTTTCTCCGCTCTTCGTGTCGATTCACTCGACAGATCCGACACTTCGATCAAATCTCTTACGCAATAAAAGGGGAGCAACCTCTCTCCGTTGGCTGAAGGAGCTGCTCAAGGCTGGCATAGAGGTTCACGGACAGATTGTCGTCTGCCCAGGTCTAAATGACGGGGATCAGTTCGAAGAGACGCTCCTTGGGATCTTGGAAGAGTATAGCGAGATGGCTTCGGTGGCTGCGGTTCCCCTTGGAGTATCAAAATTTTCTCTGGAGCCGAACATGAGAGCTCACACGCAGGAGGAGGCTCAAAAAGTCGTGGCGCTGGTTGAAAAATATCAGGAGGTATTTCAGGCTTTTCTTGGCAGGCGGATGATCTACGCCTCTGATGAGTACTACCTATTATCGGAGCTGCCATTTCCGCCGATAGATAGCTACGATGGTTTTCCCCAACACGAGAATGGCATTGGCATGGCACGAGCCTTTGAGGCTGCTTTCAGAGGCGATTCGCGCCGCGCATACGGGGTCAAGCCGGGTTTCTTTGCCTCAATAGACGGCGCGCCGGCCTCTGGCTACAGGGCAGAGAGGATGTTGGAAGGATCTCAGAGGGTGCGCGTTACGCGCAAAGCTGCGGTCCGACCGGTGGCAATCGTTACTGGATCGTATGGAGTCAGAGTGCTCTCTCCACTGATAAGCTCGCATTTCCGCAACGATGTAAGGTTCGTCGTTGTAGAAAATAGCTTCTTCGGCGGCAATGTGTCTGTAGCAGGTTTGATCGTGGGGGAGGATCTGAAGCGAGCTTTGGCTGTGGAGCCAGAGGGTGATCGGTACCTGGTTCCTGACGTCTGCCTGTCTCAGGGGCTGTTTCTGGATGGGTTGACGCCCGGTGATCTCCCGCGTCAGGTGGAGATAGTGAAAACGGACGGCCATTCATTGGCCACGGCCTTGGAAGCTGGATAAAAAAGGCCGCAGTTTCACAGTCCAGCTAGGCTTAGAGATTGTGCCATAAACCATCGAGCACGTTCTAAGGAAGCTTGTGACCACCGAGAGAATCAACAAGTTCGTATCGAAACCTTTGGGCAAAGTAGCCATAATCGGTCGCCCGAACGTCGGCAAGTCGACTCTGATCAACAGAATTGTAGGAAAACAGGTAGCCATTGTCCACCCCCGCCCGGGAGTCACACGTGACAAGAAGATTCTCACTGCCAACTGGCAGGGATTCGACTTTGAGATCATCGATACCGGCGGTTGGATGGCTTCAGGCGGCGTGCTTGAGGGGAAGATCTCCGAACAAGCGGAAACTGCTGCAAAGCAGGCGGATCTGATCATCTTTATGACCGATGTGACAGTGGGCGTTACAGCCGAAGATCAATCGGTTGCAGATATGCTGCGCAGGCTCTCGATTCCTGTGATCCAAGTCGTAAATAAGGTGGACTCCCGGGCAAGGGATATCGATGTATGGGAGTTCATGCGACTCGGCTTTGGCGAACCGATTAATATTTCCGCACTTCATGGACGAATGACGGGTGAATTGCTGGATCGGATAATCGAAGAGTTGGGAAAGGCTAATCCAGAACGGAAGGCGCGTCTCGCGGATCGCTCAGAGAGCGGTCCTGAAGAATTTGAGGATGAACTTGCCACAAGGGCATCTTTCTCTGTTGCGATCGTGGGGAGGCCAAATGTTGGCAAGTCCACGCTGTTCAATCGCCTCATAGGCGGAGAGCGGTCGATAACACATGACGAACCAGGAACAACGACCGATTCTGTTGACACAGTAGTAGAGACTGAAATCGGCACTCTCCGCTTCATTGACACTGCCGGCCTTCGAAGAAAGTCGCGGATTGATGGAGGAACGGAATATTACTCGATGGTAAGGACACTGCGTTCCATCGACGAGGCGGATGTGTCTTTATTGGTGATAGAAGGTACGCAAGGTGTAACCCATCAAGATCAGCGTCTCGCGGAGCGGATAGATGCAGCGGGGTCACCTGTCGTCGTGATATTGAACAAGTGGGACCTTCTTTCGTCTGAGGAAAAGTTGAGGGTAAATGAGCAGGTGGAAGACAGACTGGCCTACCTGAGCTATGCCCCGGTCCTGCGAATTTCCGCCCTTTCCGGTCTCGGTGTTTCGAAGCTCTGGAAAGCGCTCTCGGATTCGATAGCCGCCTATCGGAATCGCATCCCCACAAGGGAGTTAAATATTTTGCTTCAACACGCACAAGCAAAGAATCCACCTAAGGGATCCAAGATCCTCTATGGAGTGCAGGGTGCGACGGATCCGCCCACATTTACGCTCTTTACCACGAAGGAACTGTCGTCAGGATATATGAGATATCTTGAGAAGCAGATCAGGGAAAGGTTCGGGTTTGGTCCGACCCCTCTAAAGATTCGAGTGAGACGAAGGTCCGGCAGATAAGTGTCTTCGAGCCATGCATAAGATGTATATGTCAGAGCAAATGAAGTTGTTTGGTGCCGCAAATGCCATTCTGTGAGAACTGCACAAAGTTTCATGAGTCGGACGAACTTGGAAGGAAAGGGGAGTGTCCTACCTGCGGAGTCGTTATAGCACCTCCAAAGAAGGCACCCTGGCACTTCAAGCTGCTGATTGTCGCTACCGTAATCTATCTGACGTACAGACTGGTGCAACTCATTTTCTGGCTTTTGAAGGTGCTCGGTCACTAAATGGGGGAGCGGTTATTTATCAGGCGTGCTGTCGCCTGATAACCGTGGAAGCTGCACGAATCGAAATCCGGAGTGGTTACTATCAAAGAGACAATTCGGGCTGTGGCGCAGCTTGGTTAGCGCGCTTGACTGGGGGTCAAGAGGCCGGAGGTTCAAATCCTCTCAGCCCGACTAAGAAATAGCAGGTAGGAGCGCCTGCAGAAATGCTCTGACCTGGGAGAATAGTCCTCGCGACTCCCTCGCCTAGATTTTCCCTCGTCGCCAATGTACGCCAATGTACGCCTAGATTCGCCATTATCATTCTTGCAACTACCGACCAACTACCGACCACGTAGGGCAAAGACATCGGAGACAAACGGTTTCCTCGCGAAGGTACGCAGAAGTAGAGCTGGTGCAGAACAAAAGTTCTAAATAGTTTGAATCGGTGGTTTCGGTGGACGTTGGATTGCAGTGCTTGTGATACTCACTCAGATCGACTTCTACGTCTCGAAATAGTCGAATGAGGCAAGAAGGGCTTTAAGGCAAAGGCGGTTGCAAGGTCATGAGCCTGTGCCATTGGTGCGCCATCGCCACGCCTTGATGGGACGCTGCAACCGCGCTGGCTACGCCGACGCCGCAGGAAAAGCTCAGGAAAGCCAGGAGGACGGCCAATGTTGACAATCGCCACATTCGGGCGCGTCGGAGATCTCTCTGGGTTTTGATCCCGTTCCTGCGCAGCCAGGCTATTGTCGTTTTCGAGACCCAGTCTTTGCCTCTATACCGACCTCTCGTTATGCTGTTGGACGTGTACCGCATACGCTTGCAGCCTTTCCGCTGGCTCTGTCGAGGGGTCCCTTAAAGCGAGATCCAGAATATTATTGCATATCCAGGTTTTTCAGATTCGGATTCGACCGATTCTGGCCGGTCTCTTATGGTCATTCTTCTCCCCCTGGGCCGCATCCAAGACATCGGCGATGCTGGAAAAGAGATCCTCAGTAGGCATCGGTCTCATCGACCTGTCGGCATCGGCATCTTCCGAACGGGGCGCGGACTCTGGCGCGTGGCTTCGGTCGTTGCCGTTGTCATCCTTTGGCTTGGCTTTAGGGTTGGACCGAATGGCGCCGGTTCCCGCAACCTTCTTGTAGTTCGCCACCTCCTCCGCAGTCAGCATGCCGTAGAGTCCTAGAAGGTAGTCATCCCTCCCAGGGAGCCGGATGCCTTTTTGTCCAGGGGTCCAATCCTCCGGCGCAAAACTTGGCTCGTTCTCAAAGATGTAGTCCTGGATTGTCGCGGAGATGCGCTGCGACTCAATTTCGACGGTGGCTCGCGAGAGATGGAGCTTCCTGGCGATGGCATCGTTGGTGCTCAGTCCATATTCGGTCACGGCCCTGGCTGGTTGCAGCATTGCATCAACAACGGCCCTCTCCCGCTCGGGGAGTTGATCAAGGGCCTCGAAGAGGAGGGTGAGCCTTCTGTCATTTTTGGCTTCGTCGAGTGTTTTGCCGGTAAGCGCGAACAAGAGGTCTTCGGCAGAGGGGATGGACCGTGAATCCGTCTCTTCGGAGAAGACCTTCTTGCTGCGTAGGAGCGCCTCTGCGCGCGAAATCTCTTCCCGGCTGTATCGCTCGGGGTTGTTGAGCTTCGCCTTGTTTCTTGCGTACACCGACTGGGAATGCCCTGCAGCGAACGAATGCTCCTTTTGGAGCGCGCTCTTCACATAAAACGCCAGACACGAGCTGAATTTCGATCCACGCGAAGGATCGTACTTTCGCGCGGCTTCGAATACCGCAAGCGCCAGCTCGCTGGTTTGGTCGGGTGTGGGTTGTTTTCCCCTGTTGTAATGCTGCGCCACGTTGACGACCAGGCCGGCGTTCTGAGTGAAGAGCTTGGCCTGGAGATCGGAGAGGCGGCGGCGCAGAGCAGGGTCGGTCGTTCCATCGAGGCGCTGTATCTCCGCCGCTATGACTTCGTTCGCCAGCTCGATGTCCGAGCTCTCCATTTCTACCATGTCAAAAAGTTGTTTCAAGTTCATGCTCTATACATATGCGCGGAGGCAAAAGTTACTCGGAAACCTCACGGTCGTCGGGTCCTCGCGCCGGTTCTACGCATCTTTGGGGACCGCGCATATGTATAGAGCAGAGGTTCCGAACAGGACTTCGAAATAAATACACGCAGGTATCGAACATTTGGAGGTTGGAGCATGAGCAAAGCGGCAGACAGCAAACACAACAAGGTCTTGATCTTTTCCACCGGAGCAAAAGGTGGAGTGGGCAAATCGACGATGGCGATTCTGCTCGTCGAAGCGCTCAGGGAAGCAGGAGCGAAAGTGGCGGGAATCGAGGGCGACGATCACTCTCCGACACTTGTCAATAAATACGGTAACGGCGGGCTGCATGTCGCCCAGGTCGACTTGGCGGGAATCGTGGACAGAAGCGGATTGGTCGCGTTCAGCGACGCGCTTGGGCAGCTGGAAGAGGACTGGATCGTGGTGAACACCCCAGCCAGCGGGGCGAGAGTATTCGACGAGCAGCCGGAGATCCTGGCTGCGTTCGGTTACGAGGTGCGGGCTGCCTGGTCGCTTTCGATCAATGCGGACCGCACGGAGGGAGGCTTCGAGAACGACGGCCTGTTCACATCAATCGACAGGGGTGCGCTGAGTTCAGTTGCGGCGGGCTACCGCGTGGCAGTGAAGCAACCTTTCCAGCTCGCTTATCGGGGCCAGAAGTGCTGGTACGACGGCTTGGGCGAGATGTTCGAGAGTATGACTGTGCGAACGATGACCGTGGGGAAAATGCACCCGCTGCTGGTGGAGAAGCTACATCGCGACAGCCGCTCCATACCCGAGATCATAACGGATCTGAACGCGACGAATCCGCTCGTGGGAGCCAGCTTGCACTTGTTCTGGCGCGACGCCAAGGAAGAAATGGGGCGGTCCATTCTTTCAGACGTGACTCTGACCCCCACGGTCGGACTGGAGCGTACCACGGGGAAGCTGTTCGGACCCGACGGGATCCTGACGAGAGCGGCTGGAAACGCTCCGGAAGCGGGCTCGCCAGAGGGAAATGCTACGGAAGATGGGGTGGAGTGATGGCCCTACACGAACTAGTAGTCGAAGACGGAGAGCTGCGCTTTCATTGCAACGCGAAGCCGCAGAACGGAACCTCGCCTCCGTGCTGGTACAGCGACGAGGATGGGAATGAGATCTCCCGCGAGGACCTCGGCGAGTGCAACGCCGGGCTTTGGATCGACGAGCAGGAGATCGAAACCGAGGGCGTTGTGCGGATTCCGGTAGAGGTCGCATGGGGCACCGAGGGTCCGGTCTTGGAGTTGGCGGATGGTGTTACGCGACAGCCAAGCTGATCATGCAGACGACACAGTGACTGAACATGTTGCGTGGTCACTGTGTCGGTCATGACACTTACGATGGTCGTGGCGGTCCTCTGGTTGTCGCTTGGTTTCTCA
>JAJZIP010000192.1 GCA_021810525.1 Actinomycetes bacterium | reverse complement strand
AAGATCCCTAACGAAAAAGTAGCCACACTGCGGAGATCGACGGAGCCGTTGGCAGGTATCCAGCAAGCGAGTCCTGACGCTTTTCAGTAGGAGCTGGCTCTTAGTGGACGGTGATTTTGGTGGAATACGGTTTGGACCGGCGTTTGGCAAAAGCAGCAGGTTGAGTCTCTTCTACAAGCAAGTCGGAATTCACCGGATTTGGTGCGCCACACTGTTAGATCCATCTTTAAATTCATCTTGAGATAAACCTCCGTTCACCTGTAGTTCACTTGCTGTTTACTTTGGAAACATAAGGTGAAAAATGCATGAGAGAGTTTCAGCTGGGGCGTTGGCGAGCATGGTCTCCCCAGACAAGGAGCAGCTAATGTCCTCGGATGACAAAAATACCGGCGAGAATATTCCATCGATCTACAGTGCGCTCGATGAAGCCTCGCTAAACCGCAAACACTGGGTAACGGTGATAACCGCTGGGATGGGGTTTTTCACCGACGCCTACGACCTTTTCATAATCGGGACAGTGACGGCTATCCTAACCCCGCTGTGGCACCTTTCAACAGGCCAGCTGTCCGTGTTGAACTCGATCTCTCTTCTGGCGTCGGTTTTCGGGGCGATTCTCTTTGGCAAGCTGATGGATCATCTCGGCCGTAAAGCCATGTATGGAGTTGAGGTCGCATTGTTGGTTCTGGGAGCTATCTCTTCAGCGTTTGCACAAAACTTCACAGAACTTCTGATATTTCGAATAGTTGTTGGGATCGGCGTTGGTGGTGACTACGCGACGTCGGCCGTCATAACATCCGAGTATGCAAACAAGCGTGACAGGGGCCGCTTGGTAGGGACCGTTTTTGCGATGCAGGGTTTTGGCCTCCTGGCAGGTCCTCTATTTGCCTCGGTACTTTTGGCCACAGGTGTTTCACACAGCATTGCATGGCGTGTAATGCTTGCATTTGGAGCAGTTCCTGCAGCCTCGGTCATCTACTTGAGGCGCAAGATAAAGGAGACACCACGATTCACCATGCATGTAAAGGGTGATCTGGAGTCGACGGCCGAGGCGATTCTGTGGACTACAGGAAAGACAGTTGAGCTACCAAGCAGTTCTTCACGGCTTTCACTGAACGGGAGAGCTCGCCTCACCGACCCGAAATTCATGAAGAGGCTTGTCGGGACTGCAGGCACGTGGTTGTTGATGGATGTCGCCTTTTATGGAAATGGTGTTTCTTCTCAAGTGATCTTGAAGGCGCTTTTTGGAGCAAAGGCTAGCTTGCTCCACAACACGGTTGTGGCTGCACTTATCTTTCTGATCTTTGCCGTCCCTGGGTATTGGGTCGCCGTCTATCTGATGGATAGGATTGGGCGAAGGAGGATCCAGTGGCAGGGTTTCCTAGTTATGGCGATAGGCTACGGCGTGATCATGATGGTGCCGGGTGTAGTCAAGATACCGCTCCTGTTCCTTGTGATCTATGGCATCACCTACTTTTTCATAGAGTTCGGGCCGAATGAGACTACCTTCGTATATCCATCCGAGATATTTCCGACGTCAATAAGGGGCACGGCAGATGGCATTTCCGCGGCAGGAGGAAAGGTAGGCGCGTTCATCGCGGCATTGCTCATGCCCACGATCGTGAAGGATCTTGGTCTTTCGGATGCTATGGGCATCCTCGCCGTTGTCTCTTTCGTTGGCGTGCTCTTGACAATGTTGACCCTCCCGGAGCCCATGGGCAAGACCCTAGAGCATGCATCGGCCGAGGCAGATCAAGAATTGGGTGCGGACCGCGAGCAAGTCGTATAACGCCACAGTTCGGTCATGCGCGACATAGACATGAATTTGGATTCATCGCGCCTTTCCTAACGCATATCCCATGCTCACTGGCCCCGCCTGGTAGACCTATACAAGGCCGCCTGTCGATATACCCGGTCTCAGTAGGCCGGGTGCAAGGGCGCTTTCCCGTGCACTCAATCAGGCTCTGCTAACGCTCATTGGCGTGGGATGCCACGAATCGATCGGCAAGTGCTCCAGAGACTTCAACGGGGCGTCTTTTCGATTCAAGGCGGTCGGTTTACGGCTAAGTATCCTGCCAACACCTCCCGCGAAGGTTGAGGATTACACCGGCGACCTCCGCCGACACTCCAGGGACCACCAGCTCTAAAATGGCCGTTGAAGCCAACGTGAAGAGGTCCGATAGTGAAAGCCTGCCCGACTTTCGATCACGTCACAGCTCCAAAGAAGGCCTCTGTATCAGAGATCTCTCAGTACGTAGGTCCAAACGCTAGTGAGGTGTCGGATCTTTGTCGTGCGGCCATTGGCTGGCTGCCAAAAATACCGCCGACCAGGGTGCTCCCTGGTCGGCGGTTAGTGGAGGTGGCGGGAATTGAACCCGCGTCCTTCAGCTTCTCAGTAGGGCTTCTCCGAGCGCAGATAGAGAAGAATTGTCGGCCTCAGATGAACTCTATCGATCATCGAGCAGCTTATCCCGATTAGATTTCCTCAGGGTGCCTTCGGGAGAGAGATCCTAAGTAAGTTCCACTAGTCGTCGCTCAGGATCATCCCGTGGAACCGAGGATGGCTGAACGTTGCCTATTTAAGCGGCAAGGGCGAGTTGTGACTCGTCGTTTATTTTATGTTTCCGGCTCTTTTACGTGGTTCCGGAGACCACGGCTCGCTTCACCTACCTCGACGACCAAAGTCGAAGCCTGTCACCCCCATGATTGGGTTTGTATGAATCTCCCATTTTAGCATCCCGGGCGCGACCTTCTATCGTCGGCGAGCGGTTGCAAGCTCCCTTTCAATTTCCCGCTTCACATCTCGCTGAGCTATTGCTACCCGTTTGTCATATAACTTTCGGCCTTTTGCAAGTGCGATCTCCATTTTTGCCCTGCCATTTTTCAGGTATATCGAAAGTGGAACGATAGCCAGAGACTGCAGCTTGGTACGAACTTCGAGTTCTTCGATCTCGTCGCGGTGGAGAAGCAGCTTCTTGGCCCTATCCGGGTCGTGAGAACCAAAGCCGTGGGCGAAGTCGTATGGAGGAATGTGAGCCTGGTGGACCCAGGCCTCTCCTCCGTCAATTCTCACGAAGCTATCCCGAAGCTGAGCTCTCCCCAGTCTCACTGACTTGATTTCGGATCCCTTGAGCTCTATTCCGGCTTCAAAGGTCTGCATGATCTCATAGTCATGTCGCGCTTTCCTATTCTGCGCCACGATCTTGATGCCGGTAGAGGCCGATTGTTTGTGTGCTTTAAGTTTTTTGGTCACCGTATGTCTTCCATCAAGCTAACCTGCCAAGGGTGCTTACTATTTCGCAAATCTACCTTGACGAGATGATCGCTCATGCTATCCGTGAATATCCGTTCGAGGCTTGCGGCCTCATCTCTGGAGAGAAAGACTTGGTCAAAGGCTTCTACAAGACTCGAAACGACGCAGCGTCTGCACGGATTTACACTGTCAATCCACTCGACCATCTCAGGGCCGACAGAGATGCCGAGGCGAAGGGACTTTCGATAATTGGGGTGATGCACTCTCATACCCATTCCGAGGCGTATCCCTCCGCGACCGATGTGACGCAGGCGCCCGATCCTGGCTGGCACTACATCCTTGTCTCGCTCAAGCACAAAGATCCGGTTCTGCGATCATTTACTATCGTCGAGGGGAACATTGTGGAAGAATCCGTTGTTAGGCTTAATTGCTAGAATAATAATCGATTAAGTCAACTTTCAGGAGGAGCCGTGGCAATAGAAGTTCGCCTACCAACAGTGCTTCGAGCTGCAGCGAGCGGCCAAGCTAATGTCTCGGTTGAAGGCGAGACCATTGGTGAGATACTGAAAGCTCTCGCTGACCAATATCCGGGTCTTGGATCTCAAGTCATCTCTCCGGACGGGTCATTGCACAGATTTGTGAATGTATATCTAAATGATGACGACGTAAGGTACCTTGACAAACTTGAAACAAAGGTTATCGAAGGCGATGTCGTGTCAATACTTCCAGCTGTTGCTGGCGGTTCCCTTTAGTCACTTTTGGTGTAGTACATTCCCGGTTTTAGTTAGAGAAAGATAGTTTTATGGCTGTATATTCCAGTATTTTGGACACGATCGGAAAGACTCCGATTGTGGACGTTAGCCAGCTCAGCCCCAATCCTAGGGTTCGAATACTGGCGAAGCTCGAAGGGCAAAACCCAGGCGGGTCTGTGAAGGACCGAATTGCGCTTGCCATGATCGAGGATGCGGAAAAGTCTGGACTGCTTCATCCTGGACAGACTCTGCTTGAGCCTTCGTCAGGCAACACGGGTATCGGGCTTGCTATGGTTTGCAAGGTCAAGGGATATGGCTTGAAGATCGTGTTGCCATCCAATGTGTCTATCGAGCGAAAGCAGCTACTCCAGGTGTGGGGCGCAGAGATTATCGAGTCGCCTGGTTCGGAAGGTTCAAATGGGGCGGTCAAGATGGCCCGTGCCATGGCGGCGGAGCATCCAGAATGGGTCTTCCTATACCAATATGCCAATCCTGCCAATCCGCGAGCCCATTACGAGACGACTGGCCCGGAGATTTGGGAAGACGTACCTGAGATCACGCACTTCATCGCCGGCCTTGGCACCTCCGGCACCCTCATGGGCGTCGGCCGCTATCTAAAGGAAAAGAATTCGAAGGTCCAGATATGGGCTATCGAGCCTCCGTCGGGAGAGATGGTGGACGGTCTGCGGAATCTTGACGATGGTTACATTCCTCCAATATTCATTGACAATGATGGCGAGCACCTATTGGACAGAAAGACCGTGGTTGGTCCGAAAGAGTCTATCGAATGGACCAAGAGGATGACCGATGTCGGACTTTTCGTAGGGATCTCCTCCGGTGCGATAATGGCCGGTGCGGTGAAGTGTGCCAAGGCAATTAACGAAGGGACCATCGTCACCCTTGTTTGCGACGCAGGGTGGAAGTATCTCTCGACGGGAGCTTGGACCGACGACATCGATCAGGTCACAGAGCGGGCAAAAAAGATAATCTACTTTTAGAGTGTCGGGCATTTCCGGCGAGCAGCGATTCAGTGATTCATATCGATTCTTTTTGTTCACGCTCAGGTCTCAAGTACATGTTTCGATAGACTGTCGAGGTGGATCCTCGGCCCATTGGCATCTTTGACAGCGGCTTCGGTGGACTGACGATCGTCCGCGCTCTTGTCGACTTGGTGCCCAACGAGTCCCTCGTCTATTTTGGAGACTCGGCCAGATATCCCTATGGACCGCGCCGACCGGATGAGATCATAGAATTTTCACATCAGATCGCAGAATATCTAATAGAAGCATATGACGTGAAGATGCTGATAGTCGCCTGCAACACGGCGTCTTCAGTAGCGCTCGACTCACTGAAGACGAGGTTCAGTCTTCCAATTCTCGGAGTTATAGCTCCTGGGGCGAGATCAGCAGTTGCGGCATCATCCTCGGGACGTTTGGGGGTCATTGGGACGGTTGGGACAATCGCTTCAGGGGCGTATCAGAAAGAGGTTGGAGCCCTTGATCCAACGGTCGAGCTGACCTGTGCCGCGTGTCCAGGACTTGTCGAATTCGTTGAGGCAGGAGAGACCGATTCCGAGCAAGTTAGGGTCCTTGCTGCCAGACTATTGCACCCGGTGAACAACGCCAAGGTTGATACACTCTTGTTGGGGTGTACACACTATCCTTTCTTGGCCAGAGTTATCCAAGACGTTGTTGGAAGAGATGTCGTCCTGATATCTTCCGCTGAAGAGACAGCATTCGAGGTCAGTGAACTCCTGGCAAGTTCTGGACTCTCAGGGCGGGAGGATACGGCGGGGGAGTATGTCTTCTTGTCGTCAGGAGATCCGGAAAGGTTCAAGGAACTGGGGCACAGGCTTTTGGGCCCGGAACTGGAAGATGCAAAACAGGTGGTTTGGGAAGGAAGTTCTTAGATGAGACGTGACGGGCGACAGGTTGACGAGATCAGGTCCTGTTCTTTCGAGAGGGACT
>JAJZIP010000191.1 GCA_021810525.1 Actinomycetes bacterium | reverse complement strand
AACTTTACCTGATGGACATTTCAGCTCTCCAGCAGTTTGCCTATCACCAAGTCCAACTGCACAAATAGTGCAAGAAGAAATATTTGGACCCGTTATTTCCATTCTTCCCTACAAGGAACTTGACGAAGCGATCAATATAATCGGAAATATACGATATGGACTAAGCGGTTATATCTCCACTAATGACTTAGAACAAGCACGAAAACTTGCTCGGTGCCTTGACATAGGCATAATTGGCATAAATACAGCTACTCCCAATACACCTCAAATACCATTTTCCGGGAGAAAATTTAGTGGTAGGGGTGCCGAAGGCGGACAACTCGGACTCGAAGAGTTCCTCTCCTACCAAACAGTAGCGTACCTACAAGACTAAACAAATGAAATTGCACTTCTAAAACTCTTGGATTGATACAGCTTGAAAACTAATCAAACTTTTTAAAGGGGAATCAATGAACGGACCTAGATCACTCATTTCAAATTACAATCCGAGAGAACTGATCGGTCAACCAGTGGAAATGTTAGACACTCCATGTCTTGTGGTTGATCTTGATATTCTCGAGTCCAACATTTCCAACATGGCTCATACCGTTTCAAGTCATGGAGTAAATTTACGCCCCCATATCAAGACACACAAGACACCATCGGTCGGAAAAATGCAGCTTTCCTACGGGGCCGTTGGAATTACCACGGCCAAACTTAGTGAAGCACGGGTTTTTGCAGACGAAGGCTTCGACGACATACTTCTTGCATATCAAGTTGTAGGAAAGCAAAAGATCAAGCAATTGATAGAGCTCGCCAAACGCGTTAAATTGCGCAGCTGTGTAGACAATCTGGAAGTTGCACAAGCTCTATCTGAAGCGGCAATATCGGCGGGTATTCAACTAGAAGTCCTTTTAGACATAGATACCGGGCTTGAACGCACGGGATGCCCTCCAGAAGAAGCCAAAGATCTCGGGACGAGAATAGCAAAACTTGATGGATTAAATCTAGTGGGCGTCTTTTCATTTGCTGGATATCGACCAGGAGATCCCAACCCTGATGTACGAAAAAAGTGGGCTCGGAACGAAGCCGAAACAGCTGTCGCAGTGGCATTATATCTTCAAAACAAAGGTATACCAGCATATACAGTAAGTGTGTCTGGAACTCCTGGCACTCCCTTCGCGATTGAGGTGGACGGGGTGACAGAGGTTAGGCCTGGAACCTACGTTTTTGGCGATATGAACTACGCTAGATTAGGTATACATGGCATTGATGCGTGCGCGTTGAAAATAAGAAGCACGATAATGAGTAAACCGTGCCAAAACCGTGCAGTTTTAGATGCTGGCACAAAAGTACTTGCGTCAGATCGTCCAAGTGTACTCAAAAGTCCTGTTTTTGGGCAAATTACAATGCACCCCAACTCGCAGATTACTCGGGTTTGGGAAGAACACTCGGTTGTAGAGCTGGATGAATCGGACTTCTCGCGCCAAGTCGGCGATGTAGTGGAAGTAGTTCCAAATCACGCCTGTGTCGTTACGAATTTAGCAAATTACTGGTTTGGGGTACGTGACGGGATTGTCGAAGAGATAAATGACGTTCCAGCTCGAGGCCTCGTTGAATAAAGGCTACACAATGAACAATTCTGGTGACAAAATAGAAACTCGAGCACGCGAATTAGGGATCGAGATTCCAATCACACCTAAACCTCAAGGAAATTACACACCTGCTCTCGTCGTAGGCAACCTTGTATTTACCTCTGGAATGGGACCCATACTCCATGGCATTCGCCGCAATCTTGGTTATGTTGGAGGTGACGTCACAATTGAGAAAGCATCGGATTCCGCAGAGATTGCGGCGTTGAACGCGCTCTCGGCTCTTCGGTCTGCTTTGGAAAGTCTCGACAAAATCGAGAGGATTATACGTCTAACCGGATACGTGAGAAGCGCCCCCGGATTTGGCAGTCAAACCAGTGTGATCGATGCTGCCTCCAATCTTCTGGTAGAACTTTTTGGTGAGAAAGGTAGACACGTTCGAAGTGCAATCGGCGTTGCTGAGCTTCCCTTTGGAATACCTGTTGAAATAGAACTTATTGCCCAAATCAAAATCAATGAATAAGCAACTTTGATACTCAACATTACGTTTCCGCACTGTACAAGTAACTAATCCCAGCGACATCATTTGAAGAGAAAACCATCCTTGAATCGCAAGCACACGCAACCTAGTTTCCAAAGCCCGACCCACTGCAACTCCAAAACCACCGGACATGCAAAAGTAAATAACAGGAGGTTCCAGTGTTTCAAAAGGTATTAGTTGCAAATCGTGGAGAGATAGCTATTAGGGCGTTCAGGGCCGCAACCGAGCTAGGTATTCGAACCGTTGCAGTCTATGCCTACGAAGATCGATATTCTCCACATCGGCTAAAAGCAGACGAGAGCTATCAAATAGGAACCCCAGGACATCCTTTACGCTCCTATCTCGATGTCGATTCCATAGTAGGTAAAGCTCTACAGTGTGGTGCAGATGCCATATACCCTGGCTATGGATTTCTCTCTGAGAATCCACTTCTGGCAAGAGCCTGTGAGGAAAACGGCATCAAATTCATCGGTCCTTCGGCTCAAGTACTTGCACTTACTGGAAATAAAGTCAAAGCACTTGAGGCAGCCTCGCAAGCTCAAATACCAGTACTTCAGTCCATAAAATCTAACTCAGATCCCAAGGCACTTGCAATTGCAGCTGAAGAAATAGATTTCCCGGTATTTGTAAAGGCTGCAGCCGGAGGTGGCGGAAGAGGTTTACGACTTGTACAAAGTCAAAAGGACATCATATCTTCTATCAACTCCGCTATGGCAGAGGCTGAACTGGCATTTGGAGATTCCACGGTCTTTATTGAACAAGCAGTTATTAGGCCGCGCCATATTGAAGTACAGATCCTGGCAGACTCAAGCGGAAATACAGTCCACCTGTTTGAACGAGACTGCTCGGTACAAAGGCGTCACCAAAAAGTGGTTGAGATAGCACCTGCTCCAAATCTCGATCCAGAGATCAGGGAGAATATCTGTGCCGATGCTGTACACTTTGCCAAAACTATAGGTTATCAAAACGCAGGCACAGTAGAGTTCCTGCTTGATGATGCGGGCAAGCACGTATTTATTGAAATGAATCCACGCATCCAAGTAGAGCACACTGTTACTGAAGAAGTTACCGGAATAGATATTGTCCAGGCGCAACTAAGAATCGCCTCAGGAGAGTCCCTTTCAGATCTCAAAATCGACCAAGACTGTATCCAAGTCTTGGGATCGGCACTTCAGTGTAGGGTCACAACAGAAGATCCATCTGCGGACTTTCGCCCCGACACCGGCCGGATATCTGCATACCGGACTCCAGGAGGAGCTGGGGTTCGGCTAGATGAAGCCACATATGCCGGTGCTGAAGTACTACCTTATTTCGATTCAATGCTGGTAAAGGTAACCTGTCGTGGCCGGAACTTTTCCCAAGCAGTTGACAGGTCAGCCCGAGCCCTGGCTGAATTCCGCATTCGTGGAGTTAGTACCAATGTCTCGTTTCTTCTGGAACTGCTTTCAGATCCTGATTTTCGTTCCGGAAATATAACCACCGCCTTTATAGAAGAACATCCACAACTGCTGAAGGCAAAACGAAGCGCAGATAGAGGCACTCGCCTTCTCGGCTATCTAGCTGACGTATCTGTGAATAAGCCAAATGGTGAAGCTCCATTGAAGATAGACCCTATATCCAAACTCCATGAACTAGATCTAAGCCAACCCATACCAGATGGATCACGACAGCTGCTAGATAAAGTAGGCCCAGCTGAGTTCTCAAGGATGCTCCGAAATCAGACCAGCATCGCAATTACTGATACCACCCTTAGAGATGCTCACCAATCTCTGCTAGCTACCCGTCTGAGAAGCTTTGATTTATTAACAGTGGCACCTTACATAGCAAGACTTACTCCACAACTTCTTAGCCTTGAGGCCTGGGGTGGAGCAACTTATGATGTGGCTCTTCGTTTTTTGAAAGAAGACCCATGGGAAAGACTCATAGAACTCAGAGAGAGAGTTCCCAACATCTGTTTACAGATGTTACTGCGAGGGCAAAACACGGTTGCTTACACACCTCAGCCGCAAAAGGTAACCGAAGTTTTTATAAAACAGGCTGCAGCCAAGGGAATAGACATATTCCGCATCTTTGATGCCCTCAACGATGTAAGTCAGATGCGGCCAGCTATAGATGCAGTCCTTTCCGAGGGAAAAGTGGTGGAGGGCACTCTTTGCTATACCGGCAACTTGTCTTCTCCTTCAGAGAACCTCTATACACTTAATTATTATCTTCGCTTGGCCGAACAACTGGTAGAAGCAGGTGCCCATATCCTTTGCATAAAAGATATGGCCGGAATATGCAGCGCACCTGCAGCTCGTACCTTGGTCAGTTCACTTCGTTCAAACTTTGACTTACCAGTTCACATGCATACCCATGACACCTCAGGCGGTCAGCTGGCCGCCTACCTTGCCGCACTAGAAGCTGGAGTGGATGCAATTGATGGGGCGAACCCAGCGTTGGCAGGGACTACTTCACAGCCGTCCCTCTCTGCAATTGTCGCAGCCACTGATTACACGAAGCATTCAAGCGGAATCTCACTTGAGGCGCTTTCCTCTCTTGAACCATATTGGCAAAGTATAAGGCAGCTGTATGAACCCTTTGAAAGTGGTATACCATCGCCAACTGGAAGGGTCTATAGACATGAGATTCCAGGAGGACAGATCTCAAATCTCCGCCAACAGGCAATAGCCCTCGGCGTTGGAGATCGCTTCGAAGAGGTTGAAGAGACTTATGCCCGGGTAAATGAGATGCTTGGCAATATAATCAAAGTCACTCCGTCATCTAAAGTAGTTGGGGATTTAGCAGTCCACCTAGTGGCAAAAGGGGTTGACCCAGATGATTTTGCACAATCACCGGATAAATACGATATCCCAGAAAGTGTTATCGGATTTTTGGCAGGTGAACTCGGAACTCCCCCTGGAGGTTGGCCGGAACCTTTCCGCACCAAAGCCTTAGAGGGCCGTAAAATCACCGGTTACGGACCTAAACCTCTCACATCCGAGCAAGATGATGAACTGAATGGTTCTGATCCAACTGAGATTCTAAATGAGATTCTTTTTCCCGGACCCACACACGACTACCGAGAAGCTGTAGAATCTTTCGGTTCGTTGTCAGTGTTACCGACCAGCCCATTTTTCTATGGTCTTGCTCCCGGAGAAGAAACTGCGGTACTACTTAGCCCAGGAGTAAAACTATATCTTTCACTTGATGCAATTGGTTTAGCAGATGTTCGTGGCTATCGTGATGTCTATTGCAGGCTAAACGGCCAGCCCCGGGTAGTTTCAGTACGAGATAGATCCGTAAAGGCAGAAAAGCCGGCAAACGAACGGGCTGATGCGGCAAATCCTCGTCATATTGCAGTACCATTCAGCGGTGTTGTATCAGTTCAAATATCACAAGGAGATCGAGTTACTGCCGGTCAAACGGTTGCAACAATTGAGGCGATGAAGATGGAGGCAGCAATCACCAGCCCTGTAGATGGAGTCATCGAAAGAGTAGCCATTTCCAAGGTGTCAAGAGTAGAGGCTGGCGATTTAATAGCTGTGGTAGAAGATGGACCATAGCTAGCCGTGAATATTGAGCTGTTTGTTCGCAACAGAATCTGTTAGTTCGAAGTCGTTACTTGCCAGGTTACACTACCGTTAGCTATTTTCGAGAAAATTTGTCGTAATTGGTGACCGTTATAGCGGGCTGATCAAAGTGGATACCTAACTCACTCGGCAGCTGCTCGGGTGTTATTCTCTTGAATGGTTATAAACATTTAGTCAAGTGCAAGAAGTAGTAGACGTAGGTTACTTTATATTTTGCGGGTTAGAAATGACAGTAGTTTGACAGTAGTTAGCAAGAAATTACCTGTAAACACCTATGAACACTTGTGAACACTTGTGA